>JBOHAM010000175.1:0-42659 GCA_050697735.1 Gaiellaceae bacterium | reverse complement strand
CCGATCCCGCCAAGACCCGCATCCTCGAGAACCGTCCGTTCCTCTGTTCGGGCCATGTCGACCTCGACCTCGTGCGCGTGACGATGCGCACGCCGGTGCAGGACGCGATCAGCCTCGCCACGAACTGCACCGGCCGTATCGGGCGGATCGAGGTCGAGACCTGGACTGCCGATGGGATCAAGGTGCAGAACCGCGGCGACGTCGCCCACGACCTGGTGATCGAGTCGGGCTACGTCAAGTGCCACGACATCGCCGGCGAGTACCACCAGGACGGCATCCACGTCATGGGCGGCAGCGCGATCACCTTCCGCAACCTCCGCGTCGACTGCCTCGGCAACGCGAACCTCTTCCTGGCGCAGGGAGGCCAGGGGGCGTCGCTGCCGACCGATGTCGTGTGCGAGGGTTGCGTTCTCGGGCCCAACACCGGCCAGACGCTCTTCTACGCCGACTCGCTGCGCTCGGGCGCGCGCGACACGACGGTCTGCGAGGGGCGCTTCCGGGCGATCCGGATCGATCCGGCGGCGCAGGAGATCGTCCAGGCCGACGTCCGGGTGCTCCCGCACGACGATCCCTCGTGCGCCGACGTGACCGGCGTGGGGCCGCGATGAGCGTCGGCGACCGGCTCCGCACCTGGGCCAAGCGCAGCGACACGATCCGTCGCTGGCGCGAGCAGCGCTACCGCATGTTCGTGGAGCTCTGCGCCGTCGCGCCGGAGGATCGGATCCTCGACGTGGGCGCCGGCGAGGGGTCCGCGCTCGAACGCTTCAACAAGACGAATCCGATCGTGGCCGTCGACCTCGAGACCGACGAGCGCGACTGGCTCCAGGGCGAGAACGTCACCGTGCAGCGCGCGGACGGGACCCAGCTGCCCTTCGACGACCGCTCGTTCCCGATCGTCTTCTCGAACTCGGTCATCGAGCACGTCCCCAAAGGGCTCCAGCCGGCCTTCGCCAGGGAGATCCGCCGTGTCGGCGAGCGCTACTTCGTGCAGACGCCGAACCGCTGGTTCCCGATCGAGCCGCACTACCAGATGCCGTTCGTGCAGTTCCTGCCGGAGCGGGCACTCCGTGCGCTGAACAAGCGATTCACCATGGGCTGGCGCAAGAAGGGCGAGTGGTACGAGACGACGCTTCTCTCGGCCGCCGACCTTCGCCGGCTCTTCCCTGACGCGGCCATCCACCGTGAGCGCGTCCTCGGCATGACGAAGAGCCTGATGGCCGTGCGGGGGCATCTCGCCGAGGCGCCTCCCCCAAACGCGCAGGTCCAGGACCCCCCGCGAACTAGCCGCGAAGGATGAGACGGGTCCGTTCGAGCGAGCTACACTCAGACGAGCCGGCGGTCGGTGACCAGAGCCGATTCTCGGCGTGGATCAGAGCGAGACTCGGATGTCCTGTCTGAATTGCGGCCATGAGATTCACGAAGGCGCGCGCTTCTGCGCGCGCTGCGGCGCGCCGCAAACTGGGCCGCGCGACGGCGGTGTCGCCGTCGCGAAGTCGCCGCTCCTCTCCGGGAACCAGTACGTCCGCGCGCTGAGGCGGTTCTGGTGGCTGCTCCTCCTCGGGCTCGGCATCGCCGCGATCGCGGCGATCGCGGCCGTGTACCGGATCGACTTCGGCTCGGTGCCGCCGTCGCTCGAGAAGCGGGATCAGGTCACCTACACCGCCGTCGCCCGTCTCCTCGTCACGAGCGCCGAGGCGCCGTACTTCCGGACGACCGTGACGACCGAGTCGCCCGGCGAGGAGGGAGAGCCTGCCATCCCGGAGCCCGCGGGCGCTCCCGACCTCGGCACGCTCATCTCGAGCGCGAACCTCTATCCGATCCTGATCGAGTCCGACGAGGTGCGGCAGCTCCGGCAGGAGATGTCCGGCCCGCTCCCGGGGACGATCACCACGCGGGCGATCTACGAGGTCAACTCGCCGAGCAGGTTCGAACTCTCGCAGGTGCCGGTCGTCGAGGTCTACGGCCACTCGGACACCTACGCGGGCGCCGTCAACCTCACGCAGGCCACGGTGGAGGCGTTCCAGGTCTACGTGGACGAGACGCAGGACGAGGCCGGCCTCCGCCGCCAGGAGCGCATCCTGCTGCAGGAGATCCAGCGCCCCGACAGCGCCATCTCCTCCGGCGGCGGCTCGCTGAGCCTGCCGCTCATGCTCTTCGTCGTCGTCGCGGGCGCCTTCGTCGCCCTGGCGATCCTCCTCGACCGGATCTTCCCGTTCGGCCTCGCGCTCCCGCGCCGGTGGCGCACCGCACCCGAGCCGGCGGAGGCGACGGCGGACCTCGGCGAGGAGGCTTCCGAGCCGAAGCAGGCGCGGAAGCGGAAGCGGTCCAAGGCCCGGGTCTAGTCACCGGAGCCGCCTAGCCGTGTCCTCCTATAGCCAGCCGCCTGCGGCTCGCCGGACCGTGCCGCTCGCGCTCGCCGCCTTCGGCGGGCTGGCCTTCCTGGCGACGATCCCCCTCGGTGCGAAGGCGACCGCCGGCGGGGCGATCGTGCTGCTCCTCGCCTGCCTGCTCGCCCTCCGCGACACGGCCGTCCCCGTCTTCACGTGGGCGAACATGGCCGCGTCGCTCGCCCTCCTCGTCTGGCTCGTCCCCATCAAGACGTACTCGCTGCCGGTCGACCTGCCGTTCGCGCTCGAGCCGTACAGGCTCTTCCTGCTCCTGCTCGTCTTCGCCTGGTTCGTCGGCCTGATCGAAGGCCGGTCGAGCCTGTCCGCGCAGGGGCAGGCGTACCCGCTGCTCCTCCTCACGGGCGTTCTCTTCGCGACCCAGATCGTGAACTTCGACGAGGTCAACCTGGCGACCGGGGAGCCGGAGGCCCTGAAGTCGCTCTCGTACTTCCTCAGCTTCGTGATCGTCTACCTGCTCGTGACATCGACCCTCGACTCGCTTCCTGCGATCGACAAGCTCCTCCGCGTCTTCATCGTGGGAGCCGGGATCGTCGCGGTGTCCGCGATCTACGACTCGCGCGTCTCGTACAACGTCTTCGAGCACCTCCACCAGTGGATTCCCGTGCTCGAGTTCCACCCGCGCGAGGTCGACGCCGCGCGAGGCGGGCTCCTCCGCGTCTACGGCTCGGCCCAGCACCCGATCGCGCTGAGCGTCGCCCTGCTCATGTCGGTGCCGCTGGCCATCTACCTGGCCGGGCGCGCGGCGAGCGTCATGCGGGCGCGGCTATGGGCCGCGATCGCAGTCGTCTGCGCCGCGGCCGCGCTTGCGACGGTGTCCCGGACGACGGTCGTCATGATCATCGCGATGGCCATCGTCGCCGTCGTGCTCCGCGGCAGGGCCATGGCCCGCTATTGGCCGCTGCTCCTCGTTCTGCCGGTCGTCGTCCACTTCGTCGCGCCCGGCGCGCTCGGCGGCATCTACAAGGCGTTCTTCCCCGAGGGAGGCCTTGTCACGTCGCTCGAAGGCCGGGCGGGACAGACCGGCTCGGGGCGATTCGCCGACTTCGGGCCGGGCTTCGAGCTCTGGCGCGAGCGACCGCTCGTCGGGATCGGCATCGGCGAGCAGACGGTGCCGAGCAACGCGCCGCCCGGGGCGAGCGCGGCGGACACGCCGCCGCTCATCTTCGACAACCAGTACCTGAACTCGGTGGTGACGATGGGAACGCTCGGCTTTCTCGCCGTCGTCTGGTTCGTCTGGGGGAGCGTGCTCGGGCTCGCGCGCGCCGCCCGCCGCCGGCTGGGCCAACCGAGCGACCTCCTGGCCGCGTGCAGCATCTCCGCGGCCGGCTTCGGCGCCAGCATGGCCGTGTTCGACGCCTTCTACTTCGTGCAGTGCACGCTCTTCTTCTTCCTCATCGTCGCCATCGGCTTCCGCGCCCGCGCGCTCTCGCCTCCCTCGGTCGACATGCGGGCCGGCTGAGCGGGCGTTCGAGGGGGGACTCGCCGTGCGCATCGTCGTGAACGCCGACGACTTCGGAGCCTCGGCCGAGACGGTCGCGGCGACGATCGAGGCCTTCGAGGAGGGAGCGCTGACGAGCGCGACGATCATGCCGACGATGCCGGCCGCGGCTGAGGCCCTCGCCTACGCGCGCGACCGCCCCGGCTCGAGCTTCGGCGTGCACCTGACCTTCGTGGGGAACGGTGAGGAGCGCTGCGCCGCCGACCCGGACGAGGTGCCCGGGCTCGTGGACGAGGCGGGTCGCTTCCCGCCGGCGACCCCGGTGCGCCTGCGCGCGCTCCTCCGCAGGCTCCCCGTGGCCGAGCTCGAGCGCGAGGTCGCGGCCCAGCTCGCCCTCGTGCGGGAGGCCGGAGTGGAGATCTCGCACGTCGACTCGCACCGGCACCTCCACAAGCTGGCGCCGTTCCGCACCGCCCTCGAGCGCGTCCTGCCCGGCTTCGGGATCGAGCGTGTCCGCACGGTGCAGGACGTCTACCTCAGTCGCCCGTTCCTCCGCGCGACCTACTGGGTGGGATCCCGCTGGCGGCAGCCCCTCCGCCGGTCGTTCCGGACGACCGACCACTTCTACATGCCGGCGAGCACCGGCGACCTGGGCTGGGCGGACAACCTCCTGCGCCGGATCGGCGACCTGCCCGGCGCGACCCTCGAGGTGGGGGTCCACCCGGGGCCCGACGGCTGGCGGGAGGACGAGCGGCACAGCGCCGCCCGTCTCAGCGCGGCGGCTCGCGAGCTCGGGCACGAGCTCGTCTCCTGGCGGGACCTCTAACGCCCGAGCAAGCTCGTCCCGCGCATGGAGGCGGGGACGTCGAGGCCCAGGAGCTCGAGCGCCGTCGGCGCCACGTCCAGCAGATGCGCGCCCTCGCGCGGTCCGGGCGCGACGCCGGGCGCGGTGAGGACGAAGAGCCCGTCCTGGGCGTGGTTCGCGTCGTCGGGCCCGGTGTCGTTCTCGAATGTATGGATGCCCTCGTCCCCGCCGACGGTGCCCACGGAGCGCCAGAGCAGATCGCCGAAGTGGACGATCAGGTCGGGCGCGATCCCGTTCACCTGCGGGTAGACCTGCTCGGGGACGTGGACGCGCGTGCCGAGGGGGCTCCCGTTCTCGTCGGGGATGGCCGCGATCCGCTGGGCGAGGTCCTCGCGGACGCGCTCGTAGTCCTCCGCCGGGACGGTGCCCTCGGGCTCGCGGCCGGCGACGTTCAGGAAGATGCGCGAGTAGTAGCCGCCCTCGCCCCACGCGGTCGTGCGCGACCAGTCGATGCCCACCTCCCGCAAGGGCACCGCGGTCTCCGGCTCGGCGAGCGTCCCCAGGAGCCCTTCGCGCCGCAGCCACTCGTTGATGCGGATGCCTCCGTCCATGCGCTTGCCGCCGTGGTCCGAGACGACGAAGACCGCCGTCTCCTCGTCTGCGTAAGCGAGCACGCGTCCCATGAGCTCGTCCACGTGCTTGTGGTAGTCGAGGATCGCGTGCTGGAAGCGGTTCCCCGGCTCGTGCTTCCTGTGCTCCGGGTCCATCAGCTTCCAGAAGCCGTGGTACATGCGGTCGACGCCCATCTCGACCATCGCGAAGAGCTCCCACGGCCGCGAGCCGAGCAGGTGCTCGGCGAGCGCGAAGCGGCGGTCGGTCATCTCGTAGACCTGCCGGAGGAGGTAGTCCTTGTCGTCGGTGCGGAAGTCGCGCACGTCGAGGACGTACTCGCCCACGACCTGCTCGATCTCGCGCTTGAGCATGGGCGGGTACGTGTAGGCGCTCTCGATCGACGGCGTGAGGAAGCAGCCGACCATGACGCCGTTCAGCGGGCGCGGGGGGAAGGTGCCGGGCACGCCGAGGACGATCGACGGCTTGCCCGCGCGCGTCGCGTAGTCCCAGAGGCGCGGCTCCTTGATCGCCGTCGAGTTGGCGATGAAGAGGGCGTCGTAGGAGTGATCGGCGCGGTTGCGGAAGCCGTAGACGCCGAGGTCGCCCGGCGTCCGGCTCGCCATCATGCAGGACCACGCCGGCACCGTGATCGGCGGGATGACCGAGGTGAGCCGGCCGTACGCGCCCCGCTCGACCAGGCTGGAGAGGACGGGCAGCTCGTCGCGCCAGCGCTCGAGGAGGAGGGAGGGCTCGGCGCAGTCGAGCCCCACGATCATGACCTTCGACGGCATCGCGGCAGGGCCTAGGCGCCTGTCCGGAAAATGAACCAGGGCGCCTGACAGGCGCCACGCGGCGTGAGGCCGCGTCCTCGGTCGCGTCGATATGCCCGCATATCGACGCTCCTTGCGTCCTTGCCTCGCACCACGTGTCGCGTGTCATTCACCGTGGCCACTTTCCAGACAGACCCCTAGCCGTCGAGGTACCCGAGCGCCTGCAGGCGCCGGCGGATCGCGGCGATCTCCTCCTGGGTGAGCTCGTCCCCGTCCCTGGTCGGGCGTCCGTCGTGGGCGGCCACCAGGTCGCGGAGGACGTAGACGCAGAACTCCGTCACCGAGCGGAAGCCGGTTCCCTCGATCACGTGCGAGAGCCGCTCGTAGAGAGGTCTGGGGATCTTCAGGGTGACATCGGAGGAGGACACGGACGCTCCCGCAGGGGTACGGACGGAGTGTCTCAAGTGTAGCGGCGGCCGTTCTCCCGCCCATGCGTCGAGGCTGCGCACCTGGTCTTGGACGGATCGGGGTTCTCGCGTACTGTGTGAGCCGGATGCGCGTCCGCCTGCGGCGTGCGAGGCGCGAGGAACAGGGAGGTCGAGGCGGTGAAGAACAGGTGGCGCGGGGTGCTCTCGACCGTGCTCGATCCGATGACGTACTTCCACGTCGTCAGGCTCCTGCACTTCTACTCCTACGCACACGTGCGCGAGCGGCGGCACGTGACGCTCGCGCCCGGCGCCACCCTCGCCCCCAACGTCTCGCTTCGCAACGGCGCGCGGATCGCTGTCGGCGCGGGCTCGCACGTCGGGGAGCGCGCCTACCTGTGGGCGGGCGACCAAGGCGGGCGGATCACGATCGGGGAGCACTGCCGCCTGGGGCCGGAGGTGTTCGTCACCGCGTCCGACTACGGCCTCATGCCCGGCCAGCCGATCGCCTACCAGGAGCGCAACGAGCGAGACGTCACGATCGGCAACGACGTCTGGCTGGGCGCGCGGGTCTTCGTCGGCGCCGGCGTGACGATCGGGGACGGGTGCGCCGTCAGCGCCGGCTCGGTGGTGACGAAGTCGCTGCCGCCGGGCTCGGTCGCCGTCGGCATCCCGGCCCGCATCGTGCGCCGGCGGGAGGACTACGTCCCGCAAGCGGAGACGGCCGCGCCCCAGGGCGGCGAGCAGACCGAGCGCGCGCCGGAGCCGGCGCGCCGCGAGGTGGAGGGAACTACCTGAGCGTGGACGTCTCCGTCGTTGTCGTCTCCTACCGCTGCCGCGACGCAACACGCGAGTGCCTCGCGTCGCTCTACGAGAGCGCGGGGGAGGTCTCGCTCGAGGCTGTGGTCGTCGACAACGACTCGGGGGACGGAACCGAGGAGATGGTGCGGGAGGAGTTCCCCCAGGCCCGCCTGTTCGCGCTCGAGGAGAACATCGGCTTCGCGCGGGCGGTCAACCTGGCGGCCGAGAACGCGCGCGGCGAGTACGTGCTCCTGCTCAACCCGGACACGGTCGTCCATCCTGGCATGGCCGACGAGTTCGTCTCCTTCGCCCGCAGCCTGCCCGAGCCGGCGATCTGCGGCGGCCGCACGCTGCGGCCCGACGGTCGGCTCGACCCGGGCTCCTGCTGGGGCGCGCCCAGCTTGTGGAGCCTCTTCTGCTTCGCGACGATGCTCTCGACCGCCTTCAAGGGCTCGCGCGTCTTCGACCCCGAGTCGCTCGGCGGCTGGAAGCGCGACACCGTCCGCGACGTCGACATCGTCACGGGCTGCCTCCTCCTCGTGCCGCGGGACCTCTGGCTCGAGCTCGGCGGCTTCGACCCGCGCTTCTTCGTGTACGGCGAGGACGCCGACCTCGCCCTGCGCGCTGCCAAGGCCGGCGTGCGCCGGGTGATCACGCCGCATGCCGTCGTCACGCACGAGGTGGGCGTCTCGTCCGCCACCCGCCCCGACAAGCTCCTGCTCCTCTTCCGCGGGAAGGTGGCGCTCCTCCGCAAGCACTGGGGCCCGGTGCGCGGCCGGATCGGGATCCGGCTGCTCGAGGCCGGAGTGGGCCTGCGGACGCTGGAGGCGCTGCGCCCGCGCAGGGGCGGGGAAGGGTCGGCGTGGCCGGCCGTCTGGAAGGCCCGAGGCGAGTGGCTCCAGGGCTACGGCGAGGAGGGCGGGCCCGGGCCGGCGAGCCCCTCGTTGCACACCGAGCGCGTGTCGTCCTGAGGCAGACCGGTGGATAGCGCCCCCGGAGGCGGAGGCGGGGAGGAGCGGAGCGGCGCGGACGAGCGGCGGACGTTCCTCGGTGCGCTCAAGTGGGCCTTCGCGATGAACTGGGGACAGCGCGCGCTCGGCGCCGTCTTCACCTTCGTCCTCGCCGCCCTGCTTGGCCCGCACGACTTCGGCGTCGTCGCCATCGCGCTCGTCTACATCACGCTCGTCCACGTGTTTCTCGAGCAGGGCCTCGCGACGGCGCTCATCCAGCGGGAGGACCTGGAGCCCGACCACCTCGACTCGGCGTTCTGGCTCAACGTCGTCTGGTGTCTCGCGCTCGCCGGCGTGACCGTCGCGCTGAGCGGCTGGTGGGCGGACGTGAACGGAGCGCCGATCCTCCAGGACGTCATCTCCGTCCTCTCGCTCGTGCTCGTGATCGAGGGGCTCAACATCGTCCAGCAGGCGTACTTGCAGCGGCTGGCGGAGTTCAAGAAGCTCGCCGTCCGCTCGAACATCGCCGCGCTCGTGGGCGGGGTCTCCGGCGTGGCCCTGGCTCTCGCGGGCGGCGGTGTGTGGGCACTCGTCGTGCAGCAGCTCGCCATGGACGCGACCGCGCTCGTGCTCATCTGGATGCTGAGCCCCTGGCGTCCGAGCTTCCGCTTCTCCGGCCGGCACGCCCGCGACCTGCTCGGATTCTCCTCGCACGTCTTCGTGGCGAACCTGGGCGGGTTCGTCAACCGACGCGCCGACGCGCTCCTCCTGGGCGTGTTCTTCGGGCCGGTCGTGGTCGGGATCTACCGCCTGGCCGACCGCTTCGTCGACCTGCTGCTCGACCTGACGACGCGGCCGATCGGCCTCATCTCGCTGCCCCTCTTCTCGCGGCTGCAGAACGACCGCGAGGGCCTCCGCCGGGCCGTCGAGACCTGCCTTCGGCTCACCCTCATCATCTGCGTCCCGGCGCTGCTCGTCCTCGCGGCCTGCAGCGAGTTCCTCCTCGCCGTCATCGGGCCCGAGTGGGAGCCCGGAGCCGACGCGCTCAAGCTCCTCGCCGTGGCCGGGATCGCCAAGGCCATCATCTCCTTCACGGGACCGCTCCTCTTCGCCGTCGGCAGGCCAGCGTTCCGGGCGGTGATGCTCTGGCTCCTGGGGGCGGCCAGCGCAGGGGCGGTCGTCGGCGTCGCGGTCCTGCTCGAGTCGGCCACGGAGGAGGAGCAGATCTTCGGCATGGCCGCCTCGCGCGCCCTGCTCTTCATGGTCGTGTTCGTGCCGATCAACCTCGTGATCGTCGAGTGGCTGACGGGCCTGCGCCTGCGGGCGTTCTTCGCCATGACCCCGGCCCCGGTCGCCTCCGGCGTGGCCGCCCTCGCGGTCGTCTGGATCCTGCGGGAGGCGACCGCGATCGAGAGCATCGCGCCCATCGCGGGGCTCGTCGTCGCCGCGACCCTGGCCGCCGGGACGGCGGTGGCCGTGCTGCTCTGGCTCGACCCGCGCTCCCGGGGGTACGTGCGCGGCCTGCGGCGCGGCCTCGCCTCGGGGAGGCCGGTATCCTCCGAGCCCGGATGAGCAGCCCGGCAAGCGCCTACCCCTCCGTCCCCAGCGCCGGCGTCGAGCCGCTCGCGCTCGAGGCCGGCGTGCCCGGCCCGAACGTGATCGGCGCCACCGGCGGCTCGGGAACCCGGGTCGTCGCGCGCATCGTCCGCGAGAGCGGCCTCTTCACCGGGGCCGACCTGAACGCCTACGAGGACGCGCTGCCGTTCGGCGGGTACTCCGACCGGTGGATCGACGAGTTCTTCGCCGGCGCTGGAGAGCCCGCCTCGGAGGAGCTGCTCCTGCGCATGCGCGCCGATCTCGACTCGGTCGTCCGCTCCCATCTGGCGGATCTGCCCTCGTCGACCCGCGCGTGGGGCTGGAAGGAGCCGCGCAGCATCTACTACGTCCCCCTCCTCGACGCGGCGATGCCGTCGCTGCGCTTCCTGCACTTCATCCGCGACGGGCGCGACATGGCGTTCTCCGAGAACCAGAACCAGCTCGTCAAGCACGGCGACACGGTGCTCGGCGACGACCTTCGGAAGGCGAAGACCCCGGTTCGCTCGATCGCCGTCTGGAGCCTCGTCAACGAGGCCGCCGCCGACTACGGCGAGGAGCGCCTGGGCGACCGCTACCTTCGTGTCCGCTTCGAGGACCTGTGCGCCGAGCCGGCGGCGACCGTCCGGAGCATCATGGCGTTCTTCGGTCTCGACGGTGATGCGGAGGCCGCCGCCGCGGCGGTGCGCCCGCCGGACACGCTCGGACGCTGGCAGCTCCGGCGCAAGGGCATCGTGGAGGATCTCCACCGCACGGCCGAGCCGGCCCTCGCGCGCTTCGGTTACCTGTAGTCGAACCTAGACGGTCGGATGGTCTTGGGGCAGGGTCGGCTCCGATCCCTTGATTCGGGGTTTAGGCCCAACTACTTTCCCTTGCAGCACTCCGAGCGGCCCCAACCACCCTTGAATCAGCGGCGTCACATCAGTCCTTCTCTGCGACACCTGCTCGCGCTCAGCGGGCTGGTCGCGGCGGGCGTGCTCGCGCTGCCGGCGCTGGCGAGCGCGGAGTCGTGCACTTACGACCCGCTGACGGCCTCGGTGAGCGCGTCCATCACGGCCGGCGGCTCGGCCACGCTCGACGTGGTCGGCGGCCAGATCCGCTTCGGCGCCGTGCCGGCTCCATGCGGGGGCGCGACGACGACGAATACCGACACGATCTCGATCGCCGGAAACGCGGGCACGACCGAGCGGCTGACGTTCGACCAGCGCACCGGCCTCTACGGCCCGGGCGCGACCCTGGAGTCGAACATCCCGGAGATCGAGATCGACACCGCTCTCGGCGACGCGAGCGACACGGTCGTCCTCTACCTCACGGAGGGGGACGACACGGTGGCGCCGGGGCAGAACGGCCTCTCGTTCAACACCGACGGCGACCTGGACGTCACGTTCTCGCCCGGAGTGTTCCCGTACGAGATCTACGCGCTCGGAGGACACGACGTCGTGAACGCCCGCGGCTCGGGCGGCTCGGGCCTGGCCTTCCTGGGCCCGGTCACGATCGAGGGCGGCGAGGGCGACGACCTCATTCGCGGCGCCCACGGGGCGGACGTCCTCGACGGCGGGCCGGGCAACGACCGGGTCGAGGGGCATCACAACTCCGACGTCATGGACGGCGGCCCCGGCGACGACGACATGAGCGCCGGCGACGGCGCCGACACCGTCACGGGCGGGTCGGGCAGCGACAGCTTCGCGCTTTCGAGCGGCGACGACACCGTGCTCGCCGACGACGGCGAAGCGGACGGCCCGATCAGCGGGGGAGGCGGGAACGACACCGCGTTTTACGACGCCGGGCTCGATCCGACGCCGAGCGCGGTCGAGAACCACTTCCCGACCACGCCTCCGCCTCCGCCTCCGCCTCCCGCGGGCGCGTGCGCCTACGACGCCGCGGGCAAGACCGTGACGGCGCAGATGGTGGCGGGGTCGCAGGGAACGCTCAGCGTCGTCGGCGGCGCCATCCACTTCGGCGCGGGCGGCGCCTGCGGGGCGGCCACCACGGCGAACACGGATTCGATCGACATCGTCGGCGGTGCCGGGTCGCAGGAGAGCGTCACGATCGACCAGACCGGGGGCGCCTTCGCTCCCGGCGCGACCGGCGAGTCGAACACGCCCGAGATCGAGATCGCACTCAACCTCGGTGACGCGACGGACACGGTCACGATCCTGGGTACCTCCGGCGACGACACGATCTCGGCCGGCCAGAACGGGGTCGCTCTCAACCCCGACGGGGACACGGACGTGACCTTCTCGATCCTCCCGGCGACGCTGGAGATTCGGGGCGAGGGCGGGACGAACGCGATCACCGGCCAGGGCGGCGACGGGGCCGGTAGCCGCTTCCAGGGCGTGCTCGTGCTCTACGCGGGCGACCAGGGCGACGCGCTGAACGGCGGCGACGGCGACGATCAGCTCCACGGCGGGGCCGGCGCCGACCTGCTCCAGGGCCGCAACGGCTCCGACGTCCTCGACGGCGGGGGCGGCAACGACACCCTCGCCGGGAACGACGGCAACGACGAGCTGACGGGCGGCTCCGGGGCCGACTCCTACGCGGGCTCGAGCGGCAACGACACCTTCAACGCGACCGACGGCGAGGCGGACGCGCAGCTCAACGGCGGGCCGGGCATCGACACGGCCTTCTACGACGGGGCTCACGACCCCGTGCCCGTGGCAGTCGAGAACCGCATCCCTCAGTAGCATGCGCGCAGCGGTCCCCGTCGCCTCGTGGGGGGGCAAGGGGGTTGTGACGGTCGCTGCCGCGGCCGTCCTGGCGCTCGCGCTGCCGGCCTTCGCCCGGGCCGAGTCCTGCACGTACGACTCGGTGACGCGCTCGGTGAGCGCGTCCGTCACCGCGGGCGGGTCGGCGGTCCTCGACGTCGCCGGCGGCCAGGTCCGGTTCGGCGCCGTCCCGCTGCCCTGCGGGGCCGCGACCACGACGAACACCGACTCGATCTCGATCGCCGGGAATGCCGGGACGACGGAGCTTCTGACGCTCGACCAGCGGGAGGGGTTCTTCGGGCCCGGCGCGACGGCGGAGGCCAACATTCCCGAGATCGAGATCGCGACCTCGCTCGGCGACGCGGCCGACCGCGTGGTCGTGTACGGGACCGAGGGGCCGGACTACATGGCAGCGGGCCAGAACGGCTTTGCGACAAGCAGCGACGGCGACGTCGACATCACGTTCGCCCCCAGCGCCTTCCAGCTCGAGGTTCACCTCCTGGGCGGGGACGACTACTTCAACGGGCGCGGCGAGAGCGGCGCCGGGCTCCACTTCCTCGGGCCGATCGACGTGACGGGCGGGCCGGGGAACGAGTCACTCCTGCGGGGGAGCTCCGAGCCCGACTCGATCGACGGAGGCCCCGGGGACGACCAGCTTCGCGGGGAGCAGCTGGCCGACATGCTCGACGGCGGCGAGGGCAACGACGTCCTCGCCGGCGGCGACGGGAACGACGTCCTCGCCGGCGGTCCGGGCCTCGACACCTTCACGGGCAGCGGCGGCGACGACACGCTCCTGGCCGACGACGGCGAGGCGGACCCGAGCATCAACGGGGGACCGGGCTTCGACACCGGCCACCTCGACCTCCTCGACCCGACGCCGGCCGCGACGGAGATCGTCATCCGGCCGACCGAGTCCTGCTCGTACGACGGCGTCGCCAGGGCGCTCTCGCTGATCATGACCCCGACGTCCACTGCGACGCTCGTCCTCGTGAACGGCGAGATCTGGTGGGGCGATGTCCCGGAGCCCTGCGGCCTCGCGACGGCGACGAACACCGACTCGATCTCGATCAGGGGCATGGTGGGGACGACCGAGACGCTCATCCTCGACCAGCGCGGCGGCTTCTTCGGACCCGGCGCGACGGCGGAGTCGAACACGCCCGAGATCGAGATCTCGACCCAGCTCGGCGACGCAAGCGACCGCGTGATCGTCTACGGGACGGAGGGGAACGACTTCACCGCCGCCGGGCAGAGCGGCTTCGCGACCAGCAGCGACGGCGACGTGGACGTCACCTTCTCGCCGAGCACGTTCCGCCTCGAGGTGCACCTGCTCGGCGGCAACGACCACTTCGACGCCCGCGGCACCGGGGGCGCGGGCCTCAACTTCCTCGGCCCCGTCGTGGCGACCGGGGGCGACGGCAGCGAGACGCTCATCCGCGGCGGCGCAGCGATCGACTCGCTCGACGGGGGCGCCGGCAACGACGTCCTCGAAGGACAGGAGTCGGCCGATCTCCTCGTCGGCGGCCCCGGAAACGACACGATGACGGGCGGGGGCGGCGGCGACTCGCTCGACGGCGGCACCGGCGCGGACGTCTTCAACGGCAGCGACGGCGACGACACCTTCCTCGCGCAGGACGACGAGGCGGACACGTCGCTCAGCGGCGGAGCGGGGAACGACTCGGCCTACGTCGACACGGGCGTCGACCCGACCCCGGTGACCGTCGAGAACGTCTTCGGCGACGGGACGCCGCCGCCTCCACCCGTGACCGGCTGCACGTACGACGCCGGCACGCGCGCGGTCACGGCGACGCTCGTGGCGAACGGCCAGGCGACGCTCGTCGTCGCCGGCGAAGCGATCCACTTCGGCGCCGTCCCGAGCGCCTGCGGCGTGGCGACGACGACGAACACCGACTCGATCATGATCGTCGGTGCAGGCGGCACGATCGAGACCGTGACCATCGACCAGTCGGGCGGCGCCTTCGCCCCGGGCGCCACGGCTGAGGCCCTCACGGCGGAGATTGAGATCGTCGCCAACCTCGGGGACGCAACGGACGCCGTCACCATCCTCGGCACGGCCGGGAACGACGCGATCGCGGCCGGGACGAACGGAGTGGCGCTGAACGCGGACGGGGACGTCGACATGACGTTCGGCCGGCTGCCGGCGGTCCTGGAGATCCGGGGCGGAGGCGGGCAGAACGCGATCACGGGCCAGGGCACCCAGGGTGCCGGCGGGCGCTTCACCGGCCGGCTCCTGCTCTACGCGGGCGACGAGGGCGACGCGCTGACCGGGGGCGACGGAAGCGACGAGCTCTACGGAGGCGCCGGCGTCGACCTCCTGGAAGGCCGGATCGGGGCCGACCTGCTCTCCGGCGGGGCCAGCAACGACTCGCTGTCAGGCGGGGACGGCAACGACAACCTCCTCGGAGGCGCCGGCAGCGACGCCTTCATCGGCGGCTCCGGAGACGACTTCCTCGACGCCGTCGACGGCGAGGCCGAGAGCAACCTGAACGGCGGCCCCGGGATCGACACGGCCCGCTACGACGTGGGGATCGATCCCACGCCGGTCGCGGTCGAGAACCACCTGCCCGAGTAGCTCGAGGGCCCTAGCTCTCAGCCGGCGTGAGGTCGCGCCAGGTGTTCCCCTCGGTCACGGGATCGACCGCGCGCGGCTCGACGAAGGCCTCGCGGTTGGAGACGAAGGTCGAGTCGCGGGCGCCGGAGCGGACCGAGTCCCCGATGTAGAGGCCCCGGTTGGGGGAGACGATCGTGCAGCGGACGCAGACGACGTCCTCCGGCTCGGGATCCTCCTCCGAGCGTTCCTCGATCGAGAGGGCCCCGGCGGCTCCGTCGCACGTCCACGTCCCCGTCTCGGGATCGCCGATCCGGAACTCGAGGAACGTGATCCGGTACCCGAGCATGACGTGGACCCCGTTCTGCTGGACTTCCGTGTCCGACTCGCCGCAGTTGGCGAAGCCCGCGATCACGATGTCGTGCGCCCCGAGCTTCACCTTCACGGCGTCCGATGTGGGCCCGACGTCGCCGCCGTCGCCCTCGATCTCGAGGACGAGATCGACGGTCTGCGGGTTCCCGTCGCCGCTGCAGTCCGGGCCGCTCAGCGTCACCGCCTCGAGCGGACGAGGCTGGTTCTCGATCCGGGACTTGACGATGATCGGGAGCTCGCCGTACTGGTCGAGCGGCCGATCGCACTCCCAATTCTCGTCCGTGCGAATCGTCGTGCCCGGGGTGACGTCCTCGGCGCGCCGCTTGAGCGCCTCGGCCATCAGGTCGAGGCCCACCTGCTCCTCGTCGGTGGAGGTGAACGGAATCAGGATCCCTTCGAAGCGCTTGTGCATCGTCACGCGGACGAGCCCCTCGCCGATCGGATGGATGATCACCTCGTACTCGCGGTCGGCGATCCCAGGCAGGAGCTGGCGCGACATCCAGGCGAGCTTCCGGTTCGGCCTGAGGATGGTGATCTCGGGCGTGTGCTCCTCCGCCTCGCTCTGGGGCGGCGCGAGGGCCAGGTCGAGCTCGGCGCCGAGGCGCGGGTCGCCCTGCACGCTCGTCTGGAGCGGGTTCCAGCGCCCGTAGCTGTCGAAGTCGGTGAGGATGCTCCACACCGTCTCCACCGAGGCGTCGATCGTCACCTCGCTCTGGATCGTCTTCGACGGACGGTCGAGCGCGGCGCTCGCGATGATCGCGAGCCCGAAGAGGGCGAACGCGGCCGAGACGAAGCCGACGGAGAGCCTTACCCAGCGGGGGACGCGGCGCGTCACGACGTGCTCCCGGTCGCGCGGGTCCGCCACAGACGGCGGGCCCTGGTGAGGAGCCGGCGGCGGGCGAGAATCGACCTGGCGGCGCGGTCTGCTGCCAGGACGGCCGTCCTGGTCAGGCTCACGCGGACCGCCTTCGGGCGCGGCGCCCACACGAGGACATCCTCCTCCAGCCAGGACTCATCCCCGAAATGCTGTTTGTACTCCGCGTCACCGAAGCCGAAGTCGATCCATTCGAGACCCTCTTCCCGACTGAGCTCCTCGACCATCCGCCCGAGCACGTAGGTGCCCACGCGATGGCTACCGAGCGCCGGATCGTAGCCAGTCGGGCCCGTCGAGAAGACCTTTCCGTAGCGGATCCCGTGCCAGAAGGCGCACGGCGCGCCGTTCACGTAGAGGACGAAGCCCCGAAACCACCCGCGCTCGAGGGAGAACGTCGTCACCTCGCGCTCGATCCCGGAGTCGGAGAAGCCGACGCCGAGGGCGTGCTGGTAGGTGGCGCCGTAGACGGCCCGCGTGTCGTCGAGCAGCCGGTCGAGCTCGGCGGGCTCGCGGAAGGTCCGCAGCTCGATCGCAGCGGGAAACGCCTCCTCGAACTTGCGGCCGTAGCGGCGGACGTTCGCTCGCGTCTTGGACGAGCGGCGGGCGAGGTAGTCCTCGTACGTGCCCGCGAGCCGGGCCCGCCAGTGCGGAGACGGGATCGTAAGCCGGTCCCTCGAGAGCACGCCCGGCGTCGACCGGGCGGCCCGGTGCAGCGGGGAGCCGACCTTCAGGTTCCGGAAACGCGCGACGTCGGCCTCGCCTCGGCGGAGGGCCGCCTGGAGCTCGCCGAGCACGACGGCGGCCGTCTGCTCGTCCTCCTGCCCGAGGACGCCGCCGTAGCTGACCGTGAGCGCGCGGACACGCGGCCGCGAGAGGGTCTTGTAGCCGAGCTTGGCGGGCAGGCGGACGTCCTCGACGCGGCCGACCACGAGCGCCGCCGGCGTGCCGTCCTGCTCGACGAGGAGCACATGCGGGCGGAGCGTCTCCGGCCGGCGCTCGACCAGCATGAGGTGGTAGTCGATGTCGGCGCTCGCCACGTCGGCGTCGAAGGAGCCCCATACGCTGCGGAGCGCCTCGACCTCCTCGGCGGAGCGGGCCGTACGCACGCCGAGGCCGACGCTCACGACCGGGCTCCCCGGAGCCGGGACTTGAGCCGGCCCGCGCGCACCCGCAGGCGGCGCGCGAGCGCCCGGGCCTCGTAGCCGGGCAGGGGCCGCGCGAGCGCGGCGACGTCCGCGGAGTCGAGCGCGAGCAGGGCGGCCGCCACGTTCTCCTCGAGGTGCGCCGACGAGGCCGTCCCCGGGATCGGGATCGCCACCGGCGAGCGCGCGAGCACCCAGGCGAGCGCCAGCTGTCCGGGCGTGGCTCCCCGCGCAGCGGCCGCGCGGCCGAGCCTCCCCGCACCGCGGGTCAGGTAGCCCTTGGCGAGGGGCGCCCACGCGACGAAGGCGATCCCCCTCGCCTCGCAACGGGCGAGGACGTCGGCCGAGAAGCGGTCGGCGAGGCTGAAGCGATTCTGCGCGGAGGCGACCGGGACGAGGGCCAGCGCGCGGTCGAGCTGGCCCGGGTCGACGTTGCAGACGCCGATCCGGCGGATCTTCCCCTCGGCGCGCAGCTCGTCGAGTGCGCCGAGGGAGTCCTCGAGCGGCACGCCCGGATCGACGGCGTGGAGCTGGTACAGCTCGATGCAGTCGACCCGCAGCCGGCGGAGGCTCCCCTCGCACGCGGCTTTCAGGTGAGCGGGGCTGCCGTCCTTGCTCCAGCGGCCCGGGCCCTGGCGCGTCAGGCCGCCCTTCGTGGCCACCACGAGGTCGCGGTAGGGGTGGAGCGCCTCGGCGATGAGCCGCTCGCTCTCCTCCGGCCCGTACGAGTCGGCCGTGTCGAAGAAGGTCACGCCGAGCTCGGCCGCGCGCCTGAGGACGCGCAGCGCAGCGCCGCGGTCGCCCGGACCTCCCCAGACCCCCGGCCCGGTGAGCTGCATGGCGCCGAAGCCCAGCCGGCGGACTCTCGTCCCGTCTCCGAGGTCGACCGTCCCGGCCGCGTGGGCGGTTGCCTGGAGGCCCGGCGCTCTCAGCGGAAGCCTCCGCCTCCCTGGCCGCGCAGGGGCGGCCGCCGGAGCGCGTACCGAAGCGCGCTGAAGCCGAGCGTCCACTCGGCTGTCACCAGGCGCGGCATGTTGCGGACGAAGGGATCGCGCAGCTCGGGCGACCGCCGGATCCTTCGGTAGATGGCGACCAGCCGGACGAGCGCAAAGTAGTGGACCGGCACCCGGGCGAGCACCCGCTTGCGACGTCCCTCTCGCTGGACGGGGCCGATCCGGGCGAGGCCGTACGCCAACCGCCGTTGCTGTCCGCGGAGCGCCCCGAACGTGGAGCGGTCGTGGTCGTGGAAGGCGTGGAAGCGCGGATCGAAGACCAGCTCCATCCCGGCATCGAGCGCGTCGGCGCAGAAGATCCCGTCCTCCCCGCCGTAGCTCGGATCCCACCGCAGAGGTGCCTCCCGCGGGACGACCATGCAGTAGGAGGAGACGAACGCCACGCGCCTGGGCCCGCCGCGCGGGAGGTAGGGGGTCTCGCACTGGAGGTGCGCGACCCAGCCCCAGGGCGTCTTCCCGCGGAACGTGCGCGCGCAGCCGACGAGCGCGCCGGGGAACTCCGCCAGCGCCCGTCTCAGCCCGGCGCCCCAACCTGGCTGCGGGATCGCGTCGGAGTCCAGGAAGACGACGACGTCGCCGGTGGCCTCGTCCCAGCCACGGTTGCGGGCGGCGCCGGCGAAGCCTCCGCCGTCGGTGGCGACGACTCTGGCGCCGTGACGCCTCGCGAGCTCGGCGGTCCCGTCCGTGGAGCCGTCGTCGACGACGATCACCTCGTCCACCGGCTCGTCCTGCGCGGCGAGCGCGGCGAGCACCGTGCCGAGCGTTCGCTCCGCGTTGTAGGCAGGGATGATGACGGTCACGGTGGGCACGCTGGCGAGCGTAGCGTCGGGTCCTGTCCGCGGGGCGGGTGGAACTCGCTCAGTACGAGACGCGGGTGCGGAACATGGCGGGCAGCGTCCGCAGGATCAGCTTGAGGTCGTTCAGCAGCGACCACGTCGTCACGTAGACGTAGTCGAGCCGGACCATCTCCTCGAACGGGATGTCGTCGCGGCCGAGGACCTGCCAGAGGCCCGTGATGCCCGGCTTCAGGTTGAGCCGGTTGCGGCGCCAGTCGACGACGTGCTGGTCCTCCTCGAGGATGAGGGGACGCGGGCCGACCAGGCTCATCTCGCCGCGGACGACGTTGAGGAGCTGGGGGAGCTCGTCGATCGAGAAGCGCCGGAGCCACGTGCCCACGCGGGTGACGCGCGGGTCGTTCGGGATCTTGAACATCCGCGGGTCGCCGTCCTCGGAGTCGTGCTTGTTGAGCGCGGCGAACTCGGCCTTCCGCTCGTCGGCGTCCACGGCCATCGTCCGGAACTTGAAGATCTCGAAGGTCTGGTCGCCGCACCCCATCCGCTGCTGGCGGAAGAAGACGGGCCCTCGCGAGTCGAGCTTGATCCAGATCGCCACGGCGGCGAAGAGCGGGGCGAGGAGGAGGAGGCCGACGAGCGAGAGCGACAGATCGGTCGCGCGCTTGAGGATGACCGAGGAGTGCGAGAGGCGGAGGGCGGGCAGCCCGATCAGCGGCAGGCCCTCGGCGGTGTGGACGCCGATGTTCGTCCCGATCACCTCGAAGAAGCGGGGGACGAGGTCGATCTGGATGTCGAGGTCCTTGAGCGAGCGGATGAGGTCGAGCATCTCCTCGTGGGAGTCGTTCGAGAAGGCCACGATCACGCGCTCGACGTCGAGGATCTGCACCATCTCCGGCAGCTGCTCGAGGCCGCCCAGGAGGGCGAGGTCGTGGAGGCTCGAAGCCCGCTCCTTGGGCTGGTCGTCCACGAAGCCGACGAGGTTGAGCCCGTACTCCGGGTGATGCCGGAGCTTCTTCGCCACGAGCTGGCCTACCTCGCCCGCGCCCACGATGATCGTGTTCTGCACGTAGGCGAGGTTGCGGCGCGCGAGCGTCCGCGCGACCGCCCGCCCGGCCGTGATGCAGACGATGGCGAAGAGCCAGAAGCCGAGCAGCCGGGCGAGCCCAGTGTCCGCCGTCCGCGTCACGGACGTGAAGCCGTAGAAGAGCCAGCTCCCGACGGTGACCAGGTGCAGGACGGGCACGAGGTCGTCCGTGGTCGAGTGGTCGGTGCGCTCCTCGTCCAGGTCGTAGAGCCCGTAGAGCTTCGCGACGACGACCCACGCGGGCAGGCTGAGGAGGAAGAAGAGCAGCTCGATCTCGGGCGTGACCGTGTCCGAGCGCGCCGGCATGTCGAAGATCACGCTCGCCGCCAGGAACGCGATCGTCAGGCCGACGAGGTCGGCGGCGGCGAGCGCGCGGCGCACGAGCCAGCCGCGGCGCATCGGCCGCGAGGCCGCACGGCGGCGCTCGAGGATCTGGAGGGTGCGCTTGTCGACCGTGACCGGGACGTCGCGGACCGCCTTGGGGCCGACGGTCGGTTCGACCGCACTCATCTAGCCGATCTCCGCGAAATCGCTGGGGCCCGCATATGCCGCATCTCGACTCCCCTAGTGGTCGGGTCGGTCGCCCCGGAGCCACGTCTCTCCCGAACGTGCCCGGGTCTCTCCGAAGCTACAGTCCGCCGGTTGGCGCGGCAATGAACGAATGGACGGCCTCGCGCGCGCCCGTGGAGCCCCGACGCTGGACTTTCGGCTAGGAGGGTTTGACGGGACGTTGCTCGTCGCCGGGGTGCGATGGTCGTTGCGAGGCAAGGACGCAGGGAGCGCTCGTAGCGAAGAGCTACGGGCGCGACTGAGGACGCGGCCTCGGGGCGAGCAGCGCGGCCCGGCGGCACAGGCTACGTTTCGTCAAGCCCTCCTAGGGCCGTGGAAGCCTTATCCGAGCGCTGCTCCGACCCCGAGCGCGAGAAGCGGGACCAGGAGCACGGCGCTCGTGAAGAGCGCGAGGCGCGTACGGCTCGCGGTCACGGCCGTCTGCACGCCCCAGAGCGCTGTCCAGACCGGGCGGTAGAGGAACGCGAGGACGGCGAGGCTCACGGCGGTCGCGGCGACGAGCGCGGCGAGGAGGACGCGGACGGCCGCGGGCGAGTCGAGCGCGAAGGCCGCCAGCAGCGTGTCCCCCAGGGTGGTGATGTTCGCGCCCATGATGTACGGGAGGACGAACTCGCGCCGCACGACGTTCTTGGCCACGAGCGGCACGAGGACGGAGAGGGAGACCGAGACCGACATCGTCACCAGGCCGACGCCCGCGCCGAGCGCGAACATGGGCCATGTCCGGCGCAGCCAGTCGGGACGCTGGGCGACCGCGGCGTCGTCCAGGTGGGGCAGCGCGAGGTCGACGAGCTTGAAGGCGACGAGGAGCAGCGCTAGGCCGGCGAGGAAGACGAGGGCCGCGGGCAGGTCCTCGGCCCGCTCGGTGATGCCGCCGTAGACGAGGTCGAGCACGTCGACCACGGCCGCGGGGAACCCGATCTCGATCCCGGCGAACGGATCCCAGGAGAGGAGCGCGGCGCCGAGGGCCGTCGCCGGGACGTAGACGACGGCGGTCGCGGCCAGCGCGAGCACCGCGGTCGCCACCGGGGCCCGCCGGTGCCCCTCGCCCGCCCGGAGCGCGTAGACCACCGCGACGAGGAGGACGACGAACGCCGCCCCGAGCCGCGAGCCCATCACCATCGTGAACCCCTCGATCTCGCTGAGGCCGCTGCCGGTCTCCTCGCCGGCGGCGACGAGCGTCAGTGACGTGGCCGCCATCGGCGAGCCGGACAGCATGAGGACGGCGCCGAGCCAGCCCAGGCCGAGGGTGGAGAGGGCGTTCTCGACGAGGACGCTCCCCGGCTGGAAGGCGCCCAGCGAGGCCGCCCCGGTCTTCATGAGCTGGAGCGCGCCGACGAAGAGGTAGAGCCCGGCGAGAAGCGCTCCGCCGCGACGCGCCCACGCTGCGCCGCGCGCCGCGCGGCCGGCGGGCGCCTCGTTCCCGGCTCGTCTGGAGGCGCTCACCTCCTCACACTTCTATAGCACTCCCACAGGAGTGTCAACGGAGGGCGGGAAGCCCGCGACGCGCCCGCGCTATACCTCGACGACGAGGCCGTCGTGCGCCACCCGGACGCCCTCCGGCGCCGGGAGCTCGACAGGCCGGTGCGTGAGCAGGATGGGGCCGTCCGCCGCCGCGAGGGCCTCATCCGCCGTGAGGTGTCCCCGCGGGAGGCCGTCCTTCGCGCCCTCCGCCAGCGTCGCCTCGCAGAGGAAGAGATCGGCTCCGCGGGCGAGTGCGGCCAGCTCGGCGGTCGGGCCCGAGTCGCCCGAGTAGGCGAGCGTCCGCCCGTTTGCGGTGACGCGGAAGCCGTAGGAGGTGAGCTCGTAGTGCGGGAGCCGACACGGCTGGACGTCGAAGCCCGCGGCCGTGAACGCCGTCTCGCCGTCGAACTCCCGCAGGTCGAACGCACTCGCGAACATGTCCTCGTTGCCCCAGTGCCGAGCGAACTCGTCCAGCTCGTGCCGCCCGCCCGGGGGCAGCCATAGCGAGCAGTCGATGCGGTGGTCCTGCGGCCCGTAGGCGTTCAGCCAGGCCCACGGCACGAGGTCGCCCCAGTGGTCGAGATGGAAATGCGTGATCGCGATCGCGCGGGGGTAGAGCCGGAGCTCGCGCAGCCGGCCGAGCACGCCCGGCCCGCAGTCGAGGAGGAGCGCGGCCTCCTCCTCCACGAGGTAGCCCGACTGCGCGCTCCCCGGGTTCGGCCATGCGGGGGACGAGCCGATGACGGTCAGGCGCACCTCCATATACTGGCGCACCATGACCAGGAAGATCCGGGTCGTGATCGCAAAGCCCGGACTGGACGGGCATGACCGCGGGGCCAAGATCATCGCGCGGGCGCTGCGAGACGCCGGCATGGAGGTCATCTACACCGGTCTGCACCAGACGCCCGAGCAGATCGTGGAGACCGCCGTCCAGGAGGACGCCGACGCCGTCGGCATCTCGATCCTCTCCGGCGCGCACATGACCCTCGTGCCGCGAATCCTCGCTGGGCTGCGCGAGAACGGCGTCGAGGACGTCCTCGTCGTCGTCGGCGGCACGATCCCCAAGGACGACGTCGCCGCGCTCAAGGAGCAGGGCGTCGCCGAGGTCTTCACGCCCGGCGCGCCGATGTCTCGGATCGTCGACTTCCTCAAGGCGAACGTCCCCGTCGGGGCCTAGTGGCTATCCAGGTCGAGCGCGACGGCGGCACGGCGATCGTCACGGTCGACCGGCCGGAGGCGCTGAACGCGCTCGACCTCGAGCATGCGGAAACCCTGCGGGAGACCCTCGCGGACCTCGCCGGCGACGAGTCGGCCCGGGTCGTCGTCCTCACGGGCGGCGGGGAGAGGGCCTTCATCGCCGGCGCCGACATCAAGTACATGCAGGGCCTCGGCGTCCTCGAGGCCCGCCGCTGGGGACAGCTCGGCCACGACTGCGGGAACCTGCTGGAGACCATGCCGAAGCCGACGATCGCGGCGATCAACGGCTACGCGCTCGGCGGGGGCTGCGAGCTCGCGCTCGCCTGCGACCTGCGCCTGGCGTCGTCGAACGCCCGCATCGGCCAGCCCGAGATCGACCTCGGCATCCTCCCCGGCTGGGGCGGCTCCGTCCGCCTCGCGCGGACGACGACGCTCGGCTTCGCCAAGGCGCTTATCTTCAGCGGCCGGCCGGTCGACGCCGCCGAGGCGCTGGAACACGGCCTCGTCAACGCGGTCTACGAGCCGGAGGACCTGCGCGAGAAGACGCTGGAGCTCTGCCGCGGCCTGGAGGCCAAGAGCCCGCTCGCCCTCGCCTACGCCAAGGAGGCCGTGAACCTCTCCCTCCAGGGCCCGCACCGCAGCAACCTCGAGATCGAAGCGCGGCTCTTCGCGATGCTCTTCGCGAGCGAGGACCGGGCCGAGGGCATGGCGGCCTTCGTCGAGAAGCGCCCGCCCGAGTTCCGCGGCCGCTAGCCCTCCTCCTAGATGGAGCCCGAGAAGGTGTCGCAGACGGCCGGGCGCCCTTCCTCGTAGCCGCGCGAGAACCAGCGGCGGCGCTGCTCCGAGGAGCCGTGCGTCCAGGCCTCGGGATTCACCTGGCCCTGGGTCTGCTCCTGGATGCGATCGTCTCCGATCGCCGAGGCCGCATCCAGGCCGTCGTTGATGTCCGCCTGCGTGAGCTCTGCGATCAGGCCGGTCTCGACCGCGTTGGCGGCCCACACGCCTGCGTAGCAGTCCGCCTGCAGCTCGGCGCGGACGGCACGGCTCTCCGGCCCCTCGCGGTCGCCGCCGATGCTCTCGAGGACGCCGAGCTGGTTCTGCACGTGGTGGCCGTACTCGTGCGCGATCACGTACGCCTGCGCGAACGGCGCGCCGCCCGCGCCGAAGCGCGACTGGAGCTCGTCGAAGAAGCCGAGGTCGATGTAGACGAGCTGGTCGGCCGGGCAGTAGAAGGGCCCGACCTGCGAGCTCGCCGTGCCGCAGGCGGTTTGCACCTGGTCGGTGAAGAAGACCGTGTCGGCGTACGGGTACTGCTCGCCGCTGCGCGCGAAGACCCCGTCCCAGAACTCCTGCGTGCTGTTGACCACCCCGACGATACGGCAGTCCTGCCGCTCGTTCGCGTCGGCTCCCGAGCGGCACTCCTCCGAGACGACGCCCGGCGTGTCGCCCTGCCCGACCTGCTGGTCCTCGAGCGGCGCGAGCTGCCCGAGGCCGCCGCCGCCGGAGAGGAGCGAGAAGAGGAGGAAGACGACGATCGCGCCGAGCCCGAGCCCGCCGCCGCCGAGCGCGAGCCCGCCGCCCATGCGACGGCCTCGAACGTCGGTCACCTGCCCGGGATCGAGGCGGGCACGCCGCCGGAAACGCATGAGGCGTCTGTACCTCTCCGGGCCCCGGCGAAAACGCCGCCCAGGCCAGGCGGGCGGCGCTAGGCTGAAGACGATGGTGGATCACGACGCATTCGTCGTCGCCGGACGCGAGTTCCGCTCGCGCCTGCTCACGGGCACTGGCAAGTACGACACGTTCGAGACCATGCGGGATGCGCTCGACGCCTCGGGCTCGGAGATCGTCACGGTCGCCGTCCGCCGGATCGACCTCGACGCCCAGGGGGACGACGACATCACCGCCTTCCTCCCCGAGGACGTGCTCCTCCTGCCGAACACCTCCGGCTGTGAGACCGCCGACGAGGCCGTGCGCACGGCACGGCTCGCACGCGCCGGCGGGCTGCCCGACTGGGTGAAGCTCGAGGTGATTCCCGACCCGCGCTACCTCCTTCCCGATCCGGTCGAGACGCTGCGCGCGGCCGCCACGCTCGTGGAGGAGGGGTTCACGGTCCTGCCCTACGTCCTGCCCGATCCCGTGCTCCAGAAGAAGCTCGAGGAGGTCGGCTGCGCCACGGTGATGCCGCTCGCGGCGCCGATCGGAAGCGGGCGCGGGCTCAAGCTCCGGGATTCGATCCGGATCATGATCGAGCAGGCCGAAGTGCCCGTCGTCGTCGATGCGGGCCTGGGTGCGCCTTCGCACGCCGCCGAGGCGATGGAGCTCGGCGCCGACGCGGTGCTGGTGAACACGGCGATCGCGCGCGCGGACGACCCCGTGGCGATGGCGCGCGCCTTCCGGCTCGCCGTCGAGGCGGGGCGTGTCGCCTTCGAGGCCGGAATCGTGGAGGAGCAGTCCCAGGCCGTGCCCTCGAGCCCGGTCGGGGGGACGGTTTGAGCTCGGTCCTCGTGAACGGCCGCGACCAGGCGGTGGAGCCCGGAGAGACCCTGGCCGCGCTGCTCGAGCGGCTCGGCGTCGGCCCGCGCTACGCGCTCGTCGAGCGGAACGGCGAGCCGGTGGAGCGGCGGCGGTACGAAGAGGTCAGGCTCGAGGATGGCGACCGGCTCGTCGTCGCCCGGCCCGTCGCCGGCGGCTGACGCCGTCCGCGAGGCGCGGCTCTACCTGATCACGGGAGCGCGTCCGGACCTCGCCGAGTTCCTCGAGGCGGCCGTGCGCGGCGGCGTCGACCTCGTGCAGCTGCGCGAGAAGGAGCTTCCCGACGGCCCGCTGCTCGAGGCGCTCGGGGAGGCTCGGGCGGTGACGCGCCGGCTCGGCGTCCCGCTCGTCGTCAACGACCGCCCCGACCTGGCCGTGCTCGTGGGCGCCGACTACGTCCACGTCGGCCAGGACGACCTGCCGCCCGCCGCCGTCCGCCGCTTCGGGCTGCCCGTCGGCCTCTCGACGCACTCGCGCGAGGAGCTCGAGCGGGCGGAGGCGGACTACCTCGGCGTGGGGCCCGTCTTCGCGACGCCGACGAAGGAGGGCCGGCCGCCGGTCGGCCTCGAGCTCGTCCGCCACGCGGCCGCCCACGCTCCCGCGCCCTGGTTCGCGATCGGCGGGATCGACGCGACGAACGCGGCCGACGTCGTCGCCGCAGGCGCGCGCCGGATCGCCGTCGTGCGGGCGATCGGAGACGCCGAGGACCCCGAGCGGGCAGCGCGCGAGCTGCGCGCCGCGCTGGGCTAGCGAAGGACGATGTCCTGGACCTCGAGGACGCCCGAGAAGGCGCGGGCCTTGGAGCGCGTGTTCGCCATGACCGGCGTCCAGACCTGAACGCGGTCGCCGGGCGAGAAATCGGCGAGGGTCGCTGTCGTCCAGGTTCCCGGCGCGGTCGTGCGTCGGAGGGTCGCCTCGGGGGGCAGCGACAGGGTCACCGATCGCGCGGGCGCGACGGTCCAGCCGTTGGTGAGGCGCACCTGCGTGACGCGAATGCGGATGCGGTCCGGGTCGGCGTCCGCGTTCGTGTGGACGACGGATCCTCGGATACGCAGCTGGACCGTCTCGTCGCGCGGCCGCGGGAAGAGGTGATGCCGCGCCGCGCGCAGATGGCGGTACGGCGAGCGGGCGCGGCTGCCGGGGTGAAGCTCGAAGTGCAGGTGGGACGCGATCCCGTTGGCGTCGCCAGAGTCGCCCACATAGCCGATCAGCTGTCCCGGTATGACGTCGTCGCCGCTGCGGAGCCCGGGCGCGAAGGCGATCCCGTTCCGGCACCCGCCCCGGTTGTCGTTGCGGAGCGTCCGGTCGTTGTTCAGGTGGATGTACATGTACGTCGCCCCGCTCCGGCCGTAGAGATAGAGCATGCAGCCGGCCGAGCGCGACCTCGTCCACTTGACGACGCGGCCGGCCTCGACCGCGACGACCGGCGAGCGCTTGGCGGCCATCAGGTCGTTGCCCTGGTGGCTGCCCTGCCAGCGAGGCGCGCCGAAGTCGTTCGTGTACGAGGTCGCGGCCACGACGGGAAAGACGAGGCGGGGCACCGCCGCGCCCGCCGTCGCCGACATGGCCCACGCGGCGAGGAGGACGAGGAGGGCTACGGTTGTCGTCCGGTGGCGGCTCATCGTCGAGCGGTCCCACGCTCCGGTGCGGCACCTGGAAGGCGCGGAGACTAACAGAGCCTTCGGCAGGAACCTGTAAAGACTTGAGGACGAGCAAGCCGGGTAGGATCCGCCCCCGGTGAAGGTCCTCGTCTGCGTCAAGGAGGTGCCGGAGGCGTCCGCCCGCACGCGGATCGACCCCGGGTCGCTCCGCCTCGATCGCGGCGGTGCGGCGGCGCTCAACCCCTTCGATGCGCACGCCCTCGAGGAGGGGCTCCGGCTCGTGGCCGAGGCCGGCGACGGTGAGGTCGTCGCGCTGATGATGGCGCCCGCGAAGGCCGCCGATTCGCTCCGCAAGGCGCTCGCCATGGGAGCCGACCGCGCAGTCCACGTCGCGGACGACGCGCTCGCGGGCTCGGATCTCGTCGCCACGGCCCGGGCGCTCGCCAAGGCCGTCGAGCGCGAGGAGGCGGACCTCGTCCTCCTCGGTCAGCAGGGGAGCGACTCAGACGGCGCCGTCCTCTGGTCGGCGCTCGCCGACCTCCTGCGCCTGCCGGTCGTCTCGCAGGCGGCGAGTCTCGAGCTCGCCGAGGGCAAGGTGACGGTGAAGCGCCAGACCGAGTACGGCTACGACGTCATCCAAGCCCCGCTGCCGTGTGTCGTCGCCGTCTCCGACGCGATCAACGAGCCGCGCTACCCGTCGCTCAAGGGGATCATGGGCGCCAAGAAGAAGCCCTACGAAAACCTCGGCGTCTCCGACCTCGGGCTCGACGCCGGCGAGGTGGGCGAGGCCGGCTCGCACACGGTCGTCCGCTCGCTCGCCGAGCCGCCCTCGCGCGGCGACTCGGTTCGCATCGAGGACGAGGACGACGCGGCGGAGAAGGTGCTCGCCTACCTCGTGGAGAGAAAGCTTCTCTAGATGGCCACCCTCGTCTACCTCGAGCACCACGAGGGCGAGCTGGTCAAGGGCGCACTCGGCGTGCTCGGCAAGGCGCGCGAGCTCGGCGACGACGTCGCCGCGGTCGTCTGCGGCTCCGGCGTGAAAGAGCTCGCCGCGCAGGCGGAGCGCTACGGCGCTTCCCGCGTCTATGTCGCGGACGACGCCGCCCTCGAGGCGCCGCTCCCGCAGCCGCGCGTGGACGTGCTCGCCACGCTCGTCGGCGAGAAGGAGTTCGACACGGTGCTCTTCGGGGCGTCCGTGCTCACGGCCGACCTCGCAGCCGGTCTCGCGGCGCGGCTGGGCGCCGGCCTCAACTGGGACCTCGTCGACCTCGAGGCGCGCGAAGGCGAGCTGGTCGGCACGCGCCCCGCGCTGCAGGACTCCGTCCACGTGGAGGTGGGCTGGAGCTCCGAACCACGCCTGGCGCTCATCCGCTCGGGCACGTTCGACCCGGTCGAGAGCGGGGGCGAGGCTGAGGTCCAGGAGGTCGCCGTCGAGCTCCAGGACTTCTCTCAGCAGGCGGTCATGCTCGAGTCGGCCCACGCGGAGAGCGAGGGGCCCTCGATCGAGGAGGCGGACGTGATCGTGGCCGGGGGGCGCGGCCTCGGTGAGCCGGAGAAGTTCGCGCTGCTCGAGGAGCTGGCCAAGGCGCTCGGCGGCGCCGTCGCGGCCACGCGCGCGGTCGTCGACGCGGGCTGGTACCCGTACGCGGCCCAGGTCGGCCAGACCGGCAAGAACGTGTCCCCCAAGCTCTACGTCGCCTGCGGCATCTCCGGCGCGATCCAGCACAAGGTCGGAATGCAGTCCTCGGGCACGATCGTCGCCATCAACAAGGACCCGAACGCCCCGATCTTCGAGTACGCCGACCTGGGCGTCGTCGGCGACCTCCACGAGATCGTCCCGAAGCTCACCGAGCTCGTTCGGGGACGCGGGACGTCGTGACCGCCCGCCCCTCGGACTTCCCACCGCCCTTCGACTGGCGCGAGTTCGTCGCGGAGCCCTCCGACCCGCCCGACGAGCGGATCGACGTCGGCGTTCTCGTCGTCGGCGCCGGCCCCGCGGGTCTCGCGGCCGCCGTCCGGCTGGGCCAGCTGCTCGAGGAACATCCGAAGGCAGCCGGGCGCCTCGGCGACGTGCCGGTCGCCGTCGTCGAGAAGGGGCGTGCCCCCGGCGCCCACCTTCTTTCCGGGGCGGTCGTGAACCCGCGCGCCTTCCGCGAGCTCTTTCCCGGCATCCACACGGATGACCTGCCGTTTCGCGGCGCGGTCATCCGCGAGGGCCTTTACCTGCTCACGCCGAAGCGTCACCTGCGCGTTCCCGCGCCGCCGACGATGTGGAACCACGGGCACTACGTCGCGTCCATCTCCGAGATCGGCCGCTGGCTCGCCGAGCGTGCGGAGGGGCTGGGGACGACGATCGTGCCCGAGACGAGCGCGCGCACGCTCCTCGTCAGCGGCGGGCGAGTGGTCGGCGTCCGTACAAGCGACCGCGGTCGCGGCAAGGGCGGGGAGGAGCTGGCCAACTTCGAGCCCGGCTCGGACATCCGCGCCCGCGTCACGATCCTGGCGGAGGGGACGCAGGGGCACCTGGCGGGCATCGCCTCCTCCCGCTTCGGGCTCGGCCCGCAGGCGCAGGTCTACGCGCTGGGCGTCAAGGAGGTCTGGGAGGTGCCGCAGCCGCTGAACCGGGTCATCCACACGATGGGCTGGCCCCTGCGCGGCGGGAAGCGCCACCGCGAGTTCGGCGGCAGCTTCATCTACCCGCTCGGCGAGGACAAGGTGGCGATCGGGATGGTGGTAGGCCTCGACGCGACCGATGCGACCCTCTCCGTCCACGACCTCCTCCAGGAGCTGAAGACGCACCCGTTCGTGCGCCGGATCCTCGCCGGGGGCACGCGGATCGCCTGGGGGGCGAAGACGATTCCGGAGGGCGGCCTCCAGGCGGTGCCCGAGCGGCTCTCCTTCCCGGGCGGGATGATCGTGGGCGACTCGGCCGGATTCGTGAACGTGCCCGCGCTCAAGGGCATCCACTACGCGATGAAGTCGGGCATGCTGGCGGCTGAGGCGGCGTTCGGGGCCGTCGGGCCTGGGAGCACGGCGTGGGCCCCCGGCGCGCTCGAGGGCTACGACGAGGCCGTCCGCGGGAGCTACATCCAGCGCGACCTCGAGCGCGTCCGCAACATGCGACCCTCGTTCAAGCACGGCTTCGTCCGCGGCTCGCTCCTCGCCGGGGTCTCGCTCAACACGCTCGGGAAGATGCCGCCGGGGACGATGGAGCTCGAGCGCGACGCCGAGATCCCCGTGTCGGTAGGCGAGCGGGCGGCGTCCTATCCGCAGGCCGACAACGAGCTCGTCTTCGACAAGCTCTCGAGCGTGTACCTGTCCGGCAACCGGACGCGCGACGACGCCCCGAGCCACATCCGCGTCGACACAAAAGTGCGGCGCGAGGTGGCCGAAGCCTGGGTGCGCATGTGCCCTGCGCACGTGTACGAGGTCGCCGGCGAGGCTAGCCCGGGCGGCAACGTCGTGGAGCTCGAGGTGACGGCGTCGAACTGCGTCCAGTGCGGCGCGATCACGGCCAAGGGCGGGCGGCTGACCCCGCCCGAGGGCGGGGACGGTCCCGAATACAGCCTGATGTAGGAGCCGCGGCGGCCGCCATCGCCGGTCGCCTGCACCGCACGCCGCTCCTCTCCTCGGACACGCTCGGCCGGGCCTTCGGCGGGCGCGCGTTCCTGAAGTGCGAGCTCTTCCAGAAGACGGGCAGCTTCAAGCCGCGCGGCGTCCTCACGAAGCTCGCCTCGCTCTCGGCGGAGGAACGGAGCCGCGGCGTCATCTCGGCCTCGGCCGGCAACCACGCGGCCGCCCTCGCCTACGGGTGCGCGCTCGAGGGGATCGACTGCCTCGTCGTCATGTGGCAGGGTGCGAGTGAGCTCAAGCGCGCGGCGGCCGAGGGCTACGGGGCGGCGATCGACCAGAAGGCCGAGGGGCCGGCGGAGGTCTTCGAGCGGCTGGCTCTGCTCCGGGAAGAGACGGGCCGAGTGCTCGTTCATCCGTTCGACGACCCTCTCGTCGTCGCCGGCCAGGGCACGGTCGGGCTCGAGATCGCCGAGGACCTGCCCGACGCCGAGGTTGTAGTCGTCCCCGTCGGGGGAGGCGGGCTCGTTTCTGGGATCGCGGCGGCCGTGGAGGGGCGGCGCGTCGTTGCGGTCGAGCCGGAGCGCGCCGCGGGACTCCACGAGGCGCTCGCCGCGGGAGAGCCCGTGCCCGTCTCGCCCGACTCGATTGCGGACGGGCTCAACGCTCCCTTCGCGGGCGGGCTCCCGCTGCAGCTCTGCCGCGACCTCGGGGTCGAGCCCGTGCTCGTCAGCGAGGGGGAGATCGGGACGGGCTTCCGCTTCCTCTACCAGCGGGCCAAGCTCGCGGCCGAGCCCGCAGGCGCGGCCGGAGTCGGTGCGCTCCTTGCCGGCAAGGTGGCCGGCGTGGAAGGCGCGACCGTGGCCGTCGTCGTCTCGGGCGGCAACGTGGCCGCCCAAACGGCCTCTGATACTCTCAAGGACTCGCACCCCGCGGCCGATCTATGAAGACCGACATCCACCCCGACTACGTCCTCGCCACCGTTCGCTGCTCCTGCGGCAACGAGTTCCAGACCCGCTCCACCAAGCCTGAGCTGCATGTTGAGATCTGCTCCGAATGCCACCCGTTCTACACGGGCAAGCAGAAGCTCGTGGACACGGGCGGTCGAGTCGAGCGGTTCCAGCGCCGTCTGGAAAAGGCCGGCGGCGCCCGTCGCGGCGAGGGCTAGGGGGTTTCGACAGCCGTGAGCGCGCCGATCGGCGGACAGGCGGTGCTCGAAGGCGTGATGATGCGCGGGCCGTCGGCGTGGTCGGTGGCCGTGCGCAAGCCCGACGGCGAGATCGCCGAGGTCAACCGGCCGATCTCGTCCTTCCTCCTCAAGCACCGCTGGGCACGGATTCCGGTCGTCCGTGGCGTCTTCGCTCTCGGCGAGTCGCTCGCCATCGGCTTTCGCGCGCTCGCCATCTCGGCCAACTACGCCGCGCAGGAGGAGGACGAGGACGGCGAGATCCAGACCGAGCTCTCCCGCGGCCAGCTCATCTTCGCGTTCGGCATCGCGATCGGCTTCGCGCTCCTCCTCTTCAAGGTCTCGCCTGCCCTGATCACGAGCTGGCTCCCGATCGAGTCGACCGGCGCCTTCGTCGTCGTCGAGGGTCTAGTGCGCGTGTCGATCTTCATCCTCTACATCGTGGGGGTCGGCTTCCTGCCCGACCTGAAGCGGGTCTTCCAGTACCACGCGGCCGAGCACAAGGCGATCAACGCCTACGAGGCCGGTCAGCCGCTCGAGCCCGAGGTCGTGCAGCGGCACAGCCTCCTGCACGTGCGCTGCGGCACCGCGTTCCTGCTCTACGTGATGGTGATCGCCATCTTCGTCTTCGCCTTCGTCGGCCAGCCGGGCTGGATCGGGCTGATCGCGTCCCGCATCCTGCTCCTGCCCGTGATCGCGGGAATCGCCTACGAGGTGATCCGCTTCGCCGGGAAGCATCCCCAGAACCCGGCCCTGCGCACGCTCCTCGCGCCCGGGCTCTGGCTCCAGCGCCTGACCACGCGCGAGCCTACGCTCGACCAGGTCGAGGTCTCGATCCGCGCGCTCCACGAGGTGCTCCGCCTCGAAGGCCGGCTGACGCCGGAGGAGCGCAAGGTCGAGGTCATGGCGTAGGAGTCCCCGCCCCGGCGGCGGGGCTATCCTGAGCCGGTTATGACGGCGACGATCGAGACGCTCGTGGAGGAGCTCGAACGCTCCTATTCGGATGCGCAGGAGCGCATGAACGACCCCTCCACCTACGCCGACCGCCAGTCCGCCGCCGAGGCCGGCCGGCGGCTGAAGGAGCTGGAGGGGCCGTACAAGCTCGCGCTCGAGTGGCGCGAGGCGCGCGACGACGCCGACGCGGCCCGCGAGGACGCCGACCTGCGCGAGCTCCTGCCCGAGATCGAGGAGCGCCTCGAGCGCCTCGAGGAGGACCTCAAGTTGGCGCTCGTGGAGCGCGATCCGAACGACGCCAAGGACGTCATCGTCGAGATCCGCCAGGGCGTGGGAGGCGACGAGGCGGCGCTCTGGGCCGCCGATCTCCTCCGCATGCTGACCCGCTACGCAGAGCGGCGGGGCTTCCGCCCGGAGGTGCTCGGCTCGAGCCCGAACGAGGGCGGGGGCTACAAGGACGTGACCTTCGCGGTGAAGGGTGACGGGGCGTACTCCGTGTTCAAGTGGGAGGGCGGCACGCATCGGGTGCAGCGGGTCCCGGAGACCGAGTCGCAGGGCCGGATCCACACCTCGACGGCGACCGTCGCGGTGATGCCGGAGGCCGAGGAGGTGGACGTCCACGTCGACCCGAACGACCTCAAGATCGACGTCTACCGCTCGACCGGACCGGGCGGGCAGAGCGTCAACACGACGGACTCCGCTGTGCGGGTCACCCACCTCCCGACCGGGATCGTGGTCGCGATGCAGGACGAGAAGTCGCAGCTCCAGAACAAGCAGAAGGCCCTTCGGGTGCTGCGCGCCCGTCTGCTGGAGGCGGAGGTCCGTCGTCAGCGGGAGGAGCTCTCCGAGGCGCGGCGGCTGCAGATCGGCGGCGGCGAGCGCGCCGAGAAGGTGCGCACCTACAACTATCCGGACAACCGGGTCACCGACCACCGCGTCGGTCTCACGATCAAGCGGCTCGACCGGATCGTGGAGGGCGATCTGGACGAGTTCACCGAAGCGCTCTCGGCTGAGGACCGCCGCCGGGCGCTCGAGACGGCCGCGACCGGGTGACCGCACTCGACACGGTGCGGGAGGTCGCGCGGGAGCTCGACCAGGCCGGCGTGCCGTCCCCGCGCGTCGACGCCGAGCACCTGGTCGCGCAAGCACTCGGCCTCACGCGGACGGAGCTCTACTCGTCCAACGGCGCCCCGTCCGGCGAGGCGGCGGAGCGGCTGCGCGGCCTGGTCGCGCGGCGCCGAGCGCGAGAGCCGCTCGCCTACGTCCTCGGCGAGTGGGGCTTCAGGGGGCTGACGCTGTCCGTCGACCGGCGCGCCCTCGTCCCCCGTCCGGAGACGGAGATCGTGGTCGAGCGCTGCCTCGAGGCGCTGGCCGGGCTCGAGCGCCCGCGCGCGCTCGACGTCGGGGTCGGCACCGGGGCGATCGCGCTCGCGCTCGTGGACGAGCACCCGGGCGTCTCGGTGGTCGCCGTCGACCGCTCGTCCGACGCGCTCGCGCTGGCGCGCGAGAACCTCGAACGCGGCGGCTTCGACGGCCGCATCGAGCTCGTCCACGGCGATCTGCTCTCCGTAGTTGCCGGCCCCTTCGACCTCGTCGTCTCGAACCCGCCGTACGTGCCCGTGGCGGAGTACGGCTCGCTGCAGCCCGAGATCCGCCTGTACGAGCCCTACGAGGCCGTCGTCGGCGAGCGGGTCTGGGAGCGCATCGCCCGCGACGCCCGGCCGGCGCTCCGCGCCGGCGGCCGGCTCGTCCTCGAATGCGGCGACGGGCAGGCAGACACCGTCGCCGCCGGCCTCCGCGCCCTGGGCTACGAGGACGTCCTCTGCACCCCCGACCTCGCCGGACGCGAGCGAGTCGTCGAAGGCAGCCGTCCGTAGGCGCCACGTCTGGTGCCAGGCACCTGCCATGGCCGGTGGGGACACGGACTTGCCGCGACACGGTGGGCGCACCGGGCGCACACTTCCGCGTACATGGCCTCGAGGGACGTGACCGGTGCCAGGCACCTGACGTGGCTCGGTGGGAAGCCGTGAGTAGCGACGACGCGGTCGCGGCCGTGCGGGCCGGGCGGCTCGTCGTCCTGCCGACCGACACCGTCTACGGGCTCTGCTGCGACGGCTACCGGGAGGCGCCGTTCCGGCGGCTGCTGAAGTTGAAGGGGCGCCCGGAGGGAATGCCGGTGGCGCTGCTCGCCTGCGAGCTGGACGCGATCCTCGACGCCGTTCCGGAGGTGCGCGGGCACGCCGCCGTCGCGGCGCGGGCGCTCCTGCCCGGCCCCTATACGCTCGTGCTGCCGAACCCGGCGCGGCGCTTCCGCTGGCTCTGCGGGACGACCCCGGAGGCGATCGGCATCCGCGTCCCGGACCTGCCACCTGAGTCGCGGGCCGTCGTCGACCGCGCCTTCGTCCTCGCCGCCACGAGCGCGAACCTGCACGGCGGCGCCGACCCGGCCCGCCTGGAGGAGGTGCCCGCGGAGATCCGCGAGGGCTGCGGGGCCGTCGTCGACGGCGGCCCCCTGCCCGGGACTCCCTCGACGGTCGTCGACCTCACCGGGCCGGAGCCGGTCGTCCTTCGAGAGGGAGCCGTGCCGGCGGAGAAGGCGCTCGCGGACGTCGCCGGCGCGCTTGCCCGCGACCGGGCACGCTGAACTTCTCGCGCTAGTCTCAGATAGTGCAACCGCGCGGGAAACGTCGGACGGCGCTGGTCACCGGCGGAGCGGGCTTCATCGGCTCGCATCTCTCGGAGGCGCTCCTGGCGGACGGATGGGAAGTCTACGCGCTCGACGACCTCTCGACGGGGTCGCTCGATAACGTCGCGCACCTCCGCGAGCGCTTGGACTTCCATCTCGTCGTCGACTCGGTGCTCTCGCCGACCGTGGTGAACGAGCTCGTCTACAAGTGCGACGTCGTCTACCACCTGGCGGCGGTGGTAGGGGTGCGTCTCATCGTCGAGCAGCCCGTGCGCACCCTCCTCACGAACGTGCGGGGGACGGACGTCGTCCTCGAGCACGCGCACCGGTTCGGGAAGCGCGTCCTCCTCGCCTCCACGTCCGAGGTGTACGGCGATCATCGGCTGCTGGAGCCTCTGCGCGAGGACGCCCGCCGCGTCTACGGACCCACGAGCACACGCCGCTGGGCGTACGCCGACTCGAAGGCCATGGACGAGCTCCTCGCGCTCGCCTACCACCAGGAGCGCGGGCTCGACTGCGTGATCGCGCGTCTCTTCAACACTGTCGGCCCCCGCCAGAGCGGACAGTACGGAATGGTCGTCCCGCGCTTCGTGGAGCGAGCGCTCGCCGGAGCGCCGCTCGAGATCCACGGCGACGGCACCCAGACCCGCTGCTTCTGCCACATCGCCGACACCGTGGCCGCACTGACGAGCCTGATGGACACCCCTGCGACGAGCGGCGAGATCTTCAACGTCGGCTCGCAGTTCCCGATCCGGATCATCGACCTCGCTCGCCGGGTGATCGAGATGACGCGGTCCGAGTCCGAGCTCGTCTTCGTCCCCTACGAGGAGGTCTACGGTCACGGGATCGAGGACATGTACCACCGCATCCCGGCGACCGAGAAGATCGAGGCCGCGGTCGGCTGGAAGGCGTCCCTCGGCCTCGACGTGATGCTCGCCGACGTGATCAAGGACGCGCGCATACGGATCGTCCCGGCGGAGCCGCGGGCGACAGCGGCTGCAGCCGACCCTCAGCCGGACTCGTAGTCTCCTCGACCGGCCCGGACGCTTCCGATGTAGGCGAGCAGCTCGTCGGCGAGCTGCGGGCTCAGACCGGTCGGAGGCTGGCTATCCGGCACGGAGCGGACGGCCCGAGCAAGCTGCGAGACGTCTTCGACGACCGTCGCCAGACCGAGCTCGCCGAGCCGGCGCGCGAATGTCAGCTGGTGCTCGTCGACGCTCTCGCCGAGCCGCTTGACGCGCGGGACGACGACCGGGTGCATGCCCGCCGACAGGCACAGCGCGACCGAGCCGATGCCCGCGTGGCAGACGACGGCCCGCGACTTGGCGACCCACTCCCGCAGCTCCGCGAACGGGAGGTAGTCGAACGAGCGCGCACGCTGCGGGCGAACTCGCGCGGCGCCGTACTGGACGACGACCGGCTCGTCTCCGGTCGCGAGGCCGTCGCCCGCGGCGACCAGGCGGTCGAAGGGGAGGTTCGACACTCCGACCGTCACGAGGATCATCGGCGGGACAGGAGGACGGTGCCCGCGTAGCGGGCCTTGGCGACCTGGCCAACCACCTCGGGCCACTGAACGTAGAGGCGATCGGCAACCGGCGCGACGAGCCGGCAGCTCACGGAGACGCCGATGCGGCCGGAGCATTCAATGTAGACGACTCGGGCGCCGAAGGCCCTGCCCACCCACGCGAAGGGAACGGAGAGCCCCGCTCCGGTCGTGACGACGACCGCGGGTCTGAGGCGGCGAACGACCCTGACCGCCAGCAGGCCGTTCCGGACGAGGTTCTTGAGGCTTCGCCGGGTCTGCCCGTGGGCGAAGAGGACCTGCTCGCCGGTGAGGAGCGTCTCGACGTCGCTCGCATGCACCGTCACCCACACCCGCGAGAACCGGCTCCAGACCTCTCGCAGGCCCGCGAGCTCGAACAGGTGCCCGCCCGCGTCCGCGACGAGCAGCAGGGTGACTCGCTCGGGCTCCGTTGCGGATCGCCTCATCGGAACCCCGCCCCGCTCTGCCCGCGAATCGGGGGCCGCCGCACTGCGTACCGCAGTGCGTATGCCCCGAGCGTCCACTCCGCGACGACCATGCGCGGCAGGGCCTGGACGAGACGGGCACGGTACTCGGGAAGCGGCCTCAGGCGCCGGTAGATCGCCGGCAGCCGCACGAGGGCGAAGTAGTGCAGAGGGACACGGGGCAGGATCCGCTTCCGCAATGCCTCTCTCTGCACCGGAGCGATTCGTGCGATGCTGTAGGCGAGCCGGTCCTGCTGGCGACGCAGGGTCGCGAACGACTCCTTCTCGTGATGGTGGGACGTGTGGAAGCGAGGGTCGAAGACCAGGTCGAGGCCGGCGGCCAAGGCGTCGACGCAGAAGATCCCATCCTCGCCCCCGTAGCTCTCGTCCCAGCGCAGGGGCGCGTTTCGGGGAACGGCGATGCAGTACGAGCAGAGGAACGCGACTCGCCGGGGCTCTCCCAGCGGGAGGTACGGGGTCTCGCTCTGGAGGTACCCGACCCAGCCCCACGGCGTTCTCGCCCGGAAGGTGCGCGCGCAGCCGATGATCGCGCCGGGGAACTCCGCGAGCGACCGCGCGAGCCCGGCGCCCCAGCCCGGCCCCGGGACGGAATCCGCGTCCAGGAACACGACGACGTCTCCGGTGGCCACGTCCCAGCCCCGGTTGCGGGCCCCGCCCGCGTACCCGCCGCCCTTCGTCCGGACGACGTGCGCGCCGAAGCGCTCCGCGGCGGCGGCGGTACCGTCGGCGGAGCCGTCGTCGACGACGATGATCTCGTCGGGAGGCGGTTCCTGGGCCCGCAGCGCCTCCAGCACGTCCCCGATCGTCCGCGCGGCGTCGTAGGCGGGGATCACGACGCTCAGCCGGCCGGAGGCGGGCGGCGTAGCCGGTTTCACCGCCTCGCTCCGGGGCTCGACCGCCGCGCTTCCCGCCGTTGAGCGTTCGCTACGCGAAGGGCGGACGGTGGCAGCCGACGTCTCGATCCTGATCGTCACGTACCGAACCCGCGAGGCCACGCGCGGATGCCTCGAGTCAGTGTACTCCGTCATGCGTGGCATCGAATACGAAGTCGTCGTCGTCGACAACGCCTCGGAGGACGGGACCGTCGACATGGTCCGCACGGAGTTTCCGCGGGCCAGGCTGATCGCGCTCGGCGAGAACCGCGGGTTCGCGGCCGGCGTCAACCTCGCCGCCGAAGCCGCGGCGGGGGAGTTCCTGCTCCTGCTCAACCCTGACACCGTCGTCCACGAGGGGGCGGTGGAGAACCTCGTGGCGTTCGCGAGGCGACGGCCCGAGCACGGCCTCTACGGCGGCCGCACGCTCCTGCCGAACGGCACGCTCGACCCGGGCTCCTGCTACACGCAGCCGACGCTCTGGAGCCTCTTCTGCTTCGCGTCGCTGCTGACGGTCGCCTTCAAGGGGTCGCCGATCTTCGATCCCGAGGTGATGGGGCGCTGGCGGCGCGACTCGGTCCGCGAGGTCGGCATCGTCGCCGGCAGCCTGCTGCTCGTGTCGCGATCCGTCTGGCGGCAGCTGGGAGGCTTCGATCCGCGCTTCTTCATGTATGCCGAGGACGCGGACCTCGCCCTGCGAGCCATGAGCGCCGGCTACCGGCCGGCGATCACGCCCGACGCCGAGATCACTCACGCAGTCGGCGCCTCCGCGGCGCAGCCGGACCGGCTGATCATGCTCCTCCAGGGGAAGATCACGCTGCTTCGCAAGCACTGGCGCCCGCCGAGACGACAGGCCGGGATCGCGTTCCTGCTCATGGGCGCCGGCAGCCGCGCGCTGGTCGCCCGGGCCCTCGCGCGCGGCGGGAGCCCCAGGCTGGAGGCGTGGCGCGACGTCTGGCGCGCCCGCAGGACGTGGCTGCGGGGCTACGCGGACGCGCCTCCGGCCACCCACGGGCGTTGAGCACCCGGTGGTCCCTGCGGCGGTCGCTCCGGTGGGCCGTCGTCATGAACTGGGGCCAGCGAGGCATCGGCGCGGGGTTCACCTACGTCCTCGCGGCGATCCTGGGCCCGCGCGAGTTCGGCTTGGTCGTCCTGGGGCTGGCGTTCGTCGAGCTCGCCCAGGTCTTCGTCGAGCAGGGGATCTCGACGGCGATCGTCCAGCGCCGAAAGCTGGAGGGCGACCACCTCGACTCCGCCTTCTGGCTGAGCCTTGCCTGGGGCCTCGTGCTCGCCGGGGGGACGGTCGCCCTGAGCGGCTGGTGGGCCGCGGCCAACGACGCGCCGGAGCTGCGGAACGTGGTCGTCGCGCTCTCCGCTCTGCTCGTGATCTGGGCGCTGATGACCGTCCAGATGTCCCTTCTCCAGCGCGAGGGCCGCTTCAAGGAGCTGGCCATCTGCTGGAACATCGGCGCCCTGGCCGGCGGCGTGTGCGGGCTCGCGCTGGCCCTCGCCGGCGCGGGCGTCTGGGCGTTCGTCGCTCAGCAGATCGTGATGGACGCGGTCGCACTCGTCGCGATGTGGGCGGCGGCCCGGTGGGCGCCCCGGGCCCGCTTCTCGCGGGCCCACGCCCGCGAGCTGCTCGGCTTCTCGGTGAACGTCTTCGCCGCCAACCTGGGCGGGTTCGCCACCCGGCGCTCGGACACGCTGCTGATGGGACTCTTCTTCGGGCCGGCGGCAGTGGGGCTCTACCGAATCGCCGACAGGCTCGTCGAGCTCGTGCTCGAGCTGACGATGCGGCCCGTCGGATTCCTCGCGCTGCCGTTCTTCTCGCGCTACCAGGACGATCCGGCGAGCCTGCGCGCGACGGTGGAGAAGTGCCTGCGGCTGGCGCTCCTGATCACCATGCCGGCGCTCCTGGTCGTCGCGGCGACGAGCGAGTACGTGCTGGCGGTCCTGGGCGACGAATGGCTCCTCGCCGCTGACGTCCTCGCGCTGCTCTGCGTGGTGGGGATCGTGAAGGGGCTCGTCTTCTTCACCGGGCCGCTGCTCTTCGCCCTGGGCAAGCCGTTCCTGCGCGCGGTGATCCTGTGGACGCTCGGAGTCCTGAGCGCGGCGGCCGTCGTGGGCGTGGGCCTTGCGCTCGAGGACGCCGCGGTCGTGGATCAGATCGACGGCATGGCCGCCTCGCGCGCCCTTGTCTTCCTGGCGGCCGTCCTCCCGGTCAATGTCGCCATCCTGGTCAGGTTCGGCGGGGTCCGCCTGCGCACGCTCGCCTCCGCGCTGCCCGCCGTGGCGTCGGGCCTCGGGGCATTCGCGGTCGTCGCCGCTCTCGGGGCGGCGGGCGTCCTCGACGGGCTGTCGCCCCTTCCGGCACTCGTCGTCGCCGCCGGAGCCGCGTCCGCCGTGGCGCTGGCGCCGGTCATCCTGTTCGAGCCGGAGGCCCGGTCCTGGCTTCGCGCGCTCCGGGATCGCGGCGGGCGAAACCCTGGGCCCGGCTAACTCGACTGCCGCCCGAGGGCCTGCGGCTGCACGGCGCGCACGGCCAGGGAGTACGCGGCGAGGGCCACGGCGACGGTGACGCCCCACTGGACGTACGGCCGCTCCGCGAGCGGGAGGGCGGCGGCGATGCCGACCGCGACCGCCGGCAGGACGAGCGCGGTCACGGCGAGCGCGGCCCCGCGGCTGAGGCCCCACGAGCGGCGGAAGTCGCAGTACTCGCGGGCCAGCGGCACGAGCACGAGGCCCGCGACGACCAGGATCCCGAGAACGCTCACCGTCTCCACGATCCCACAACGGCGCTCGTCCGTCCAGGGTTGCGCAGTAAAGTGAGCGGCGTATGGCCGTGGCCGTGGAGACCCTGGAGGAGCTCCGCCGCGCGGGGCTCGCCGAGGTCGACCCCGACGTCGTCGAGCTGATCGGGCGCGAGCTCGAGCGGCAGCGGGGGCAGATCGAGCTGATCGCCTCCGAGAACTTCACCTGGCCCTCGATGCTCGAGGCCGTCGGCAGCGTGGCCACGAACAAGTACGCGGAGGGCTACCCGGGCCGGCGCTACTACGGCGGCTGCGAGGTCGTGGACGAGATCGAGCAACTCGCCATCGACCGCGCCAAGGCGCTCTTCGACGCCGAGCACGCGAACGTCCAGCCGCACGCTGGGGCGCAGACGAACATGGCCGTGTACTTCGCGTGCCTGCAACCGGGCGACACGATCCTCGCCATGCGCCTCGACCACGGCGGCCACCTCACGCACGGCCTCAAGGTCAACTTCTCCGGGAAGCTCTACGACGTCGTCGGCTACGGCGTCGACCGAGAGACCGGCCTGGTCGACTTCGACGAGGTTCGCCGCCTCGCGCTCGAGCACCGGCCGAAGCTGATCGTCTGCGGGGCCTCCGCCTACCCGCGCACGATCGAGGCCGACCGCTTCCGCGAGATCGCCGACGAGGCCGGTGCTCTCCTCCTCAGCGACATGGCCCACATCGCCGGGCTCGTCGCCGCCGGGCTCCATCCGAACCCGGTGCCGCACTGCGACTTCGTCACCTCAACGAGCCACAAGACCCTCGCCGGCCCGCGCGCGGGGTTCATCCTCTGCAAGGAGGAGCACGCGGCCGCGATCGACAAGGCGGTCTTCCCCGGCATGCAAGGCGGGCCGCTCC
>JBOHAM010000174.1:0-15433 GCA_050697735.1 Gaiellaceae bacterium | reverse complement strand
GGCTACTACGGCGTCAGCTCGAGTCTCGTGCATGCCCTCGCGTGGCAGGAGTCGGGCTTCCAGTCGCACGTCCGCTCGCCGGCCGGCGCCTGGGGAGTGATGCAGGTGATCCCCTCAACGTGGAGCTACGTGGAGATGGTCCTGATCGGCAGGCGCGTGCCGCGAACGGCCGACGGCAACGTTCGGGTCGGGGTCGCGTACCTGCACCAGCTCCTGCACGAGTTTCGCTTCCGCGAGCGCCTTGCGCTCGCCGCCTACTACCAGGGCCCCTGGTCGGTACGGACGCACGGCCTGCTGCCGGAGACGCGTGGCTTCGTCGCCAACGTCGTCGCGCTCAGGCGTCGCTTCGCCTGACGAGCAAAGAAAAAAAGGGGAGACCGGCACTCGCACCCGGAATGTTGCGGCCTCATCCTGGGATGGCCTGTCTCCCCTTTGACGCTTAAGTCGGCAGGAAAGCCCGCAGCCTTTAGAGGTCTCCCGACTAAGTCAAGTAAAAGTAAAGGGCGTAGAGGAGCTCGACGGCCGGGCTCGTCGTATGCACGGTCACCTCGGGCGGCACGTGCAGGAGCGCCTCGGTGTAGTTGAAGATGATCTTCACGCCCGCAGCGACGGCGTCGTCGGCCACCTGCTGGGCGGCCTCCGGCGGGACGGCGAGCACCGCGACGATGATGTTCTTCTCGCGAATGGCATCCTTGAGCTCGCTGTAGTCGCGAATCGTCGTGCCGCCGATCGGGTTTCCGACCTTCTCCTTGTCCGTGTCGAAGGCGGCCGCGACGTTGAAGCCGTGGTCGGCGAAGATGGTCGAGCTGGCGATCGCCTGGCCGAGCCGCCCGCCGCCGAAGAGCGCGATGTTGTGCTGGCCCTGGGTGCGCAGGATCTTCCGGATCTCGGCGATCAGGCCGTCGATGTTGTAGCCGACGCCGCGCTTGCCGAACTTCCCGAAGGCCGAGAGGTCGCGGCGGATCTGGGTCGCGTTGATGTTCGTGTACTCGCTGATCTCCTGCGAGGAGATCCGGTCCTTGCCCATCTTGCGCGACTGGATGAGGACACGGAGGTACTGCGAGAGGCGCGCGGCGACGCCGACGGTCAGCCTGTCGCCTGCCCTGGTCCCCCCCTCGCTCGCGATGCGCAGCGCCATCCGCGGCCTAGGATAACGAGGCGCCGCCGGGGAGGATGCAGTACCCGTCCCGCCGGCCGCGACCGGGTGTCAGGCGCCGAGTCGGCGACGCAGCCCGTCCGGGTGGACGAAGTACGTGAAGGCCTCCTCGCCGTCCACGGCGACGACCGGGATGCGCTCCCGGTAGCGATTCTCGAGCTCCGGGTCGCCGGAGATGTCCACCGTCTCGAGCTCGAACGGGATCTCCGCGCGCACGCCGGCGACGACGCGCTCGGCGCTCTCGCAGAGGTGGCAGCCCTCCGCCCGGTAGAGCGTCACGCGCCTCACGTAGCGCCCTACGGGTAGAGACCGCGCGTGGTCGTCGCCTCGGCGACGCGGCCGACCGCGATCGCGTAGGCGGCCTCCCGCATCGAGATCGAGCGGCTCTGGTGCAGCTCCCACGTCTCGGCGAAGGCGCGCGTGACGATCTCGTTCAGCTTCCCGTTCACCTCGGACTCCTCCCAGAAGTACTCCTGGAGCCCCTGCACCCACTCGAAGTACGACACGACCACGCCGCCCGCGTTGGCGAGCACGTCCGGGAGGACGAGGACGCCACGCTCCTCGAGGATGCGGTCGGCGTCGGGCGTCACCGGCCCGTTGGCGCCCTCGACGACGATGCCGGCCTTTACGCGGTCGGCGTTCTCGGCCGAGAGCGAATGCTCGAGCGCGCAGGGCGCGAGCACGTCGCAGTCGAGCAGGACGAGGTCGTCGTTGGAGATTGCCTCGGTGTCGGGCGCCCCGCCGAGGGTGCCGTTCTCGTCCTTGTGCTCGATAGCTGCGGCGACGTCGATGCCGCCGGCGTTGTGAATCCCACCGCTCGAGTCGGAGAGGGCGACGATCTGAGCCCCCTCTCCGCCCAGGATGAGCGCCAGGTTCCGACCGACGTTGCCGAAGCCCTGGATCGCCACCCGCCGGCCCTCGATGGGCTGCTCGCGCCTCCGCAGCGCCTCGCGGATGGTGAAGGCCGCCCCGCGCGCGGTCGCCTCCACCCGGCCGAGCGACCCGCCGACTGTGAGCGGCTTGCCGGTGACGACGCCGAGCACGGAGTACCCCTTGTGCATGGAGTACGTGTCGAAGATCCACGCCATCTCGCGCGGGCTCGTGCCGACGTCGGGAGCGGGGATGTCGATCTCGGGGCCGATCTGGTTGATGATCTCCGTCGTGAAGCGGCGCGTCATGCCCTCGAGCTCGGCCGCGGACATCGTCTTCGGATCGCAGACCACACCGCCCTTGGCGCCGCCGAACGGGAGCCCCATCAGGGCGCACTTCCACGTCATCCACATCGCGAGCGCCTTCGTCTCTTCGAGCGTGACGTCGGGGTGGTAGCGGAGGCCCCCCTTCGAGGGCCCGCGCGCGATGTTGTGGTTCACCCGGAAGCCCTGGAAGACCTTCACGGAGCCGTCGTCCATGCGCGTGGGGACGGAGACGGCGACCGCCTTCTTGCACTCCGAGAGGACATTGAGCATGTTCTCGTCCAGGTCGATCAGGTCGGCGACCCGCCGGAGCTGGCTGCGCGCCATCTCCCACGGGTCTTCCTTCAGGTGCGTGGGCCGGTGCGCGAGCGTGGCCACGGTCAGCGGGTGATGGTGAAGACGGCCTCGGCGGTGGACGGCTTGGCGCCGTCGTCGCCGTCGACCGGATACGCCCGGAGGCGGAGGACGTACGAGCCCTCGACCAGCACCTTGCCCTCCGGGCCGCGGCCCGTGAGCCCGTACGCGTAGCGGCCGGGCAGGACGTCCCGCATGCGCGCGAGCACGCCCAGGCGGCGGCCGCCGGCGGTCCAGAGCTCGAGCTCGAGCACGCCGACGGGCTCGATCATCTCGCCGTCGGCCGAGCCGTCCACCCGGCCGGCGCGGAACGCCACGACCACGGGCGCCCGGTCGGAGGGCGAGAAGGAGTGATGCGAGATCTGGACGTCGTCGACGAGCGGCGCGCGCTCGGCTGCGCGCCTGGCGATCGCCCACGGCACACGGACCGGCTGTGCGCCCTCAGCGGAGACGACGAGGATCCCGCCGGCGCCGGCGGGCAGCTCGCCCGCCGCGGCGACGCCGATCGCCACCTCGGCCGCCTCGCCCGGCTCGAGCGAGAGCCGGTTGGGGCCGGCGGAGAAGGTCAGCGGCATCTCGCCGCCGTCGGGGACGAGCCCGAAGCCCACCTCGAGCGCCCTGCTCGACACGTTCCTCACAGTGACAGTGCGCGTCGCGCTCCAGCTCTCGCCCTGAGCCCGCCCGAACGCGAGCGTCGCCGGCTCGACGGCGAGCTCGGCGGTGACCGCGTGGCCGGGATCGACGAGGCCGCCGCCCTGGGCAGTCACGGGGAAGGGGCCGCCGTCGCGGCCGAGCCGGCCGGCGCTGCCGACGAGCGCGCTCCGGAGGTCGAGGGCTGAGAGATCCGTGCGGGCCTCGGCGACGAGTGCGGCCGCGCCGGCAGCGAGCGCGGCGGCGGCGCTCGAGCCCGTGACGGTCGCGTAGCCGTCGCCGCCGGCGTCCGAGGTTGCGAGCCCGACTCCGGGCGCGACCAGGTCCGGCTTCACGCGCCCGTCGAAGGCGACGCCGCCCGACGAGAAGGGCGCGATCTCCATCCGGCCGCCGTTGGCGAGGGCCTCGCCGCCGTCCAGCTCGAGCAGGATCTCCTCGCCCGCAGCCGCCGCCTCGAGGACGCTCTCGCGGACCGCCGCCGGCACGGCGAGGACGGGCACGGAGACGCCGTGCTGGACGCCGAGGGCGCCCGCGGGGAGCAGCGAGTCGGTGACGAGCACGGCGGCGGCGCCCGCAGCGGCCGCGTTGCGGACGCGGCGGTCGAGCGAGCCGGGGTCCGCGCCGACGATGGCCGCCTGGCCCGCGACGAGGCTGACGCCGTCCGTCCCGAAGAAGTCGCCGAGCGCGTCGCCGCTCGCAGGGGCGTCCGTCCCGCGCGCGGGGTCGGTCAGCGTCGGGCCGGTGACGGCCTGGACGCCCATGCTCGACGCAGAAGGCGGTGCGGAGGCCGCGAGCAGGCGGACCGGCTCGTCGAGGACGGTGTCGGAGCCGATCCTGATCCGCGCGTTCGCCTGGAGCACCTCGCGGCGGCCGTCGACCACGCCGACAGCGAGCGCCTCGGAGGCCGCGGCCGGAGCGGCGACGCTCCCGAAGCCGGGCCCCGGGCGACCGTCGTTTCCGACCGGCGCGACGACCAGGGTCCCGAGCGCGGCGGCGCCCGCGACGGCGCGCGCCTCGGGGCTGTCCGCGAAGGCGGCGTAGGGCTGGATGCCGCCGACGAGGGCGATGGCGGCGCGGTCTTCCACGGCGCCGTCGCCGTCAGGATCGACGGCGCGCTCGAGGCCCGCGAGCAGGTGGTCGCCGCGTCCGAGCACGGCCCAGCTGCCGTCGGCCGTCTCGCGCCAGCCCATGACCCGGATCGGAAGAATGCTGGCTCCCGGTGCGACGCCCGCGAGCCCCGTCGGCCCGTCTTGCCCGACGACCAGGCCGGCCAGCCGGGTTCCGTGGGCCTCGACGATCCCCGGCTCGCCGGGCTTCGGCGCCGGCACGACGTCGCGGTCGGCGTCCACGAGGTCGAAGCCGCGGAGGACGCGCCCGCGCAGGAACGGGTGGTCGCCGTCGACTCCGGTGTCGAGCAGCGCGACCGTCACACCCTCGCCGGAGAAGCCGGGGAGCGAGATCTCGGCGCGCCCGGTGCCGTCGGGCGGCAGGGCGTTGCCTACGAGGGCCTCGGCCGACGGCGACGCGGGGTAGACGGTACGAACCGGGTAGACGCCGCCGGTGCCGGGCGCCCGCTCGAGCTCCGCGAGCGCTCGGGGGCTGACGACTGCGGAGAAGCCGTTGAACGTCCGCGTGAAGATCTGGTCGCGCTCGAGGCGGACGCCCCGCTTGCGCAGGCCGGCGAGGAAGAGCTGCTGAGCGCCTTCCGCCTCGGCCGTCCAGCGACGCTGCCGCCGGGCAGGAGGCGTCTTCTCCTCGGCGGCGAGTCGGTCGGCGAGCGAGGGGGCCGAGAGGACGACGAGCACGCGCTGGCGCGAGTCCGAAGCCTCCGCCGGCCGGTCGCCGAAGACGGCGTTCCAGGCGCGCGCGGCCGTGCGCGTGAGCGAGTCTCCCGCGCCCTGCACCGTGCCCGCGAGAGCGAGCGCCGTCGCCACCAGGGCGATGAGGGCGAGCGTCGTGGACCGCAGTGCGTCAGGCCGCCGAGGCATACGCATCCAGGGCAAGATAACCGGGGAACGGGACGAGCGGGGCATAGCGGGCCGCAGAGGCGATCATTGCTGCGTTATCGGTACAGAGCGGCAGGGGCGCGAGGGCCGCGTGCGGAAGGGCCGCCCGGAGCTCCGAGTTGGCCGCGACCCCGCCCACCACAGCGATTCGGTCGGTACGGAGAGCCTCGGCCGCGGCCTCCGTCCGCTCGACGAGCGCGCGGACGATCGCCCGCTGGTACGAGGCTGCGAGGTCGGCGCGCCGGCGGGCCAGCTCGTCCGCCGGGAGGTCTCGGACGGCGTAGAGCAGCGCGGTCTTCAGGCCCGAGAAGGAGAAGTCGAAGCCGGGAACGCGGGCGACGGGGAACGAGTGTGCCTCGGGATCCCCATCACGGGCCACGCGGTCGAGCGCGGCGCCGCCCGGGTACCCCAGCCCAAGGAGACGGGCGCCTTTGTCGAAGGCCTCGCCTGCGGCATCGTCGAGCGTCGTGCCGACCACCTCGTAGCTCCCGTGCTCGCGCACGTCGAGCAGGAGCGTGTGCCCGCCGCTCGCGAGCAGGCAGAGGAACGGGGGCTCGAGCGGGTCCGGCTGGAGGTAGAGGGAGGCGACGTGACCGTGCAGGTGGTCCACCGGGACGAGCGGCAGGCGGCGCGACCACGCCAGGGCCTTGGCGGCCGAGAGCCCCACGAGCAGCGCGCCGATCAGCCCGGGCCCGCGCGTGACGGCGACCGTCTCGATCTCGTCGAGGGAGGCGCCGGCGTCCGCCAGCGCCTCTTCCAGCACCGGCACGACGAGCTCGAGATGCCGCCGCGAGGCGACCTCGGGAACGACGCCGCCGTAGCGTCCGTGCAGCTCCGCCTGGGACGCGACCACGTTGGCCAGGATCCGCCCGTCCCGGGTGACGAGGGCGACGGCCGTCTCGTCGCAGGAGGTCTCGATCCCGAGGATCATCCGCCCGCGTCCTCGGCCGCCTCCTCCTCGGTGCGGATCGGGTCCTTCCACATGATCATCGCGTCCTCGCGATTGTCCGTGTAGTAGCCGCGGCGGATGCCGTTCGTCGTGAAGCCGAAGCGCTCGTAGAGCGCGATCGCCGAGCGGTTCGAGACCCGCACCTCGAGCGTGTAGCCGCGCCGCGTGTCGCCGGCGGTGAGCTCGAAGAGCACCTCCAAGAGGCGGCTCGCCACTCCCGTGCGCCGCGTCTCCAGGTCCACCGCGATGTTCATCACGTGCCATGCGTCCACGTAGCGGGAGACGATCAGGTAGCCGACGAGCCCGCCTTCCTCGTCGAAGGCGCCGAGCGAGACGGACGAGGGCTTCGCCAGCTCGCCGGCGAACATCGAGCGCGACCAAGGTGTCGGGTAGACGCGCAGCTCGATGCGCTCGATCTCCGAGAGGTCGGCGAGGGTGAGGCGCCGGATGTCGAGGCGAACGCGCTGGCCGTCGATCACCGCGACAGCGCCCTTTCGGCGTCGGGAGCCCGCAGGTAGATCGGCTCGGCCGCGTCGGCCGGCCCGAAGTCGCGCGCGAGGCCGGCGTGATGCCGCGCCCAGGGGACGTGCTCGGGCGCGTCGTCCGGGGGCACGGTCCCGCCGGCGGCCTCGATCGCCGCCCGGTAGCGAACCGCGCCGTCGCCGACGTACGCGGTGCCGCGCTTCGGCGAGAGGGCGTCGGCGGCGAGACAGCGCGGCTCGCCGTCCACGAGCGTGAAGACCTCCCCGCGCCTCCCGTCGATCACCGGGGCGGCGCCGGGTGCTCCGGCGGCGAGCGCGTCGAGGGTGGAGACGCCTGCCACGGGGACGCCGAGCGCGATCGCGAGCGTCCGGGCGGTCACGAGGCCCATGCGCAGGCCCGTGTAGCTTCCCGGCCCGGTGCCGACCGCGATCCCGTCCACGGCTCCCGCGTCGAGGCCGGCGCCGGCGAGGAGCTCGTCCACGTCGCCGAGCACGCGAACCGCTCGCGACGCCCGCTCGCCGAGGACCTCCCCGTCCCGGACGAGTGCGACCGTCGCCGCCTCCGTGGCGGTGTCAAACGCGAGGACGAGCATCTGTTAGCCCGATTTCCAGGGTTTTTTCGGGACTTTCGAGGACGATCAGTCTATGCCCGTCCTCCTGGTGCTGCAACCGCACGGCGACCCTCGCCGCGGGCAGGACGCCGGCTCCGGCCTCCGGCCACTCGACGAAGACGACCGCGTCCTCGAAGTACGGCTCGAGGTCCCCCCACTCCGCGTCGGACACGCCCTCGAAGCGGTAGAGGTCGAGGTGCGAGACGTCCGGCTCCCCGGCGTACCGGTGCCCGATCGTGTAGGTCGGGCTGGTGACGGGCCCGGCGATCCCGAGCGCGCGGGCGGCCCCGCGGACGAAGGTCGTCTTCCCGGCGCCGAGCTCGCCGGCGACCGTGACGACGTCGCCCGCGACCAGCGCGCGGGCAAGCGCGGCCGCGATGCGCTCGGTCTCCTCGGGCGAGGACGACTCGAGCTGAACCATCAGCTCAGCGTAGCCCCCGACCGAGGAGTCATGTCACACCCCCGCGGCAGTCCCGTTCCAAGTACACGGTGTTACTTGGGCTCGGCGGGCGCCGACGACTCTTTCGACAACGGTCTCTAGAAGAGGCCGAGTTGCTCGTCGGGCGGCGTCGCGGCGGCGACGGCGGACGCTGCCGCCGGGAACGGGATCACCTGCGCCTCCACGACCGGGGCAGGCTCGGCTTCTGGGCCCGCGAGCAGGGCGGGGATGCGGGCGAAGTCCTCCTCGAGCGTCTTCAGCATGGCCGGGGTGTAGAGCGCGGCCGCCGGGTGGTAGATCGGGTAGAGCGTCACGCTCCGCCCGCCGACGAGGGCTTCCTGGGGGCGTCCGTGCACCCGTGTGATCCCCGCCGGCTTCCCGGAGAGGAGCTTCGTGGCGAAGTTCCCGAGCGTGGCGACGAGCTTCGGCTGGATCAGCTCGAGCTGCCGGAAGAGGTGGCTCTCGCAGGCCTCGATCTCGTCCGGCTGCGGGTCGCGGTTCCCGGGAGGCCGGCATTTGAGAACGTTCGCTATGTACACGTCCTGTCGGGACAGGCCGATGCCCTCCAGCAGCCGGTCGAGCAGCTTCCCGGCGGAGCCCACGAACGGATAGCCCTGCTTGTCCTCGTGAAAGCCGGGCGCCTCGCCGACGAACATGAGGTCGGCATTCGGGTCGCCGACGCCGTAGACGACCTGCGTGCGGCCCTGAGCCAGGCGGCAGCGCGTACAGGAAGAGGTCTCGGCGGCGTGCGCCGCGAGGGCTTCCCGGCGACTCAGTGCGTCAGGCTCAGCAGCCACAGCTCCCGCCGCAACAACCGCCTCCGGACGCAGGTCCGCCGAAGCTCGGCTGCTCGGCGGTGCCGTGAGCCGCGAACACGGAGAGCTGGCGGGCGACCCTCGAAGCGCCGCAGTCGGGGCAGGGCGGATCCTCGGCCCGCACCCCGACGAGCTCCTCGAAATGGGACTCGCATTCCATGCACACGAACTCGTAGATCGGCATCGCGGAGGGAGTGTAGGCAGGTGGACGGACGCACCGCAAACGGTGCCCGTGGCGGCCCGCCTAGGAGGGCTTGGCGAAACAGGCGCTTGTGCCGCAGGGCCGCGCTGCTCGCCCCGATGCTGCGTCCTCAGTCGCACCGATAGCTACGACTATCGGCGCTCCCTGCGTCCTTGCCTCGGAACGAGCATCGCACCCCTGCGACGAACGACGTTCCGCCAATCCCTCCTAGATCAGGCAGCTCGCGCGGCCGCGCTTCACCAGGTACTGCTGGTGGTAGTCCTCGGCGCGCCAGAACTCCGCCGCCGGCTCGACCTCGGTGACGACCGGGCGGTCGTAGCTGGCCTGCACGCGGGCCTTCGACGCGAGTGCCTTCTCCTGCTGCTCGGGCGAGTGGAAGAAGACCGCCGAGCGGTACTGGCGCCCGACGTCGGGGCCCTGCCGGTTGAGCTGGGTCGGGTCGTGCTCGGCCCAGAAGGTCTCGAGCAACGACTCGTAGGCAACTTCCTCGGGGTCGAACTCGACCTGGACGACCTCCGCGTGGCCGGTCCGGTCGGTGCACACCTGCTCGTAGGTGGGGTTCGGGACGGAGCCGCCCATGTAGCCGACGGCCGCGTCCTTCACGCCGGGGACGTTCCGGAACGCGACCTCCACGCCCCAGAAGCACCCCGCGCCGAACGTCGCCTTCTCCGTCACGCGATCAGCCTAGCTGCCCGCGACCGGGCTCCCGAGGGTTCGGCTCGCGCCGAGCCGGGTATCGAGACTTGTTGGAGAACGCGGGACCCCGCACAGAGCCGCCCGTCTACGTCCCCACCGCTTGGACGCTGGCGCCCCGGACGGACGAGGCGATCGCGCGCGCCGCGCGGGCATGCCGCGAGACCGCAGCGCTGGCCGCCGGGAAGCGGAGGCTCGCGCTCGTGACCGCGCTCTGCCAGGTGGCCGCTGAGCGGCTCGCGACACGTGACGAGCAGTCGCCGGTCCTCCTGAGCCTTACTGCGCGAACGGTCGACGCCGCAGCGCGGGACGTCACCGCCGACGACCTGGAGGCCGTGCTCTTCGGCAGCGCATGCCGCCGCTGTGCGGAGGCCTGCCGCACCGCCCTGGTCAGCCTCTTCCTGGAGGGCTACTAGCACCCGGCTCGGGCTCGAGCTCGAGCGCGGCCGAGTTGATGCAGTAGCGGAGCCCGGTCGGCTGGGGGCCGTCGCCGAAGACGTGTCCCAGGTGGCCGCCGCAGGAGGCGCAGTGGACCTCGGTTCGCGGAACCAGGAGGCTCCAGTCCCGCTCGGTCTCGACCGCGTCGCCGGCGGCCGGCTCGGAGAAGCTGGGCCACCCGCTGCCAGAGTCGTACTTCGTGTCGGAGCGGAACAGCTCGGCCCCGCAGCCGGCGCAGCGGTACACGCCCGGTTCCTTCGCGTCCCAGTAGGCGCCCGAGAACGCGGGCTCGGTGCCGTGCTCCCGGAGCACGCGGAACTGCTCCGGGCTCAGCTCGGCCTGCCACTCCTGCTCGGTCTTCTCGACCTTCTCCGCCATCGTTCCCTAAGGCTAGCCACGCGCGGGTAGACTCCGGAGTGCCCGGTATCCCCACGGAACTGGAGCCCGAGATGGAGTTCACGTCAGCCTGTGTCGTCGGCGCGGGACGCGTCGGCGCCGCCGTGGCCGAGCGACTCGCCGAACGCATCCCCACCCGCGTCACCGGGCGCGAGCTGGAGACGAGCGGCGCCGACCTGGTCCTCCTCTGCGTCCCCGATCGCGCGATCCCCGAGGTGGCGGCGAAGATCCCCGTGGGCCCCTGGATCGCACACACGAGCGGCGCGCGCACGCTCGAGGCGCTCGATCCTCATGTCAGTCGCTTCGGCCTCCACCCCCTGCAGACGTTCGTGCCCGGCGGAGGCCCGTCGCAGCTCGACGGCTCCTGGGCAGCCGTGAGCGGAGCGAGCGACGAGGCGCTCGCCGTCGGCTTCGAGGTCGCCGACCTGCTCGGTCTGCACGCGTTCGAGATCGACGACGAGGAGCATCCCCTCTACCACGCCGCCGCGGCCATCGCCTCGAATTTCCTCGTGACGATCCACTGGGCGGCAGCGGAGCTCTTCGAGGCTGCAGGCGCGCCCCCGGAGGCCCTCGTCCCGCTGATGCGACGGACGATGGACAACGGCTTCGAGCTCACCGGGCCTGTCACGCGCGGCGACTGGGAGACCGTCGAGCGCCACCTGGAGATCATCAGGGAGCGCCGGCCCGAGCTCGAGCCCATGTACCGCGCGCTCACCGAGATGACGGCGACCGTCGCCGCCGGGTGACGACCGACCGCACGATCGCCGCGCTACGCGCGGAGCTCGCTCCTCTTCGCGCCGACCGCCGGATCGGGCTCGTCGCCACGATGGGAGCGCTCCACGCCGGGCACGAGGCGCTCGTCCGCCGGGCCCGTTCGGACTGCGACGTCGTCGTCGCGAGCATCTTCGTCAACCCGGCCCAGTTCGGCCCAGGCGAGGACTTCGAGCGCTATCCGCGCGACGAGAGGCGGGACGCCGCCCTCGCCGAGTCGTGGGGCGTCGACCATCTGTTCGTCCCGTCGGTGGACGAGATGTACCCGGACGGCTTCGGCACCAGGGTCGAGGTGCTCGATCTGGGCGAGGAGCTCGAGGGCGCCATGCGGCCGGGTCACTTCCGCGGCGTCGCCACCGTGTGCCTGAAGCTCTTCAACATCGTCCGCCCGGAACGCGCGTACTTCGGCCAAAAGGACGCGCAACAGGCGGCCGTCCTCGAGCGCATGGTGAGCGATCTCGACCTCGGGATCGAGATCAGGGTCGTTCCCACAGTCCGCGACGACGACGGCCTTGCGCTGAGCTCACGCAACGCCTATCTGAGCGCCGACGAGCGCGCCGCCGCCACGGCTCTCCCCCGCGCCCTTGCCGCGGGTGCCGAGGCCGGGCCGGAGCGCGCCGCCGAGGTAGCACGGGCGGTGCTGGCCGAGGAGCCTCGGCTTGCCCCCGACTACGTCGAGGTGGCGCCGTTGAACGGACGGGTTTACCTTCTGGCGGCAGCCCGCGTCGGAAGCACGCGGCTGATCGACAACGTCGTCCTGGAAGGAGAGCTCGAGTGACCAGCAGACCGGAGCCGGACGGGAAGCTGTCCCTCACCGAGCTCCGCGAGATGGCGAGCCGCGGCGAGCGCATCGTCATGATCACGGCGTACGACCACCCGAGCGCGCGGCTCGCTGACGCAGCCGGGATGGACGTGGTGCTCGTCGGCGACTCCGCGGCCATGACCGTCCTCGGCCACTCGAGCACCGTCCCGGCCACGATGGAGGAGATGCTCATGCTCGCCCGCGCGGTCACGCGCGGGGCGCGCAGACCGCTCGTCGTCGCCGACATGCCCTTCGGGTCGTTCCAGGTCTCCGACGAGGACGCCGTGCGAAACGCGATCCGCTTCGTCAAGGAGGCGGGCGCCGACGCGGTCAAGGTCGAGGGCGCCGGGCCGACCCTCTCGCGCGTGCTCGCCCTCGTGGGCGCGGGCATCCCGGTGATGGGCCACCTCGGGCTGACGCCGCAGTCGGCGACAATGCTCGGCGGCTTCCGTGCGCAGGGCAAGACAGCCGCCAAGGCGAGGCGGCTGCTCGAGGACGCCATTGCCCTCGAGGACGCCGGCTGCTTCTCACTCGTGCTCGAGGCCGTGCCGGCGCCCGTCGCGGAGAGGATCAGCGAGCGTCTGGCGATTCCCACGCTGGGCATCGGCTCGGGCCCGGCCTGCGACGGCCAGGTGCTCGTCCTCCACGACGTGCTCGGGCTCTACGAGGGCCGCTCGCCGAGGTTCGCCAAGCGCTATGCCGACCTGAGCACGGAGATCCGCGGCGCGCTCGAGCGCTTCGCCGGCGAGGTGCGCAGCGGTGCCTTCCCGGCCGAGGAGCACACGTACGCGATGCCCGAGGACGAGCTGTCCGACTTTCTCAGCGACTCGAGAGCGGGATCACGAGCGGAAGGGTGAGCACGAGGATCGCGAGCAGGGCCAGGGCGACGGCGACGGCCGCCCTGGTGATCCGCCACCGCTCGACGACCCCGATCCCGTAGACCAGGAGCACGAGCGACCAGAGGGCAAACCCGCTCGAGGTGGCGTCGAAGAGGGTCGCGCCGAGATCGTCGTCGGATCCCCCGGTGCGGAACGAGTCACGGCCGTGGACGATCAGGCGCAGCGGCCAGACGAGCACGAGGCCCAGCACCATGGGCGCGGAGGCGAACGCCAGCACGTGCCGCGCCCGCCGGTAGCTCCCCTGCGAGCCCGCACCGCGCATGCCGACGTAGAGGAATGCGCCGCCGATCCAGTAGGTCGCCACGCCGTAGATCGCGCCGGTGAGGAAGACGAGCACGGCGAGCACGGCGAGGCTCTGGTCGACGAGGCCCTCGTCGAGGAGCCGCCCGCTCTCGGGGGCGAGCAGGACGCCCGCGATGCCCGCGAGGACGACGAGTGCGAGCACGGGCTCCTCGCGCGCCTCCACCTCGGCCTGGGACTCGTCGCGGAGCGCGGCGAACACAGGCCGCGGCGCCTGGAAGACCGCCAGCGTGCGCAGCCACCAGCGCTTCTCTGGGCTCTGCTTCGCCGCCGGAGACGCTTCGGCGTTCACGAGCTCAGGCTATCGCCGCGCGACGTTGGCCGAACTACCAGTCGTCATCGTCGTCCGGATCGATCGGCTCGACGGAGGGCCAGGAACGCCGCATGACGCTCCGGTAGCCGGCAACGCCGATCGCAAGGTGGCCTGCGACGAGTCCGACGAAGCCCGCGAGCATGAGCCATAAACCCGGCTGCCAGAAGACGGCGCTCACGGCACCAACCAGCAGGAGGACCGTCCAGAGGGTCTCGGCAAGGCCAGCGACCCGGGCGAGGCTTTCCTCGCGACGCGACACCACGGACTCACCATAGGCGACCCGCTGCGGACGTCTATGCCGCCGCGGCGGCCGCGCTCGGCAGCAGCTCCCGCAGGAACCGGCCCGTGTAGCTCTCCTCCACCTCGGCCACCTCCTCGGGCGTGCCGGTGGCGATCACTTCGCCGCCGGCCTCGCCGCCCTCGGGGCCGAGGTCGACGAGCCAGTCGGCCTGCTTGATCACGTCGAGGTTGTGCTCGATCACGAGCACCGTGTTGCCCGAGTCCACCAGCCGCTGGAGCACCTCGAGTAGCTTCTCGATGTCGGCGAAGTGGAGGCCGGTGGTGGGCTCGTCGAGGATGTAGAGCGTCTTGCCGGTCGCCACCTTGGAGAGCTCCGACGCGAGCTTCACGCGCTGCGCCTCGCCGCCCGAGAGCGTCGTCGCCGGCTGGCCGAGCTTGACGTAATCGAGGCCGACGTCGTTGAGCGTCTGCAGCCGCCGGCGGATCTTCGGGATCTTGGCGAAGAACGCGAGCGCTTCCTCGATGGACATCTCGAGGACGTCGGCGATCGACTTGCCCTTAAAGCGCACCTCGAGCGTCTCGCGGTTGTAGCGCTTGCCCCCGCACGTCTCGCACGGGACGTAGACGTCCGGGAGGAAGTGCATCTCGATCTTGATCGTCCCGTCGCCCTTGCAGGTCTCGCAGCGCCCCCCGCGCACGTTGAACGAGAAGCGTCCCGGCTTGTACCCGCGCACCTTTGCGTCGGGCGTCTGGGCGTAGAGCTCGCGGATGTGGTCGAACAGCTTCGTGTACGTCGCCGGGTTCGAGCGCGGCGTCCGCCCGATCGGCGACTGGTCGATGTCGATCACCTTGTCGAAGCACTCGATGCCCTCGCAGGCGATGTGGTCGCCGGGCTTCACGCGCAGGCGGTGGAGCCGGTTCGCGAGCGCCTTGTAGACGATCTCGTTCACGAGCGTCGACTTGCCCGAGCCCGAGACGCCGGTGACGCAGACGAGCTTCCCGACCGGGAACTCGACGTCGATGCCCTTCAGGTTGTGCATGCTCGCGCCGCGCACCCAGAAGGAGCCCGTGTCCTCGGTGCGCCGCTCCGGCACCGAGATCTCCCGTTCCCGAGCGAGGAACTGCCCGGTGACCGAGCCCGCGTTCGCCTCGACCGCCGCGGCCGGCCCCTCGGCGACGACGTGGCCGCCGTGCTCGCCGGCGCCCGGCCCCATGTCAACGAGCCAGTCGGCCGCGCGCATCATCTGCTCGTCGTGCTCGACCACGAGCACGGTGTTGCCGAGATCGCGCAGGCGCTCGAGCGTCGAGATCAGCTTCCCGTTGTCGCGCTGGTGCAGGCCGATGGAGGGCTCGTCGAGGATGTAGAGGACGCCGACGAGCTGCGAGCCGATCTGCGTCGCGAGCCGGAGCCGCTGCGCCTCGCCTCCTGAGAGCGTCGAGGCGGCCCGGTCGAGCTGCAGGTAGCCGACGCCGACGTTGTCGAGGAATGTGAGCCGCTCGCGGATCTCCTTGATGATGCGCGCGCCGATGAGCGACTCCGTCTCCGTCAGCTCGAGGCCGTCGAGGAACTCGATCGCGCGCGTGACCGAGAGCTGGGTCAGCTCGTGGACGTTTCGGCCGCCGACCGTGACGGCCAGCACCTCCGGCTTCAGGCGGGCGCCCTGGCACGCGGGACAGGGGCGGAAGCTCATGTACTCCTCGATCCGCTCCCGCTGCTGCGAGG
>JBOHAM010000173.1:0-13225 GCA_050697735.1 Gaiellaceae bacterium | reverse complement strand
AGAGGCGCGGACCGGATTCGAACCGGTGTACGAGGCTTTGCAGGCCTCTGCCTAACCACTCGGCCACCGCGCCGTCACGAAATCATCGTATCGAGCGAACTTTTCTCGGTAACCGGGTTGAGAGGATCTACCAGATTTGCACAGAATAGGTTTGCGCCTGCTGACGCGAACCTTGTCCCGGGGTTGATACCGCGTCGGTGGGCAGGAGCCCCGGCCCCCTACCGGGGCTCCACCCTTCCTCTAAGCGTTTTTCCGGACTAGCGGGCGGGCGCCGCAGAGGCGGACGGCCCGTTCTCGCTTCGCCGCAGGCGCAGCCACCGGCGCTCCTCGCGCCGTGCGACCGCCAGGCGTGCCGCCAGCTCGCCGTTTCTCGCCTGCCGCAGAAGGTCGCTGTGGCGGGCGTGAACGACGTCCAGATGCTGATCAGGGTGCTGCATGTGGTCCTCCTCTCACCACCCACAGGACGGTGCACCACGGCCCCGTCTTCCCTCCCGGCCCCGATTGCGGTTTCATATTCCTTGCCGTGCAGCTCGCCTCACTGCCCGATGCGCAGCTCGTCGCCCGGTGTCGCCGGGGCGACGAGGATGCCTGGCGCGAGCTCGTCGCCCGCTTCTCGCGCTACGTGTACGCCATCTCGTGCCAGGCGTACCGGCTCGGCCAGGAGGACGCGGAGGAGGTTTTCCAGGAAGTCTTCACGCGGACCTACGAGCACCTGGAGAGGCTGCGCTCCGACGAGGCGATCCGGCCCTGGATCGGGCAGCTGACCCGGCGGCTCTGCATCGACCGGATCAGAGCTGGCTCGCGGGAAGAGCTCGCCGACCCGGAGGCGATGCCGGTCGGCACCGACGAGACGATGTCGACGCTCGACGAGGCCTTTGCCGTCCACGAGGCGATGGCGGCGCTGTCCGAGAACTGCCGGGAGGTCCTCGACCGCTTCTTCGCGCGCGACGAGAGCTACCACACGATCGGCGCCGCGCTCGAGATCCCGTCCGGGACGATCGCCAGCCGCATCTCGCGCTGTCTCTCGCGGCTGCGGGAGCTGCTCGAGGGAAGAAACCCCACCGAAGGCGCGTCCAGTTGACTGAGAGCCGATGACAATCTACGACGAACAGCGCCTCGCCGAGCTGATCAAGGCACTGCCGCCCGCACCCCGCGCTTGGGTGGAGGCAGCTCAGGAGCTCCCGCTGGCGCGTGGCACGCTCGACGACATCGTTGCCAAGGCGGAGGCCGATCTCGCGTTCCGCGATGCGCTCGTCGCAGATCTCGAGGAGGCGCTTCGCCTGGAGGGCTATGAGCCCGAGACGCTGCCGCTCGACGAGCTCCGCCGCCGTCTCGAGAGCTAGGTCGCCCGGAGAAATGAAGGGGCCGCCCTTGCGAGCGGCCCGTTCCAGGGAGGTCCCGGCGTGTTGCGGCCTCACGTCGGAACCATCTCTCTCTTCGGCAGTTCGACCCACGGACTTTAGGCCGGACTTTCGCGCTGGCGGCGGGCGAGAAACTCGGCGAAGCGGCCTGCCGCCGTCTCGAGCCAGGCCGCGAGCTCGGCCTCGAACGTCTGCTCCCGTTGAGCGGCGAAGGACGCCTGGGGGCACTTGTGCCCGAAGGGCTCGGGGTACCGCTGGTGACAGCGGTCGCAGCGCGCGAGCTCGCTGAACATCACGTCGCAGTCGAATGCCGCATCTCTCCATGACGGGTCGCCGGCGGATGTTCTTCCGGGGCAAATCCCTCCTACGGGCAGTTGTGCGTACCGCGCTGGAAGATCAGGTTGACGACGCCCGACGTGAGCGTCACCGGCTGTCCCGACGGGGAGCGCCACTGCACGCTGAACGAGTGCGTGTCGTCGTCCTCGAACGGGATCGTCCGGCGGACGAACGTGTAGGAGAACGACTCCCGCCCGTTCGGCACGAAGCGGGCGTTTCCCGGCCGCATCGGCCCCTCGGGCGTGTCGATGATGACCCGGAACAGCGCCGGCGCCCCTGCGAGGGTGACGCTGAGCGTCGCAGTCACCTGTCGGATCGTGCAGGCGCTGATCCGCGCCAGCCCCGGCACGTTTCTCCACCTCGTGCTCGACGTCGTCGCGTCGGCGCCGACCGACGTCGCGATCTGCCGGTCGAGGTTCGACGACGTGCCCACCGCCGCTGCGAGCACGACGACGGGGACGACCGCGCCGAGCACGAGCACGACGCCGGCGATGACGAGTGGCTTCCGCATAGCTCCCTCCTGGTGTTTCGCGCTTGGTCGCACGTCGCCCGGAGGAAGTCAAGGGCGGAGCATGAAAAACCCCGCCTGAGCGGGGCTTTTAGGAGCGGATGATGGGACTCGAACCCACGACCTTCTGCATGGCAAGCAGACGCTCTAGCCAACTGAGCTACATCCGCGTACGGGGCCGAGTATAGCCGGGCGTGTACGGGTTCGGGACCGCGAGCCAGAGCACGATCGTCTCCTGCGAGTCGGAGGGGTTGCGCCAGGTATGCGGGTCGCGGGGCGAGTACGTGAACGACTCGCCGGCGGCGATCTCGTGCGTCTCGTCGCCGACCCGGAGCTCGAGTGTGCCCTCGACGACGTAGACGAGCTCGACGTCGGCGGGGAGCGTGTACAGGTCCTCCCCGCCCGTGCCTCCGGGCTCGATTCTCGATTCCGTGACGTGGAAGCGGGCCTCCTCGGAGGGGGTCAGGAGGACGTGCGCCTGGCCTCCGAGAGTGAGGGTCTTGTGCGCGCCCTCGGGGATCCCGTCCACGAGGTGTCCCACGCGGACGCCCAGCGCCGCGGCGATGCGCGCGAGCGAGGAGAGCGAGGCCGACGTCAGGCCCCGCTCGAGCTGGCTGATGAAGCCGTTCGTCAGGCCGGCCGCCTCTGCCAGCTGCGGGATCGTCAGCCCGCGCTCGCGCCGGAGAGCACGAAGCCGCGGCCCGAAATCCGGATCGCTTGTCATCCTGTTTTAGTCACACTAATATCCTCGCATGCGCGCTCTCGGGCCGGTCGCGCTCCTCGTGCTCGTCCTCCTCGCCGGCTGCGGCGGCTCCGACGACGCGGCCGCCCCCGAGACGGGCTCCGCCCAGAAGCAAGCGGGTGACGTCGCGCGTCTCCTCGAAGGCCTCGACGCGTACCACCCCGAGCCGTGGCACGACATCACCGAGGAGAAGTTCGGGGCGGCGGCCCGCGACCTTGCAGACGACTGGCCGCAGCTCGGGGAAGACGCCCGCCTCGTCGGCCTCATGCGGCTGCTCGCGCTCCTCGGCCAGGGTGACGGCCACAGCGGCATCTTCCCACTCGATCCGGCGCACGACCGCGAGCTCCACCTCTTCCCGGTGCGGCTCTACGAGTTCTCCGACGGGCTCTTCGTCGTCGCCGCTCCAGACCGGCCGGAGCTCGTCGGCGCGCGCCTGGAGGCGGTCGCCGGCGTCCCGGTGGACGACGCCGTGCGGGCGGTCGAGCCTCTCGTCCCGGCCGACAACGAGTCGAGCCGCGCGGCACGGCTACCCCAGTACCTCGTCGTCGCCGAGGTCCTGCACGGGCTCGGTCTGACTGCGGACGCGGGCCCGGCGGAGCTCACGCTCGTCATGCCCGACGGCGCACCGCGCACGGCGACGCTCGCGCCGGTGTCCGCGTCCGAGTACGCGGCGTCCTATCCCGACCTCTTCAACCCGCTCGTGCCGCAGGGTCTGCCGACCAGGCCCGAGCCCCCGTACCTCTCGCACCGGCTGCGCACGCGCTGGCTCGACACGCTCGAGGGCGGCGGCACGGTCTATGCCGCCTACAACGTCACCCTGGGCTCAACGGAGTCGTTCGCCCGGAGGCTCGAGCATGCCGCCTCGCGGCCCGAGGTCGAGAGAGTCGTGCTCGACCTCCGCCACAACCCGGGCGGCGACACGACGACTTACGCCCCGCTCCTCGACGTCCTCGGCACCCTCGACTCGGTCACGGTGCTCGTCGGGCGGACGACGTTCTCGGCGGCGGCGAACCTGCTCGCCGAGCTCGAGCAGCGGGCAGATCTCGTCCTCGTGGGTGAGCCGAGCGGCGGGAGCCCGAACCTCTTTGGCGATCCCGTCCCGGTGACGCTCCCGGAGAGCCGCCTGACGGCGCAGGTCGCCGGTCGCCGGTGGTCGCTCGCCGGAGAGGGTGACGAGCGAACGGCCTTCGAGCCCGACCGGCCGATCGCGCTCTCCTCGGCCGACTTCTTCGGCGGGATAGATCCCGTGTTGGAGGAGGCGCTGCGGCCGTGAAGCACGCTGTCGCCGCACTCCTTGCCGTACTCGCTCTCGTGGGGTGCCAGGGCAGCGAGTCCGCCGAGCGACCCACTAGCTCGGCGGCCGAGGCCGAACCAGAGACCGATGTCGACGTCCTGCTCGCGGCGATCGAGGAGATGCACCCGAACCCGTGGCACGACATCGCCGAGGAGGAGTTCAGGGCGGCCGCGGCCAAGCTCGAAGGCGACTGGCCCGGGCTGGCGGAGCACGAACGGCTGGTCGAGCTGATGCGGCTCCTCGGCCTGCTCGGCGAGCGCGACGGCCACACCGGCATTCACTCGCACGAGTCCGCGCACGCCTACCCGGTCTACGTCTACGCCTTCTCGGACGGGATCCACGTGGCGGCGTCGATCGGCCACGACGACCTCGTCGGAGCGCGGCTGGTGGCCGTCGAGGAGACCCCCGCCGAAGAGGTCCTCGAGGCGGTCCGGCCGCTCGTCGGCCGCGACAACGACTGGTCGCAGCTCATGCGCGCGACCGCGCTCATGATCACGCCCGAGGTCCTGCACGGCCTCGGGATCGTCCACGACATGGGCCCCGCGGCCTTCACGCTCGACCTCCCGGACGGCGCGACGCGCGACGTCGAGCTCGAGCCGATCCCCTTCGCCGACTACCTGGAGGGCCTGCACGGGGCCTTCCCGATGTTCCCGGACGCGCTCCCAGCGCGCGACGACCTCGTCGCCCTGCAGAACCTCGACCAGAACCTCTGGCTGACCAAGCTGGACGGCGGGCGCGCGCTTTACGTCGGCTACCACCACACGATCGGCGCCACGAGCGCTGTGGCCGACCGGCTTCTACGTCTGGCGCGCGATCCGCCCGTCGAGCGGATCGTCGTCGACGTCCGCCAGAACGGCGGAGGCGACAACACCACGTACGGGCCGCTGCTCCACGCGCTCTCCTCGCCCGAGATCGACCGGCCGGGCCGGCTCTACGCGCTCATCGGCCGGGCGACCTTCTCGGCCGCCGGCAACTTCGTCACGGAGCTCGAGCGGGAGACCGGCGCTGTCCTCGTCGGCGAGCCCACGGGTGGCGCCCCGAACCAGTACGGCGACTCCGAGACCGTCCCGCTCCCCGAGACCGGCTGGACGGCGTACCTGCCGGTCGTGTACGTCGAGAAGAGCGACCCGGACGATCCCCGGGTCGCGGTCGAGCCGGACGTCCCCGTGGCCTGGTCGGCCGAGGACTTCTTCGCGGGCCGCGATCCCGCGCTCAGCGCTGCGCTGCGTCGAGCGCCTCGTTGACGAGCCGGTCGGCGAGCTCGTTGTGCTCGCGGCGGACCGCGGTGTAGGAGACCGAGCCGACCTCCCGCGCCAGGCGCGCTGCCGCGAGCGAGAGGTCCCGGAGCGCCGCGTTCTTGACGCGGTACTCGCCGCGCATCTGCTTGACGAGGAGCTCGGAGTCGGAGACGACCTCGAGCTCGTCCACGCCGAGGTCGCGCGCCTGCTCGAGGCCGGCGACGAGAGCGCGATACTCGGCGACGTTGTTCGTGGCGATGCCGATCGCCTCGCCGTGGGCGGCGAGCACCGTTCCGTTGTCGGCCTCGAGGACGTACGCAGCCGCAGCCGGGCCCGGGTTCCCGCGGGCGCCGCCGTCCGTGAAGAGGCGGGCCTTCACGCGGCCGGGTCGGCGAGCGGGTAGAGGTCGAACGCCGGCTCCTCGTAGGGATGGGCGGCCAGCAAGGCGCGGACGACCTCGGACTCGCGCTCGACCGGGTAGACGGTCTCGAGCCGCAGCTCCGGGACGCGCTCCTCGCGACCCTTCTCCCCCCGCGTCGGCGACGTCTCCTCCCCGCCGAAGAACGTGCCGGTGCCCTCCGCGTACCAGGAGCAGCGCTCGTACTCGCCAATGCGCCCGGCGCCCGCGGCGAAGAGCGCGTCGCGGACCGCGTCGAGCGACTCGGCGGGGACGAAGACGACGAGCTTGCGCTGGGCCACCTAGTCGATCTGGGCGCGCTGGAGCTTGCCGGAGTAGTCGACGTAGATCGACTTCCACTCGGTGTAGAAGTCGAGCGCGGCCTGCCCCGCCTCACGATGGCCGTTGCCGGTGCCCTTCGTCCCGCCGAACGGCAGGTGCACCTCTGCGCCCGTCGTCCCGGCGTTGATGTAGGTGATCCCGGCGTTGAGGTCGCGCATGGCGCGGAACGCCTTGTTCACGTCGCGCGTGAAGATGGACGAGGAGAGGCCGAACTCGATCCCGTTGGCGATCCGGATCGCCTCGTCGACGTCCGTCGCGCGGATCAGCGCCGTCGTCGGCCCGAAGATCTCCTCCTGCGCGATGCGCATGCCGGGCTCGACGTCGCCGAAGACCGTCGGCCGGTAGAAGGAGCCGCGGTCGAGCCCGTTCTCGGTGGCGACCTCGCCGCCGGTGAGCAGCTTCGCGCCCTCGTCCACGCCGATCTGCGTGTAGGAGTGGATCTTCTCGAGCGCTGCGGGGTTCACGACAGGGCCCACGTCCGTGTCCTCGTCGAGCCCGTCGCCGAGTCGGAGCTTCTCCGTCCGCTCGACGAGCCTCGACTGGAGCGCGTCGTAGACGTTCCCGCTCGCGATCACGCGGCTGGCGGCCGTGCAGCGCTGGCCCGACGTCCCGAACGCCGACCAGAGGATCCCGTCGACGGCGAGCTCGACGTCGGCGTCGTCCATGACGATGATCGCGTTCTTGCCGCCCAGCTCGAGGTGGATGTGCTTGAGGAACGGCGCGCCGTTCTCGGCGGTCTTGATCCCGACCTCGCGCGAGCCGGTGAGCGAGATGAGCGGCACGTCGGGGTGCTTGACCAGGCGCTCGCCGACCGACTCGCCGCCTCCGTGGACGATGTTCAGCACGCCCGGCGGCAGACCCGCCTCCTCGAAGATCTCCACGAAGCGCTGGCCGAGCATGGGCGTGTCGCGGGCGGGCTTGAAGACGACCGTGTCGCCGCAGACGAGCGCCGGCGCGATCTTCCAGCTCGGGATCGCGATGGGGAAGTTCCACGGCGTGATCGCGCCGACGACCCCGACCGGCATGCGCACGCTCATCTGGAACTTGTCGGGCATCTCCGAGGGCGTCGTCTGCCCGAAGAGGCGGCGTCCTTCGCCGGCCATGTAGAAGGTCATGTCGATCGCTTCCTGGACGTCGCCGCCCGCCTCGGCGCGCACCTTCCCCATCTCGCGCACCATCAGCTCGGTGAGCTCGCCCTTGCGCTCGACGAACCGCTGCGCGACCCGGAAGAGGACCTCGGCCCGCCGCGGCGCCGGCGTCAGGCGCCAGCCTTCGTAGGCCTCCTTCGCCGCCTCGACCGCGCGGTCGACGTCGGCCTCCGACGACCTCGGAAAGCTGCCGAGGGTCTCGCCGGTGGCGGGGTTGAGGGTCTCGAAGGTGTCGTCGCCGGTGGCGTCCACCCACTCGCCGCCGATGTAGTTCTTCGCGGTGTCGCGCTCTACGGTCGCCATCTCGCTCCTTGTCGTTCGCCCTGCGACGATTCTAGGCTTCGCGCCGTGCCGACCGTCGGAGACAAGGCAAGCCGCACGCGCACCGTCCGGCGCGAGGACATCGAGCTCTTCACGGAGCTCACCGGCGACCGCAACCCGCTCCACTACGACGAGGACGCTGCTGCGCGCTCCCGCTTCGGCGGGATCATCGTCCAGGGCGGCGTCACCTCGGGCCTCCTGAACGCCGTCGTCGCCGAGGAGCTCCCCGGCCCCGGCAGCGTCTTCCTGCACGTGGACTGGAGCTTCAAGGCGCCCGTCCGCCCGGGCGACCAGCTGACGGCGGAGGTCGAGGTGCTCGAGGCGCGCGAGGACAAGCCGATTACCCGCCTGCGGACGACGATCACGACCGGCGAGGGCACGGTCGTCCTCGACGGCACGGCGCTCGTATGGACCGAGCCCCTGTAGGGCGCGGCCGCGCGCTCGCGCTCCTCGCGGCCGCGCTCGTCCTCTCGATGACGACGTGGTTCTCGGCCACGGCGGTCGTCCCGCAGCTGCGGGAGGAATGGGCGCTCGGGGACACGGCGGCCGCGTGGCTGACCATCGCCGTCCAGCTCGGCTTCGTGACCGGCGCCCTCGTCTCGGCCGCGTTGAACGTGGCGGACGTGCTCTCCCCCAGGCTGGTCATCCTCGCCGGGGCCGCGGGCGCGGCGGGGGCGAACGCGCTGCTCGGCGCGGTCTCGGGAGCGGGCGGCGCGATCCCGATCCGCTTCGCCACCGGCTTCTTCCTCGCCGGCGTCTATCCGCCGGCGCTCAAGCTGATGGCGACGTGGTTCCGGCGAGGCCGCGGGACCGCGCTGGGGATCCTCGTCGGCGCGCTCACGCTCGGCTCGGCGATGCCGCACCTCGTGAACGCGCTCGGCGGGTTCGAGTGGAGCACGGTCGTCTATGCGACCTCGGCGCTCACGCTCGCAGGCGGCCTCCTCGCCCTCGCCGTGCGCGACGGGCCGTACACGTTCCCCCGGGCGGCCTTCGATCCGCGCCAGGCCGGGCTCGCGTTCGCCAACCGCGGCGTCCGCCTGGCAAGCCTCGGCTACTTCGGGCACATGTGGGAGCTCTACGCCATGTGGGCGTGGTTCGCCGTCTTCTTCTCCGCCGCGGTCGACGAGGGTGCGGGAGCTGCGTATGCGACCTTCGCGGTCATCGGGGCGGGCGCGCTGGGCTGCTGGGCCGGCGGCGTGCTGGGAGACAGGGTCGGACGGGCCGAGACGACCGCGGCGGCGATGGCCGTCTCGGGGACGTGCGCGCTCGCGATCGGGCTCCTCCTCGACGCGCCCGCGTGGGTCGTGCTCCTCGTCGGACTCGTCTGGGGCTTCGCTGTGGTGGCCGACTCGGCCCAGTTCTCGACGCTCGTCACCGAGCACGCCGACCAGGCCTACGTCGGGACGGCCCTGACCATGCAGCTCGCGGTCGGCTTCACGCTCACCGTGGCCACGATCTGGCTCGTCCCCGTCTGGGAGGACGCGTTCGGGTGGCGCTGGGCGTTCGCCTTCCTCCTCCCCGGCCCGGCGCTCGGCGTCGTCGCCATGCTCCGGCTCCGCGCGGTCGGCTAGCGCGGGCGGCGAGGCCACCAGCCGGGCACGTCCCGGCGGTAGGCGTCGTACTGAACGCCGAAGCGGCGGGTGAGGGCCGGCTCCTCGTACCAGCGGACGAAGCCGGCGCACGCGAGCAGCACGGCCGCGGCGTACGGGAGCAGCACGGGGCGCCCGAGGAGCAGCGCCTGCCCCACGATCGTCGCGGTGACGGCGAGGTACATCGGGTTGCGCACGTATCGGTACAGGCCGCCGACAACGAGGTGCGAGGTCGGTGCGACGGGAGCAGGCGTTCCGAGGCCCTCGCGCACGAAGCGGACGAACGCCTGTACGAGCACGGCCGCTCCGACAACGAGGAGAACGGCGCCGATCACCCGCAGCCCGATCCACCACGGCGGGCTGGCCCCTTCCCAGCGGGTCAGGAGCCAGGGGACGAGGCCGGCGACCACGCCGGGCGCGACCAGGAAGAACAGGAGGCTGCCCGCCGCGGCCCGGGCCCTGCCCATCGATCCGGTTAGTCGAAGGCGGAGTCGGGCACGTCTGTCCCCGGGAACGAGCCCGGGCGTGCGCGGCGCCGGTCGCGGATCGTCCGTTGCTCGCCTTCGGGCGGGCGGCTGCCGTTCCGCCGGCGGTCCGGGCCGGCGCGGCGGTCGACGATCACCTCGACGTTCGGGTTGTCGCGGTAGTACTCGACGAGCTTGTCGTAGAGCTGGTCCTCGAGCTCGGGCGGGATAACGCAGTAGATCATCGTCCCGGTCTCTATCGGCACGGCGGGCTCTCGTCTACACCCGTGGGATGTCGGGCGAGACGCGCCCGTCGCCGGCGAGGTGCGCGTTCCAGTGCGCGAAGCGCGGATCGAGGTCGTCCAGCTCGTACCCGCGCTCGGCGAGGCGCACGACCTGGCCCGAGTCGGGTGACACGCGGTACTGGTACCACGAGATGTCCCACGCGATCGTGATCACGACCTCCGGGTTGACGCCCGAGAAGGGCAGCAGGCTGACGCGCGCGTCGCCGAGGCTCTTGGCGATGCCGGCGATCGTCCGCCGGTAGGCGCTGTCATTGAAGATCTCGGACGCCTCGACCATCGCCTGCTCCGGGGCGGAGAGGCGGCGCAGCATCGGCTCGGAGACCATCGGCTCGGGCTCGGGCTTGCGGGCCTCGAGGAATCCCGCGAGCCCGCCGAAGCGCCGGCGCCTGCGGGTCTCGGCGACGATCGGGGTCGTCGGGCTCCCCTCCTTGATCCACCCGTGGTCGTCCGCGGTCGCGGTGCACAGGGCGCACACGTCGACCCAGTCGTCCCCGCCGGGCGTGAAGCGCACGGCCCGCTCGCCCATGAGGAGCGTTCGGTGGCAGATCGCGCAGGTCCGGAGGACGTCCTGCTTGCGGACCACGCTCATCCGGCCTTCGCCTCCTCGCGCTCGCGCCTCGTCTCCTCCACCAGCCGCTGCGCGATGTGCGACGGCACCTCTTCGTAGCGAAGGAAGGCGAGCGTGTAGTCACCGCGCCCGCCGGTGAGCGAGGTCAGCGACTGCGAGTAGGTGAGCACCTCGCTCATCGGCACCTCGGCCTTGATGGACGTCATCCCCACGCCCGAAGGCTCCATGCCGAGCAGGCGCCCGCGCCGCGAGTTGAGGTCGCCGTTGACGGCGCCCACCGTGTCGTCCGGGACGGCGGCCTCGAGCGACATGATCGGCTCGAGCAGCACCGGGTCGGCCTTCTCGTAGGCGTTCTTGAACGCCATCGAGCCGGCGATCTTGAACGCCATCTCGGAGGAGTCGACCGAATGGTAGGAGCCGTCGACGAGGAGGACGCGCAGGCCGGTGACCGGTGCGCCCGCCAGCTCGCCGTTCGTCATTGCCTCCTGGATGCCCTTGTCCACGGCGGGACGGAAGCTCTGCGGGATGACGCCGCCGACGATCTTGTCCACGAACTCGTAGCCCTCGTGGCCCGGCAGGGGCTCGAGCACGATGTGGCAGTCGCCGAACTGGCCGCGCCCGCCCGTCTGCTTCTTGTAGCGGCCCTGCGAGCGCGACTCCTTGCGGATCGTCTCCAGATACGGGACGCGCGGCTGGTGCAGCTCGACCTCGACTCCGAAGCGGCGCTTCAGCCGGTCGACCGCGACCTCGACGTGGATCTGCGAGAGGCCGCCGAGGAGCTGCTCGCCGGTCTGCTCGTCGCGGCGGAGCGTGAGGGTCGGATCCTCCTCGGCGAGGCGCCGGAGAGCGGCGGCCATCTTCTCCTCGTCGCCCTTCGCCTTGGGAGTGATCGCGAAGCTCATCACGGGCTGCGGGAAGCTGAGGGGCGGTAGCTCCACGGGCTTGTCCTCCCCGAGCAGGAGGTCGCCGGTGAGCGTGTCCTTCAGCTTCGCGACGGCGCCGATGTCGCCCGCCGAGAAGCCCTCCGCCTGCTCGTGCTCCTTGCCTTGCAGGAGGAGCAGCGCACCAAGGCGCTCCTTGCCGTGCGTGCGCGAGTTGACCACGCTCGAGTCGGAGGAGAGCGTGCCCGCGAGCACGCGGAAGACGTTGATGCGGCCGGCGAAGGGGTCGGCGACCGTCTTGAAGACGAACGCCGCCGGATCGGCGCCGTCCACCCCGGCCTCGAGGGGCTTCCTCGCCGGCGAGGGGATCCCCTCGACGAGCAGGTCGAGCAGGCCGGTCGTGCCGAGGTTCTTCGTCGGCACGCCGCAGGCGACGGGGAAGAGCTCGCCGGCGACGACGGCGCTCTTGAGCGCGGCCGCGAGCTCGTCGCCCGAGACCTCGCCCTCCTCGAGGTAGCGCTCCATGAGCGCCTCGTCCGTCTCGACGACCGAGTCGACGAGCTGCTCGCGGTATTCCGCGGCCTGGGCGGCGATCTCCTCCGGGATGTCCGCGGGCTTCGACTCGCGCTCTCCGCCGGGATCCAGGTAGGCCCGCATGTGGAAGAGGTCGACGATCCCCTTGAGCTCGTGCTCGTGGCCGATCGGGATCTGCACGGCCACGCAGCGGTCGGAGAGCTGGCCCCTGAGTTGCTCGAGCGCGGTGAAGAAGTCGGCCCGCTCCCGGTCGAGCATCGTCACGAAGACGACGCGGCAGAGTCCGAGGCTGTCGCACCGCTCCCAGAGGCGGGTCGTCTGCACCTCGACGCCGTTCACGCCGTTGACTGCCACGAGCGCGCCTTCGACCACCCGTAGCGAGGCGAGCGTGTCGGCCTGGAACCCCGGGTCGCCGGGCGTGTCGACGAGGTTGATCTTGCGCTCCTGCCACTCGAGGTGGCACAGGGAAGCCGCCAGCGACATCTGCCGCCGCTGCTCGTCCTCGTCCCAGTCGGAGATCGTCGTCGCCGCCTCGACGGAGCCCAGGCGGTTCGCGGCGCCGGCCTGGAAGAGCATCGCCTCGACGAGCGAGGTCTTCCCGGTGCCGCGGTGGCCGACAGCGGCGACGTTCCGGATCTTGCTCGGCTCGACTGGCACGGGGGGCGAGTTTACCCGCTACGTGCAGGGACGCCGTACAGGCAGCCAGATGCTCGACCGAGCATCCGCTAGTCGCGCGTGCTGCGGCCGTTCGAGGAGGAGAGCCGCGCCTTCAGGCGCAGGATGGCCTTCGTGTGGAGCTGCGAGACGCGCGACTCCGTGACCCCGAGCACCTCCCCGATCTCCCGCAGGGTCAGCTCTTCGTAGTAGTAGAGCGTCACGACGAGCTTCTCGCGCTCGGGAAGCTCGGAGATCGCCTCGGCGAGCGCCTCTCTCACCTCCGATTGCTCGAGCGAGATCTCGGGATCCGGCCCCTTCTCGTCCTCGATCGTATCGATCAGGGAGATCTGATCGCCGGTTCCGGACGGCGACCACAACTCGTCGAGCGCGGCGACGGACGAACGTGAGATCTCGTGGAGGCTCTCCTCGAGCTCGTCACTCGTCACACCGAGCTTCTTCGCGATCTCCTGGTCCGTCGGTGCACGCATGAGCTCCTTCTCGAGGACGGCGATCGCGCGCTCGATCTGACGTGCGCGGGTC
>JBOHAM010000172.1:0-31783 GCA_050697735.1 Gaiellaceae bacterium | reverse complement strand
GTCTCGCCGTGGTGCTTGTCGACCGCGCCCGCGTAGAAGTGGAAGACCTCGGCCACCATGCCGACCTCGGCGCGGGCGCCCGAGATCGGCTTGCCGACGTTCTCCGACTCGATGCGGGCGAGCTCTTCGCCGCGTTCCTCCACGAGGGCGGCCAGCCGGCGCAGGAGCCGGGCGCGGTCGGACGGCGTCACGGCATGCCAGGCCGGGGACGCGGCCTTCGCGCGCGCGACGGCGTCGTCGGCGTCTTCGGCGCTCGTCTCTGGAAGCTCGGCGATCGTCTCCTCGGTGGCGGGGTTGAGCACCGCGGTCATCGGCGCTCCTCCCGGTACCGTGCAGCCTCCTCCACGAGCGCCTCGAAGAGCGCGAAGTCTTCACCGGCCTCCGGGTGCCAGAGGACTCCGAGTGCGAAGCGCCGCGAAGGGTCCTCCAACGCCTCGACGGTGCCGTCCTCCGCCCAGGCCGACTCGACCAGGCCCTCGCCGATCGTGCTGTACCCCTGATGGTGATGGCTCTTCACCGGGGCGCGGTCGCCGAGGAGCCGCTGGAGCCGCGTACCCTCCTTCAGGTCGACGTCGTGGTCGGCGAAGACGCCGGGCGTGTGCTTGTGCTTCTCGTCTCCCACGACCTCAGGGAGGTGCTGGACGAGGTCGCCGCCGCGGGCGACGTTCAGGATCTGGCTACCCCGGCAGACCGCGAGCACGGGCAGGTCGCGGGCGAGCGCGGCCTCGAGGAGCGCCAGCTCGGCCCGGTCGCGCTCGAGCCGGATCCCGTTCGTCTCCGGGTGGACGTCGGCTCCGTAGAGGCCGGGGTCGAGGTCGGAGCCGCCGGAGAAGAGGAGGCCGTCGAGGGCGCCGAGCGTCTCCTCGATCCCGCCCAGACTCGGCGGTACGAGCAGCGGCCGCCCGCCGGCGCGCTCGACCGCTTCTACGTAGGCGAGAGGAATCAAAGCCGCCGGGACGCTCCAAACGCCCCAGCGGGCCTCCTCGGCGTACGACGTTATCCCGATGATGGGTTTCACTGCTCGTCGCGGAGAATGCGCAGCATTCTCCGCGATTATCCGCGCTCGTACATCCGTTCGCGCTCGTAGCAGGTGACGACCTCGTCGAAGAGGCGCTGCTCCGTTCGCGCGTAGTTGAGGTAGTGGTCGACGACGTCGTCGCCGAGCGCGGCGCGGGCCATCGTGCCCTCCTCGAGCGCGGCGATCGCCTCGCGCAGCGAGTGCGGGAAGCGCTCGGCGTCCGACTCGTAAGCGTTGCCCTCGAGTGCGGGTGGCAGCTCCAGCTCGTTCTCGATCCCATGGAGGCCGGCAGCGAGGAGCGCGGCGAAGCCTAGGTACGGATTCACGTCGCCTCCGGGGATGCGCGTCTCGGCGCGGAGGCCCTGGCCGTGGCCGACGATGCGGAAGCCGCACGTGCGGTTGTCGTGGCCCCAAGCGAGGGTCGTAGGCGCCCAGCTCCCGGCGGCGAAGCGCTTGTACGAGTTGATCGTCGGCGCGACGAAGACGGCCAGCTCCTTCAGGCACGCGATCTGGCCGGCGAGGTACTGCTTGAAGACCTCCGACTCCCCGGCGAAGGCGTTCTCGCCCTCGCGCCACAGGCTCGAGTGGACGTGGCAGGAGCTCCCGATCCACGTGTGGTCGGGCTTCGCCATGAAGGTGATCGAGCAGCCGTTCAAGAAAGCGATTTCCTTGGCGCCGTTCTTGTAGACGGTGTGGTTGTCGGCCATCGTGACCGCGTCCGCGTAGCGGAAGTTGATCTCCTGCTGGCCCGGCCAGGCCTCGCCCTTCGAGGTCTCCACCTTGATCCCGGCGCCCTGCATGCCGTTCCGGATCTGCCTGATGAGCGCCTCGTCGTAGGTCGTCGCGAGGACGTGGTAGTCGAGGATGTAGGGCACCGACGGCGTCAGATCGCGGTAGTGCTTGGCGTGCGCCTCCTCGTAGGTCTCCTTGAGGAGGTAGAACTCGAGCTCCGAGCCGAACATGGGCGTGTAGCCGAGGTCGGCTGCGCGCTCGACCTGGCGGAGGAGCACCTGCCGCGGCGAGGGGGCGACCGGCGAGCCATCCTGCCAGACGACGTCGCAAAGGACGAGCGCGGTCGCCTCGAGCCACGGGATGCGGCGCAGCGTACCCATGTCGGGCCGGAGGCCGAAATCGCCGTATCCCTGCTCCCAGCTCGCGATTCCGTAGCCGGGAACCGGATCCATCTCCATCTCGAGGGCGAGCAGGTAGTTGCACCCCTCGATGCCGTGCTCGGCCACGTGCTCCTCGACGAAGAACTCGCCGTGGAGTCGCTTCCCCAAGAGCCGGCTCTGGATGTCCGTGAACGCGACGATCACCGTGTCGATCGAGCCGTCCCGGACCGCGGCCTCGAGCTCTGCGACGGTCAGCATGGGTGCGGGAGTCTACGCCTCGCGCACTCGCCTGCTTGACAGGAACCTCGGCGGCGGCGTAGAACCCCCGATCCTGGTCTGCGGAATCTCCTAGGAGGCGAAATGACGACAGGGCCCGAAGCGGGGGGCTACCACACGTCGGAGGACGAGAAGCTCCTCCACAAGCTCGGCTACGCCCAGGAGCTGTTCCGAGCGATGGGGGGCTTTCAGAACTTCGCGATCAGCTTCACGATCATCTCGATCCTCGCGGGGTGCCTGACCTCGTACTACATCGCGTTCGGCCAGGGAGGCCCGGTTGCGGTCACGTGGGGCTGGCTGCTCGTCGGGCTCATGAGCACGATCATCGCGCTCGCGATGGCGGAGATCGCGTCCGCCTTCCCGACCGCGGGCGGCCTCTACTACTGGGCCTCGAAGCTCGGGAGCCCGGCCTGGGGCTGGTTCACCGGCTGGTTCAACCTGATCGGCCAGATCGCCGTCACGGCCGCAATCGGGTACGGCCTCGCGACATTCGGGACCGCGCTGCTCAACTTCTGGTTCGAGTACCCGAACACGAAGGAGTACATCTACCTCCTCTACGCGATCTTCCTGGCGGCGGCGCTCGTTCTCAACCTGCTGAACGTCAGGATCACGTCGCTCCTGAACACGGTGTCCGCGTACTGGCACATGGTCGGCGTGGCGGTGATCGTCGGCATCCTCGTCGTCGTCCCCGACAACCACCAGTCCTTCGGCTACGTCTTCGGGGAGACGGTGAACGCGACCGGGTTCGGAACCGGCGACGAGGGCTTCTCGAGCCTGCTGTTCCTGTACGTCTTCGCCACCGGCCTCCTGATGGCGCAGTACACGATTACCGGCTTCGACGCGTCGGCCCACATGGCCGAGGAGACGAACCAGGCGTCACGGGGAGCAGCCGTCGGCATGTACATGTCAGTGGTTGCCTCCGTGTTCTTCGGCTTCTTCCTCCTCGTCGCCGTGACGTTCGCGGTGCCGAGCACCGAGGGTGCCCTGGAGAACCTCGGCTTCCTCGTCCCCTTCATCTGGGCGGAGTCGATGAGCCAGAACTGGGCGGAGTTCCTGCTCTTGATCTGCGTCGTCGCCCAGTTCTTCTGCGTCACGGCGTCCGTGACCTCGGCCTCGCGGATGCTGTTCGCGTTCTCGCGCGACCGCGCCGTCCCGGGCCATCGCCTGTGGCGCCAGGTCGGACGCAACCGCGTTCCGCAGCTCTCGGTCTTGGCGATCTGCGTCGCCTCCGCCGCCATCATGGTGCCCGCCTACTGGAACTACCTCGTCGGGTACCTCGTGGGCACCGGCATCGCGGTGATCGGGCTGTACGTGGCGTTCATCCTGCCCGTGATTCTGCGCTTCCGGCTCGGCGACCGCTTCGAGCACGGTGCCTGGAGCCTGGGCCGTCACTACAAGTGGATCGACCTGATCGCGATCGCCTGGGTCGGGATCATCACGATCCTGTTCCTGCTGCCGCCGTACAAGTCGAGCGTCCCCTGGGCGGACGAGTTCACCTGGGAGGCGCTCAACTACGCGCCGATCCTCGTCGGCGGAGCGCTGCTCCTCTTCGGCGGGTGGTACCTCCTCTCCGCCCGCAAGTGGTTCAAGGGCCCGATCCGCATGGGCACCGACGAGGAGCTCGAGCGCCTGGAAGAGGAGCTCGGCCAGAAGACCGGCACGGCTCCCGCCACCACGTAGTCAGTCTGCGCCGGAGCGAGCTCGTCCGCCAGGGCGAGCCGCTCCGGCGCCTACTAGGATCGCGCGATGGAGCCCCAGGAGCTCGCAGAGCGGATCTTTCCGGGTCGGGTGAGGCACGTCGAGCCGCTCGGGGGCGGGATCACCAACCACAACTTCCGCGTCGACCTGGGGGACGAGACGGTCGTCCTTAGGGTGGCCGGCAAGGACACAGACCTGCTCGGAATCGACCGCTTCGTCGAGAGGGACGCGTCGGTCGTGGCGGCGGAGCTCGGCGTCGGGCCGGAGGTGGTCGGCTTCGTCGAGCCGGAGGGCTACCTGATCACGCGCTTCATCGAGGGCAGGCCCGTCCCGCTCGAGGAGATGCGGCGTCCGCAGGTCGTGGGCCGCGTGGCCGAGACGCTTCGCCGCGTGCACGAGGGGCCGCCGATCCCCGGGCGCTTCGACTCGTTTCGGGTCGTCGAGACTTATGCCGAGACAGCCGCGGCGCACGGCGTCCGGCTGCCGGAGAGCTTCCGCTGGGCGAAGGGCGTGGCGGACGAGATCGAGACGGCCCGCCGCGGCGCGCTTCCCGTCCCGTGCCACAACGACCTTCTGAACGCGAACTTCCTGGACGACGGAGCCGCGGTGCGGATCGTCGACTGGGAGTACGCGGGCATGGGGGATCGCTTCTTCGACCTGGCCAACTTCTCCATCAACCACGAGTTCGACGACGAGGCGAACGGGGTCCTGCTGGAGAGCTACTTCGGCTCGGTCGAGGCCGAGGACGCCCGCGCTCTGCGGCTCATGCGCTTCATGTCCGACTTCCGCGAGGCCATGTGGGGGGTCGTCCAGCAAGGCATCTCCGAGCTGGACGTCGACTTCGTCGCCTACGCGGACGAACACTTCGAGCGGCTGCGGCGCACCTCCGCCGACCCGGCCTTCGACGCGGCCCTGCGAGGCTAGGCGACGGTGCGGGACCGGGCGCGCGCGGTCGTGATCGGCGGAGGCGTCGGCGGCGCCTCGGTCCTCTACTGGCTGAGCCGGCTCGGCTGGGAGGACGTCGTCCTCGTCGAGCGGGCCGACCTGACCAGCGGCTCCACGTTCCACTCGGCCGGGCTCGTCGGTCAGCTGCGCGGCTCCATCAGCCTGACGCGGATGATGATGAGCTCCGTCGAGCTCTACCGGTCGCTCGCCGAGGAGGTCGGGCTGGAGACCGGCTGGCACGAGGTCGGCTCGCTCCGCCTGGCCTCCAGCGAGGAGCGCATGGAAGAGCTCACCAGGCAGGCCGGCTGGGCGAAGACGTTCGGGCTCCCACTCGAGCTCATGTCTGCCGAGGAGGCGCAGCGGCTCTTCCCGCCGATGTCCACGGAGGGCGTGCTCGGCGCCGCGTACCTGCCCACCGACGGCTACGTCGATCCGAGCCAGCTCACCTTCGCGCTCGCCGAGGGAGCCCGCCGCCGCGGTGCCGAGCTCTACACGAACACGCGCGTCACAGGCATCGACGTCGAGGGCGGGCGGGTAACGGGCATCGAGACCGACAAGGGCTCGATCGAGGCCGAGGTCGTCGTCAACGCCGGCGGCATGTTCGCCGGCGAGATCGGGCGCCTCGCCGGGGTGAACGTGCCCGTCGTGCCGATGGCGCACGAGTACCTGATCACGAAGCCGAGCGGCGTGCCGCACGACGTCCCGACCATGCGCGACCCGTCGCTCCTCGTCTACTTCCGGGGCGAGTCCGGCGGCCTCGTCATGGGCGGCTACGAGCGCCACCCGGCGCCGTGGGGCCTCGACGGCATCCCGGCCGACTTCAACGGCCAGCTCCTCTCCGAGGATTGGGAGCGCTTCGAGGAGCTGATGACGAACGCGGTCGTGCGTGTCCCGGAGCTCGAGGAGGCTGAGGTCGTGAAGCTCGTCAACGGCCCCGAGGCCTTCACCCCGGACGGCGAGTTCATCCTCGGCGAGACGGACGTGCGCGGCTTCTGGGTCGCTGCGGGGTTCTGCGCGCACGGCCTCGCCGGTGCCGGCGGCATGGGGCAGCTCGTCGCCGAGTGGATCGTCGAGGGCGTGCCGAGCCTCGACGTCTGGGAGATGGACTCGCGCCGCTTCGGCCGCCACTACGCGAGCCGCGAGTACACGCTCGCGCGCACGGTCGAGGTCTACTCGACCTACTACGACGTCAAGTACCCGGGGCACGAGCGCCAGGCGGGCCGACCGCTCCGGCTGTCCCCGACCTACGAGCGCCTCGAGGAGCTCGGCGCGGCATTCGGCGAGAAGTCCGGCTGGGAGCGGACGAACTGGTTCGAGCCCAACGCCGCGGACGGTGACGAGTCGCTGCGGCCGCGGGGCTGGGCGGGGCGGCTCTGGTCATCCGCGATCGGCGCCGAGCACCGTGCCTGCCGCGAGGCCGCCGCCCTCTTCGACGAGAGCTCGTTCGCCAAGCTCGACGTGGTGGGCCCCGGCGCCGCCGAGTTCCTCGAGCGGATGTGCGCCAACCGGGTCGCCCGCGACGTCGGCGCCGTCACGTACACGCAGATGCTGAACGAGCGCGGGGGCATCGAGTGCGACTTCACCGTGAGCCGGCTTGCTGAGGACCGCTTCCGCATCGTGACGGGCACCGCCTTCGGGCAGCACGACGCCGCGTGGATCCGCTCGCACGCTCCGGACGACGGCTCGGTCCTCGTCGAGGACGTGACCTCCCGGCTCGCATGCTTGGGCCTCTGGGGCCCGAGGGCCCGCGAGATTCTCCAGCCGCTGACCACCGAGGATCTCTCCAACGAGACCTTCCCCTACATGCGCACGCGCGAGCTCAGCGTCGGGCCCGTCCCCTGCCTCGCGTTGCGCGTGACCTACGTCGGCGAGCTCGGGTGGGAGCTCTACTGCCCGACCGAGTTCGGGCTCCGCCTCTGGGACACGATCTGGGAAGGCGGCCGCGACCACGGGCTCGTCGCCGGCGGCTACAAGGCGATCGACTCGCTGCGCCTGGAGAAGGGCTATCGCGTCTGGGGCGCGGACATCACGCCGGACGAGAACCCCTACCAGGCGGGACTCGGCTTCGCGGTCAAGCTCGACAAGGGCGACTTCCTCGGCCGCGAGGCGCTGCTCGAGGCGAACGGCGACCCGCCCGAGCGGCGGCTGGCCTGCCTCGTGCTCGACGACCCGCGCTCGGTCGCGCTGGGCTCCGAGCCCGTGCGCGTCGGCGACCGGGTCGTGGGCCGGGTGACGAGCGGCGGCTTCGGCTACACGGTCGAGCGCTCGATCGCGTACGCCTACCTCCCCGCGGCCGACGTAGAGCCGGGGCAGGCGGTCGGCGTCGAGATCTTCGGGGAATGGGTCGGAGGTGCGGTCGCCGAGGAGCCGCTCTTCGACCCCGCCGGCGAGCGGATCCGCAGCTAGTCCTCGCTGAGCTCCTCCGCGAGGAGCCCGGCGGCGTACGCGCGCCACGCGACGTCCGGCGTCTCCCCGAGCGCGTGCAGGGCCTCGCTCACGTGCGGAAGCCCCTCCGCCTCCAGGCGCAGCTGCCGCACGCCGTCCTCGAGCGCGAGCTGGCGGTCGACGGTGCGCAGGTCCTCGGCCAGCGCAGTCACGGCGCGACCGTGGAGGTCGAGCCCGCGCGAGGGATCGCCGCCGGTGCTGAGGAGCAGGAGCGCCCGCCGGGCCGCTCCGTGCGCCTCCTGCTCGTCCACATGCACCTCACGGCCGGCGACCGAGGCAAGGACGACGAGCGCCGTCGCCAGCTCGTCGGTGCCCTCGTCTTCGGCGAGCGTGTGCTCGAGCTTCAGCAGCCACAGCGCCGGGCTCACAGCTCGAGCTCGGTTCCCGCGCCCTCCGCGCGCGCACGCTCGAGCACGACGCTCGCGAAGGCCGCGTCGAGCGCGCCGATCCCGAGGTTGCAGCAGAGGACTCGCGGCGGCGAGCCCTCGCCGCTCAGTCCCTCGCCCACGCTCCCCTCGGGCTCCGGCCAGCCCCGGAAGTGGCCGAGCTCGCGGTAATACTCGAACTGGCCGACGTCGTCCGCGAGGAAGAGGTCGGAGGCCCGGACGAGCTCTGCGCCCGCGTAGAAGTCGAAGTCGATCGGGAGCGCGAGCCAGCGCCCGCCGAGGTGCTCCGGCCGCAGCGCCGAGGGCGGGTCGGCCACGATCGGCCCGGCGGTGACGACGATCTCCGCGCCGTCGACTGCCTCCTCCCAGCTCGCCGCGGGCTCGACGCGCTCGCCGAGGCGCTCGATCCGCTCGGGGTGGGGGTCCCAGGCACTGATCCGCACCTCGGGGTTCAGCGTCCGCAGGAGCTCCGCATGGAAGCGGCCCTGCTCGCCGCAGCCGAGGATCGCGGCCCGACGCCAGCCCTCGGGGGCGAAGGCCCGCACGCAGACGCCGCTCGCGGCCGCCGTACGGGCCGCGGTGATCTCGGCGCCGTCCATGACCACGAGCGGCAGCCCCGTCTCGGGGTCGTTGAGGACGATCAGCCCCGTGATGTAGGGAAGGCCGCGCTCCTTGTTCGCCGGGTAGCCCGCGACCCACTTGAGCGCGACGACGTCCTCGTCCCGCAGGTACGCCGGCATGGCGTGGACGAAGGAGTCCTTGCGCGGGTGCACGCCGGGCTTCGGAGGGAGCTCCACGCCTCCGGCCGCAAGGGAGCGGTACGTGCGCTCGACGAGGTCGAGCTGCTGCGGGATCCCGGGGAGAAGGCCGGCGACCTCCGCGCGGCTCAGGAAGAGGAGCGCGCTCACTGGTACGCGGGCAGTACCGACTCGGCGAGCCGCTGGACTTGGTCGAGGCGCGGGACGAGGGGGAAGACGATCAGGAGGTCGAGGCCCGATCCCGCATACTCGGCGAACTCCTCGGCCAGCTTCTCGGCCGGGCCGTGGTGGATGAGATCGTGTGGCTCGCGGTAGAGCTGGCCGTAGTAGCGGAGGGCGTGCTGGGTGCCCTCCTCGAGGGCGGCGGCCGGGTCGTCGCCGATTGCGGCGTACGCGAGCCCGGCGACGGGGAGGTCCGGCTTGCCCTCGGCGGCGGCGAGCTCGCGGACCCAGGGGACACCTTCCGCCATCGCCGCGGCGCCGCGCGTCCCGTAGAGGAAGCCGTCGCCGATCCGGACCGCCCGCTCGATCGCCTTCGGCCGCGCGGCGCCGACCCACACGGGGCAGGGATCCTGGAGCGGCGCGGGCCCAGTGACGCCGTGGTCGCGATCCGACGTCCGCGCCTCCGCCCACACCTCGCGCATGCGCGCGACCTGGCGCTCGAGACGCTCGGATCGGCCCTTCGGCAGGGCGTCGAAGACCTCGTAGTCGGCGCCGCCGTGGCCCTGGGCCACGCCCAGATCGAGCCGTCCGCCCGAGAGACGGTCGACCACGGCGGCCTGCTTCGCGACCAGCGTCTCGTTTCGGTTGGGAAGCTGGAGGATCGTCGTCGCCAAGCGCGCCTTCTCCGTCACCCCGGCGACGCCTGCGAGCGTGACGAGCGGGTCCCATGAGTCGTACGCCGGCTTGTCGATGGTGGCGAGCGTGTGGAAGCCCGCCTCGTCGCTCAGCCTGGCCCAGTCGAGCATGAGCCGGCGGTCCGCGTCCAGGGCCATCGTGTTCGGCAAGCCGATCCCGAGCTTCATGGACCTGATTCTTCCCGGCAGGCGGGCTTCGCACATCTGTAAGTTGACTCTTACGTAAGCATCTGCTTAAATAGCGACGACATGGAAGCCGCCATGCGAGCACTCGCCGAGCCGAACCGCCGGCGCATCCTCGAGCTCGTCGCCGGCGCGGAGCGCAGCGCCGGCGAGATCGCGGCCGAGTTCGCGGTCACGCGCCCGGCCGTCTCCCAGCACCTCGCCGTGCTGCGGCAGGCCGGGCTGATCGAGGAGCGGCGGGAGGGGACAAGGCGCCTCTACCGCGTCCGGCCGGAGGGGTTCGTCCCGCTTCGGGACTTCCTGGAGCGGTTCTGGGACGATCGGCTCGAGCGGCTGCGGCTGGCGGCGGAGTTCGAGGAAGGGAGAAGGCACCGTGGCAGTTCGTCAGGATGAGGCCGTCGAGCGCGAGGTGCGGATCGCCGCGCGCCCGGAGACGGTCTTCGAGTTCCTCGTCGACCCTGAGAAGCACGTGCTCTGGATGGGTCACCGGGCCGAGATCGATGCCCGGCCGGGAGGGATCTACCGTGTCGAGCTCGAGGACCGGGCGACGGCCCTGGGCGAGTTCGTGGAAATCGACCCGCCAAGGAGGGTCCTCATGGCTTTCGGCTGGGAGGGACAACCGGCGGGTCAGACGGAGCACGGCGTGCCGCCCGGCTCGAGCCGCGTCGAGCTGACGCTCGAGCCCGACGGCGACGGCACGCTCGTCCGGCTCCGCCACTACGACCTGCCGGAGCAGGCGCGCGAGATGCACGGCCAGGGCTGGGAGCTCTACCTCGGGCGGCTCGCGATCGCTGCGAGCGGCGGCGACCCCGGGCCCGAGCCGAAGCCCTCGAACGACTGAGACCCGACTAGGGTACGCGGGTGCCGCTCCTCCGGGGCACCCGCGTGCTCGCCTTCGAGAACGGCCTCGCGGGGCCGCTCGCCACGCGCCTGCTCGCCGACCTCGGCGCCGACGTCGTCAAGGTCGAGCGGCCCGGCGGCGGCGACGTCACCCGGGAGTGGGATACGGTCGCAGCCGGGCTCTCCAGCGGCTTCGTGTGGATGAACCGCGGCAAGCGGAGCGTCGCGCTCGACGTGAAGGATCCGGCCTCGCGGCCGGCGGTCGAGCGGCTCGTGGAGCGGAGCGACGTCGTCCTGCACAACTACGTCCCGGGCTGGGCCGAGCGTGTCGGTCTCGACGAGCCCGCGGTGCGGGTGCTGCGGCCCGACGTCGTCTACGTGGAGATATCCGGCTACGGGCCGGACGGCCCCTACGCCCGGAAGAACGCCTACGACCTCGTCATGCAGGGCGAGACGGGGCTGCTCTCCGTCACCGGGAGCCCGGACGCTCCCGCGCGGGTCGGCGTCTCCGTCTGCGACGTGGGCGCGGGGAGCTACGCAGCCGTGGCGACGCTGGCGGCGCTCGCGCGCCGTGGGGAGACCGGCGAGGGCTCCCGTGTCTCGGTGTCCCTCTTCGACACGATGGTCGACTGGCTCGGCTACTTCCCGCATCTCGTCTGGCACGGCCGCGGCGAGCCGCCGCGCACCGGCACGCGGCATCCGCTCTTCTGCCCCTACGGGCCGTTCTCGGCGGGCGATGGGCGCCTCTTCGGGCTCGCCGTGCTCTCGGCCGACCACTGGCGGGCTCTGTGCGAGGTGCTCGGCCGGCCCGAGCTCCTCGTCGAGGAGCGCTGGGCTACGAACGAGGGGCGGGTCGCCGGCCGGGACGAGCTCGAGCCTCTGCTGGAGGAGGTCTTCGCGGAGCGGCCGGCCGCCGAGTGGCTCGAGCGCCTCGAGGCCGCGCGGGTCCCGTGCGGCGCCGTGAACGATGTTGCCGACGTGGTCGCGCATCCCCAGCTCGCGCACAACCGGCTCGTCACCGAGGTGGGTTCCCCGGCTGGGCGCCTCCCCGTGGTCGGGAGCCCGTTCCTCGTGGACGGCGAGCGCCCGCCCACAGGCGCCGTCCCGGCCCTCGGCGAACACACGACCGAGGTGCTCGCGGAGATCGGGCTGGGCTAGCTGGAAAGCTTCTCGACGTAGCCGCGCCCTGCTAGAGCTCGAAGCGCTTCCTCACCATCCGAACAGGCGCGGGTCGACGGCGTCATGCGCGCCCACGACTTCTTTCGGCAATCGTGAGCCCTTGCCCAGGACATCCACCGATGTCCCGTCTCGAACAATCAGGCGGATCGCGTCATCGCCGCCGTCGGTAAGGGTTGCGTCTAGTTCTATGACCTGTCCGGCGCCCTCGCAGATTCCGATGAGATCGAGCGCGGAGATCTCAATTTCCTCCACGGCGTCCAGCCGCTGCGTTAGCTCATCTCCCAGCGGCCCGGTCGCTTCGAAATCGGAGACGAGGACTCGTCCACGTGGGTAGATCTCGCTCAGAAACCTGACGATCCGCGCCAGGCGGGACTCGAGCTCCTCGCCGGGTTGTTGTCTCAGGGTGAGCGCCCAGCGACGCATGGGCTGCACCTAGTTTCGCGGCATGGCCGGACCCACGTCAGCTTGGCCTGGATCGAGCGAATGGAGCGGTGTCAGGTCTTGCATTTGCGTATCTGCGGCGACACTGGAGCATACGCCCCCGGCTAGCGCTCAGTGTGGCGCGCGAGCACGCCAGAACCTGCACGAATGCAAGACCTGACACCACCGCGTGCGCAGAGCCTCTGGCGCGCTCGGCCTGGGTCACCCGCAGAGCTCCTCGACGTAACGCCGCTCATCCGGGCCGAACCAGGGCGGGACTCCGGCCGCTACATTCTCGCGCGCGTGGTCGGGGCTCGACGTGGCGGGGATCACGGCGGTGACGCGCAGGTCGGAGAGCGCCCACTTGAGGAGTGCCTGGGCCCACGTCCTCACGCCGAGCGGCTCCAGCTTCCTCGGATCCGGGCCTGGGAGCAGCGCGCCCGTGCCGAGCGGACGCATGACGATCACGCCGAGCTCGAGCTCCTCCGCGAGCGACAGGATTTTCCGCTCGACCTCCCGCTCGCGCGGGTTGTAGGGGATCTGAATCACGTCGACGGCTCCGCTCCGCATCACGTCGGCGAGTTCGTCGAAGGCGGAGGACGCGTAGTGGGTCGCGCCGAGGAAGCGGATGCGGCCCGCTTCCCGCTCGGACTCGAGCCAGGAGAGGTGCGCCTGCCAGGCGACGAGGTTGTGCACCTGCTCGAGGTCGACCCGGGGAGCGAACCAGTCGAGCTGCCGCTCGAGCTGCTCGCGGCCCTCCTCGACGGACGGCGTCCAGATCTTGGTCGCCACGAACGCCTCGTCTCGGCGGCCGTCCAGCGCGCGGCCGAGCACCTGCTCCGCGCGGCCGTACATCGGCGAGGAGTCGACGAGGCGCGTGCCGCCCTCGAAGGCGGCCGCCACCACCCGGTCGGCCACCTCCTGCTGGGTGTCCGGGAGGTCGAACGTGAGCCAGGTTCCCAGCCCGACGACGGGGATCTCGACGCCGGTGCGCCCCAGTGTCCGCCGCTCCATACTGTCTGCCATGCCCGAGGCGAGGCTACTCGACGCGCCCGAGCTGGCCGCCGAACGGATCCAGGAGCGCGCGGCGGGCGAGAACTTCCCGGTCGCATCGCTGCTCGCGCCGCGCTGGGCGCGGCCGCATCTCCGCGCCGTCTACGGCTTCGCGCGCCTCGTGGACAACCTCGGCGATGAGGCCGAGGGTGACCGCTCGCTGCTGCTCGACGAGCTCGAGCGCGAGCTCGACGGCCCTCCGCGCACGGAGGTCATGCGCCAGCTTCATGCGACGATCGCCGACCGCGGCCTGCCGCGCGAGCCGTTCCGCCGCCTGATCGAGGCCAACCGCATCGACCAGGTGCGGAGCCGCTACGAGACGTGGGACGACGTACGCGAGTACTGCACGTACTCGGCGGATCCCGTCGGGCGCGTCGTCCTCGGGATCTACGGCCGCACGGACGAGCCCGAGCTCGCGGACATGAGCGACTCCGTCTGCACGGGCCTCCAGCTCGTCAACTTCCTCCAGGACCCGCCGCGCGACCTAGCGCTTGGGCGCATCTACCTCCCGCAGGAGGACCTGCGGCGCTTCGGGGTCGCCGACGAGGCGCTCGCCGGCCCGCTGACGCCCGAGATCGCCGCGCTCCTGCGCTTCGAGGCGGAGCGCGCCCGCAGGCTGCTGGAGGCCGGCCTGTCGCTCCGGCGCGCGCTCGGGGGCCGGCCGGGCCTCGCCGTGGCGCTCTACGCTCGCGGCGGGCTCGCCGCGCTGGACGCGCTCGAGCGCGCCGGCTGGGACGTCTTCACGAGCCGGCCCGCGCCGACGAGGTGGACGTTCGCCCGCCTCGCCGTGCGCGAGCTCGTGCGCCGATGAACGTGGACACCGCCTACGACGAGGTCGTTCGGATCACGCGCCGGGAGGCGCGCAACTTCGCCTGGGGCATCGCCGTGCTCCCACGGCCGAAGCGGCTCGCGGTCGCCGCGCTCTACGCGTTCGCCCGCCGGGTGGACGACCTGGCCGACGACCCGGAGCTGCCGGTCCCCGCGAGGCGGGAGGGCCTCGAAGCCTGCCGCGCGGCCGTCGAGGCGCTTCCGAACGCCCCGGCCGAAGACGCGGTCCTCGTCGCCCTCGCCGATGCAACCGCTCGCTATGCGATCCCGCGCGGCGCGCTCCTCGACCTCGTCGCCGGCGGCCTCCTCGACTCGGAGAAGACGCGCTACGCGACCTGGGAGGAGCTGCGTGAGTACTGCCGCTGCGTCGCCTCCTCGGTCGGCCTGGCCTGCACCGCCGTCTACGGGCCCAGCGACCCAGCCGCCGCCGAGCCGCGCGCCGAGACGCTCGGGCTCGCGCTGCAGCAGATCAACATCATGCGCGACGTCGCCGAGGACTGGCGGCTCGGGCGCGTCTACCTCCCGGAGGACGAGCAGGAGCGCTTCGGCGTCGCCGAGGTGGACGTTGCAGCCGGGCGGGTCGGGCCCGAGTGGCGCGCGCTCATGGAGCACCAGGCCGGCCGGGCGGAGGAGCTCCTGCGCGAGGGGCTCGGGCTCCTACCGCTGCTCGATCGCCGCAGCGCGCTCTGCGTGCGCGCGTTCGCCGGGATCTATCGGGGCCTGCTCGTGCAGATGCGCGGCCGCGGGTACGACGTGTTCACGCGGCGGCCCCACCTCTCGGCGGCCGCCAAGGTGCGGGCGGTGGCCGCCCTGTGAAGGCGGTCGTGGTGGGCGGCGGCCTGGCCGGGCTCGCCGCCGCGTTGGAGCTGGTCGACGCTGGCCACGAGGTGACGCTCCTGGAGGCGCGCCCGACCCTCGGCGGAGCGGTGCAGACGCTGCCCGAGCGCGAGGGCGACCCGGATCCCCCGCCGGACAACGGCCAGCACATTGCGTTGGGCTGCTGCACGGAATATCTCGGCTTCCTCGAGCGGGTCGGGCGGGCCGCGTCAGTGAGGCGCGAGCCACTCGACCTGCCGGTGATCGGCGAGGACGGCCGCGTGGCGAGGATCCGGCCGGGCGCGCTCGCTCTCCTCCGCTACCGCCACGTGCCGATGTTCGACCGCCTGGCGATCGCGCGCGTCGCTCGGCGGCTCGGCCGCCTGGTGCCGGAGGAGCACGACGGCGAGACCTTTGCCGAGCTCCTCCGCCGGCTCGGCCAGTCGCAGCCGGCGATCGACCGCTTCTGGGACGTCTTCATCCGCCCCGCGCTGAACCTGCGGAGCGACGAAGTGAGCGCGGCGCCGGCGCTCTTCACGGTGCAGACGGCTCTGCTCGCCGAGCGCTCGGCGAGCGACCTCGTCCTGCCCGTGGAGCCGCTCGGCGACGTTCACGGCGAGGCGGCCGGACGCTCCCTCGCCGAGCGCGGCGCGGAGGTGCGAACCGGCACGCGGGTCGTTGCGCTCGAGGACGGGGCGGTTGTGCTGGCCGCCGGGGAGCGGGTTCCCGCCGAGTTCGTCGTCGTCGCCGTGCCGCCGGGCGAGAGCGCGCGGCTGCTCGGCGAGCCCGATCCCGGTCTCGACGACTCGCCCATTGTCAGCGTCCACCTGCTCTTCGACCGGCCGCTGCTGCGCTTCGAGCTCGCCGCATTCCTCGGGAGCGATGCCCATTGGGTGTTCGACCGCGGAAAGCTCACCGGCCGGGAGCCCGAGCAGGGCCAGTACCTCACGGTGGTCTCGAGCGGCGCGCCGGAGCTCCTGGAGGTGCGCGGCCGCGAGCTGGTCGAATTGCTGGCCGGCGAGCTCAGGCAGCGCCTCGGGCCCGCGGAGCTGCGCTGGTCGCGCGTGAGCCGGGAGCCGGCGGCGACGTTTGCGGCCGGGCCGGGGACGCTCGTCCGCCGCGCCCCCGTGGAGACGGGCCGGCCGGGCGTGGCGCGGGCGGGTGCGTGGACGGACACCGGCTGGCCGGCCACGATGGAAAGCGCGATCCGCAGCGGCCGGGCCGCAGCGCGCCACCTCATGACAGACTGACTCGCCGTGAGCGCCACGAGAGAGGCACAGACGACCTCCGTCGCCGGCGATCAGCTCGAGCGCACGCTCGATGCGGCGGTCGGACGCCTGCTCTCGCTCCAGAAGCCCGGCGGCTGGTGGGTCGGCGAGCTCGAGTCCAACGTCACCATGACGGCCCAGCACCTGCTGCTGCTCGAGTTCCTGGGCCTGCGCGACGAGGAGACGACCCGCCGCTGCGCGAACGAGCTCCTCGCCCGGCAGCGGCCCGACGGGCTCTGGGCCATCTACTGGGGCGGCGAGCCGGACCTCGCGGCGACGATCGAGTCCTACGCGGCGCTCCGCCTGGCCGGGCTCGACGCCGACGACGAGCGCCTCGCCGCCGCGCGGCGCTTCTGCGAGGAGCGGGGCGGGATCGGCGGCGCCCGCGTCTTCACCCGCATCTGGCTGGCGCTCTTCGGCCTCTGGCCGTGGGAGGAGATCCCTCTGCTCCCGCCCGAGCTCGTGCTGCTCAAGCCGTGGTTCCCGCTCTCGGTGTACGACTTCGCCTGCTGGGCGCGGCAGACGGTCGTCCCGCTCACCGTCGTGATGCACTACCGGCCCGTGCGGAGGCTTCCGCCCGAGCGTGCCTGCCACGAGCTGAACCTGGGCCCGGCGCCGAGGAAGCCGACCTGGGGGCTCCTCTCCGACCGCGCGCTCGCGTGGTACGCGGGCCAGCCCGTTCAGCCCGGCCGCGAGCGAGCGCTCGCCTACGCCGAGCGCTGGATCCTCGACCGCCAGGAGCTGGACGGCTCGTGGGGCGGGATCCAGCCGCCGTGGGTCTGGTCGCTGATCGCGCTCGCCTGCCGCGGTCACGGGCTCGACTCGCCCGCCCTGCAGCGAGGGCTGGCCGGGTGGAAGCGCTTCCTCGTCGAGGACGGCGACCGCCTCCGGCCGGAGGCGTGCCAGTCGCCCGTGTGGGACACCGGGCTTGCCGTGCTCGCCCTCCGCGCGGCCGGCGTGCCGCGCGAGGAGCCGGCGCTCCAGGCGGCCGCGGAGATCCTCGTCCGCGAGGAGATCCGCGTGCGAGGCGACTGGAGCGTCCGCCGTCCCGGCGTGGAGCCGGGCGGGTGGGCGTTCGAGTACGACAACGACCTCTACCCCGACATCGACGACGCGGCGATCGTTGCGCTGGCCCTCGCAGACCTGGGGACGGGGCGCCCCGCCGTCGATCGCGCCACCCGCTGGATGGCCGGGCTCCAGTGCGCCAACGGGGGCTGGGGCGCCTTCGACGTCGACAACGACGCGCAGTGGCTCTACCGGATCCCCTTCTGCGACTTCGGCGCCGTCACCGACCCGCCGTCGCCGGACGTCACAGGGCACGTCGTCGAGCTGCTCGCGCAGGTTTCCGGCTACGAGGACGCGGTCAGCCGCGGGGTCGACTACCTGCTCCGCGAGCAGGAGGAGGACGGGTCGTGGTTCGGCCGCTGGGGCGTGAACTACGTCTACGCCGTCGGCGCCGTGCTCCCGGCGCTCGAGGCGGTCGGTTTCCAGCCCGACCATCCCGCGATCCGCCGCGCCGTCGCCTGGCTCGAGGCGCACCAGCGGGAGGACGGCGGCTTCGGCGAGGACTGCCGCTCCTACGACCTGGGAGAGGACGGTCGCGCCTGGCGCGGTCGCGGCGAGGCGACTCCCTCGCAGACCGCTTGGGCGCTGCTCGGCCTCGTTGCCGCCGGCGAGGCGGGCTCAGAGTGCGCGCGCCGCGCCGTCGGCTGGCTCTGCGAGCGGCAGCGGCCCGACGGCGGCTGGGACGAGGACCACTTCACCGGCACCGGCTTCCCCCGCGACTTCCTCATCAACTACCACCTCTACCGGGAGGTCTGGCCGGTCATGGCGCTCGGGCGCGTCCGCCGCGCCCTGGGCACCCACGCGTGAAGGTCTACGTCTCGGGAGCCTCGGGCTTCGTCGGCGGTCACGTGGCCCGGGAGCTGGCAGAGCGCGGCGCCGACGTGCGCAGCGAGCGCGTCGACCTGCTCGACCCGGATGGGCTCGCGCGCACCGTCGCCGGCTGCGAGGCGGTCGTCCACGTGGCCGCGCTCTACAGCTACGACGCCCCGGCCGAGCTGATGGAGCGCGTCAACGTCGAGGGGACCCGCGTGCTCCTCGACGCCGCGGCCCGCGCCGGCGTGCGCCGCTTCGTCCACTGCTCGACCGCAGGCACCTGCGGTCCAGTTCCGGGCCGCGAGGCGACCGAGGAGGACGCGCCCCCGGACTGGGAGCTCGAGGTCCCCTACAAGCGGACGAAGCTCGCGGCCGAGCAGCTGGCGCTCGCGGCGAAGGCCGTCGTCGTCAACCCGACCACCCCCGTGGGCGAGGGCGACCGCAAGCCGACGCCGACCGGCCGCATGATCGCGGGCGTGGCCACCGGCCGCATTCCCGGCTACGTCGCCACCACCGGGCTGAATGTCGTGGACGTCCGCGACGTCGCCCGCGGTCACGCGCTCGCGCTCGAGCGGGGCGAGCTGGGCGAGCGCTACCTGCTCGGCGGGGTCAACCTTCCCCTCGCCGACCTCTTCGCGGCCGTCGCCCGGCTGGCGGGCCGCCCGCGGCCGCGTCTCCGCGTCCCGTATCCTCTCGCTGACGTGGCCGGCAGGCTCGGATTCGCAAACCGGGACGAGGTGCGCCTCGCCCGCTTGCCCATGTATTTCTCTTCCGAGAAAGCCCGCAGTAGACTCGGGTACGAGCCGGGGCCCGTCGAGCCGGCGCTCGCGCGGGCCGTCGCCCAGGCGCTCACGAAGGGAGGAGCATGAAGTTTCCGCTTCGCAGCACCGTCCAGATCGGGCGCTACGTCGCCTCGCAGAAGGGCAAGGACCGCTACCCGCTCGTGATCATGCTCGAGCCCACGCTGGGCTGCAACATCGCCTGCATCGGCTGCGGGAAGATCCGCGAGTACGAGTCGAACAAGGCGCGCCTGACGGTGGAGGAGTGCCTCCACACCGCTGTCGAGTGCCCGGCTCCGGTCATCTCCGTCTGCGGCGGCGAGCCGCTGATCTTCAAGGGCGTCGAGGACGTCGTGGCCGGCTTCCTCGAGATGAAGCGGAACGTCCAGCTCTGCACGAACGCGCTCCGGCTCGTCGACATGCTCGACCGCTTCGAGCCGAACCCGCGCCTCACCTTCGTCGTCCACCTGGACGGCATGCAGGAGATCCACGACTACATCTGCGACTACCCGGGCCTCTGGGAGATCGCGGTCGACGCCATTCGCGCCGCCCGGGAGAGCGGCTTCCGCGTGACCACGAACACGACGATCTTCAAGGAGACCGAGGTCAGCGACGTCGTCGAGATGATGGGCTATCTGACGAACGAGGTCGGCATCGACGGGATGCTCGTCGCCCCCGGCTACCAGTACTCGCAGATCGACCCCGCGCTCACGATGACCCGCGACGAGCACGAGGCGAAGTTCCGGGAGATCCGCGACGCCGTGCGTCGCCACAGCTACCGCTGGCTCGCGAGCCCCGTCTACCAGGACTTCCTCACCGGCGACCGCAAGCTCCCGTGCGCGCCGTGGGGCTCCGTGACGCGCAACCCCTATGGCTGGAAGGGCCCGTGCTACCTGCTCACCGACGGCATCTTCCCGACCTACGAGGCGCTTGCAAACGGGATCGAGTGGGAGCGCTACGGGCCCGGGAACGACCACCGCTGCGAGCACTGCGGCATCCACTCCGGCTTCGAGCCCGCCGCGACGATCGCGACGACCGAGAGCGTCAGGGAGACGGTTCGCAGCCTGGCGTGGACTCTCCGATAATCGGCGAAAGTGCTGGCGCACTTTCGCCGAAGGAGTCTTCGGTGACGCTCGCCTGTGCTTTGGCAGTGGAAGAGCGAGCAGCTCGCAGCGTCGGGGCGCAAGCGATCCGGATTGGGCTGCAAGCGCGGCGGCCGCTGCCGGAGGGACGCCTGGTGTCGTTCGGCCTCGCCGGAGCGCTCGTCTCCGGCCTTCCGCCCGGGGCGCTCCTGACCGCCCGGCGCGTGGTCGACGCCGACGGCACCGTCCTCTGGGAGGACGAGCCGCTGCGCATCCCGGGCGCGCTGACGGCGGTCGTCTGCGACGCGGGCCGCATCGTCGACGACCCGGCCGAGCGGCGGGAGCTCGCGGCGCGGACAGGCGCCGTCGCCGTGGACACGGAGAGCGCTGCGCTGGCGGCGACCGGCCGCCTGGCCGGCGCGGTTCGCGCCGTCTCCGACACGCCCGAGCGGCCTGTCGGCCGTTTGGCCCGGGCGGCGACGCCCGACGGCGCGACCGACTGGCGCGTCGTGGCCCGCGCGTTCGTCTCCGAGCCGGCGGCGACGATCCGCACGGCGCGCGCGGCGAGTCGGGCGCTCACCTCGCTGCGTCAGGCCGCTACCGTTCTAGCTGATGTCTAGGAGAGTCCTCGTCGCGAGCCCGCGCAGCTTCTGCGCCGGGGTGGTCCGCGCCATCGACATCGTCGAGCGGCTGCTCGAGCGACACGGCCCGCCCGTGTACGTGCGGCACGAGATCGTTCACAACGTGCACGTCGTCCGCGACCTCGAGGCTCGCGGGGCAGTCTTTGTCGAGTCGGAGGAGGACGTGCCGGAAGGCGCGCTGGTCGTTCTCTCCGCCCACGGGGTCGCGCCGGCGGTGTACGAGAAGTGCGCCGAGCGCGGCCTCGAGATCGTCGACGCCGTGTGCCCGCTCGTCTCCAAGGTGCACGCGGAGGCGCGCCGCTACGCCGCACGCGGCCACAAGATCGCGCTCGTCGGCCACGCGGGCCACGTCGAGGTCGAGGGGACGATGGGCGAGGCGCCGGACTCGATCGTCCTCGTCGAGACGCCGGAGGATGCACACAGGCTCGAGCTCGAGGAGGGACAGCGCCTCGCGTACCTGACGCAGACCACGCTCTCGCTCGACGACACGGCGGACGTCGTGGAGGCACTTCGGGAGCGCGTGCCCGACCTCGTCGGCCCGCCCTCTGCGGACATCTGCTACGCGACCCAGAACCGGCAGGACGCGGTCAAGCGGCTCTGCGAGGAGGCAACCCTCGTGCTCGTCGTCGGCTCGCGCACGAGCTCCAACGCGAACCGACTCGTCGAGGTGGCGCGGAGCGTCGGCGCCGACGCGCACCTGATCGACGACGAGCGCGACCTCGACCCGGCGTGGCTCGAAAGCCACGACACTGTCGGCCTCACGGCGGGCGCGTCCTCGCCGGAGATCCTCGTCGAGCGAGTCGTTGCACGCCTGGACGAGCTCGGCATCTCGGAGCGCGAGGACGTCGAGATAGCCCGCGAGGACGTCTTCTTCCGCCTTCCGCCGGACCTCCGCGACGAGGCTGAAAGCTCCGCGGCCCCCCGAACCGCCACGTAACAAGCTGTTACTAGGCTCGGGGCGCCGCTACCGTCTGGGGATGACGAGCGTCGCCTACCCGGGTCGCGACGGGGCTCACAGTGCGGCCGCCTGCGACCGGCTCTTTCCGGAGGGAGCCGAGCTGCGCTCGCTGCCGAGCTTCACCGCCGTCGTCGAGGCGACCGCGGAGGGTGCGGTTGCGTTCGGCGTGCTGCCGATCGAGAGCTCGCTCTCGGGCCCGGTCAACGAGACGCACGACCTCCTCTACGACTCGCCGCTCTCCATCACCGGCGAGACGGTGCTGCCCATCCGGCACTGCCTCGTCGGCACCGCGCTCGTCCCGCTCGAGGAGATCCGCGTCGTCCGCTCGCATCCGGCGGCGCTCGACCAGTGCCGGCGGCTGCTCGCCACCATGCCCTGGGCGACCGCGATCGCGGCGGCCACGACCGCCGACGCGGCCCACCAGGTCGCCGAGGATGGGGATCCGACCGCGGTCGCAATCGCCAGCGAGCGCGCGGCGGCGACCTATGGGCTGACCGTGATCGCTGGCGACGTCGGCGACCATCCCGAGGCCTACACGCGCTTCGTCTCGGTCGCGCCCTACACCCGCCTCGACCGCGAGGCCGAGAGCTGGCGCACCGCCTTCTCCTTCGTCACCGACCACGCGCCGGGCGCGCTCCACCGCGCGATCGAGCCGTTCGGGCGCCACCGGCTCGACCTTGTCCAGCTCGTCTCGCGCCCGATCCCGAAGACGCCGTGGCGCTACCGCTTCGACGCCGTGCTCGCCGGGCATCCGCTCGAGCCGGTCGTCAGCGAGACGCTCGCTGAGGTCCGGCGTCTAACGCGCGACCTGCGCGTCTTCGGCTCCTATCCCGCGCACGGGTAGTCAGGCGGCAGGCGCCCGCAGCGTCTTCTCGAGGCGCACGTGCTCGCGGGCGACGGTCATGCCCGCTCGCTCGTAGAGCTCCTTGGCGCCCGTGCGGTTCCACGAGTCGACGACGAGGCCGAGCTCTCGGCGGCCGCGCCGGTGGAACTCCGACATCGCCTGGCGCAGGAGGGCCGTGCCGAGGCCGCGCCGGCGCCAGTCGCGCGCGACGGCGAGCTGGCGGATCCAGCCCTCGTCCTCGTAGTTGGGGCAGAGGACGCAGCCGACGATCTCGCCGTTCGACTCGGCGATGAACCAGAGCCCTGGCTCGAAGGCGTCGCGGTCGATCATGAAGGCCTGCCACTCCTCGAAGGACTCGGCCGTGTGACGCTCGTTGTCCCCGAACGCGTCCTGGACGAGCGCGTAGACGGAGCGTGTGTCTCGCTCCTGGTCGAACGTCCGCACGACCACGCTCTCGGGCCAGGCCGGCGGCGGAGGAGACTCGGCCAGCGGCAGCGTCATCCGCCAGTAGGTCCGCACAGGCTCGTATCCCCGCTTCTCGAGCAGCCGGCGCGCGCCCGTCTCGGTACTGGTGACGACCTGGCCGACGCGGATCTCCTCGCCGGGCAGCGTGCGCTCGAGGGCGCGCCGCTCCGACCACTCGAGGAGCTCCTTGCCGAGGTCGCGGTTGCGGTAGTCCGGATGGACGTAGACGTCCACGTAGTCGCCACGGACGAAGCTGCCGTAGGCGACGACGCGCTCTCCGTCGAGGACGACGACCGCGTCCTTGTCCCGGTCGAAGCCGGGCATGTGCCAGTCGGTGAGCAGATCGTCGAGCTCGAAGTCGGGCTCGCCGAACTCGGCCACGTCGCAGGCGATCACGAGATCCGTCACCGCCTGGGCCTCATCCGTGCGCGGCGGACGCATCGTGAGCGTCGGATCCATCAGTAGAGCGCGGTTGCCAGCCGCCGCCGGTAGTGAGTGGTCAGGGGATGTTCGGGCCCGAGCTGCCCGAAAAGCGCGACCATCACCTCGCGCACGCGCTCCCGCCGCTCGGGGTCGGCCTCCTCGAGCGCGCCGAGCAGCCACTCGAGCACGCGCTGGTGGTCGCCCTCGGTCAGCGGGCCGAGGATCTCCGGGAACTCGCCGCTCGCGGAGAGCTCCTCGAGCAGCCGCTCGCTGGCGGTCGGACCGGCGAGGCCGTCCAGGAATGCGCCCACCGCCTGCGGCGAGAGCGCGCCGACGAACTCGTCCACGACCTGGCCGTCGCGGAAGGCCTTCACGTTCGGGATCCCGCGCACGCCGTAGCGCATCGCCAGCTCGGGGTTGGCGTCGGTGTCCACCTTGGCGAGCACGACGCCGTCCCGCTCGGCCACCGCCTGCTCGAGGACCGGCGTCAGCGTGCGGCAGGGACCGCACCACTCGGCCCAGAAGTCGACCACGACCGGCGTGGAGGCCGACCGCTCGATCACCTCGGTCTCGAAGGTATCCGTTGTCACGTCCATCTCAGCCCTCGGTGAGCACGGCTCCCACCAGCCTTGGAAGGGTCTGGATGTTGTACCCGCCTTCCAGCACGAACGCTACCCGCTCGCTCAGACCCCGCGCCTGGGCGGCCAGCGCCGCGAAGCCCTTTTCGCTGACGCGCAGGCCCCCGATCGGGTCGCCCGCGGCCGCGTCGAACCCGGCCGATACGAGCAGGAGGTCGGGCGCGAAAGCGGCGAGCGCCGGCACGATCGTCTCCTCCATGGCCGCGAGCACCTGCTCGTCGCCCGACCCCGCGGCCAGCGGGACGTTGAGCGTTGTCTCGTTCCCGTCCCCCGGGCCGCCCGAGCCCGGGTAGAACGGCCACTGGTGGAGGGAGGCGAAGAAGACCGAGTGGTCGTCCCAGAAGGTGTCCTGCGTCCCGTTGCCGTGATGGACGTCCCAGTCGAGGATGCCGACGCGCCCCAAACCAAGCTCCCGCTGGGCGAAGCGGGCGGCGATGGCCACGTTGTTGAAGAGGCAGAAGCCCATCGCACGGCCCGCGAGCGCGTGATGCCCGGGCGGGCGCGCCAGCGCGAAGCCCTCGCGCTCGACGGCCCCGATCGCCGCGCCCGCAGCGAGGAGCGCGGCCTCGTAGGTCGTCTCCGTGCAAAGCGTGTCGGCGTCGAGCAGGGCCGGCTCCCCGCGGGCAGACAGGTCGCGAACAGCCTCGACGTAGCCCCGCTCGTGCACGGCAGCGACCTCGTCGACCGTGGCCGGGCGCGCCTCGACGAAGTCCGGGAACGCCTCGTGCAGGACGCGGATGCGCTCCCGCCGCTCGACGTGGTCGCCGGTCGGGTGCAGCTCGGCGAGCGCGCGGTGGCTGACGAGCGTCGTCACTCCGGCGGCTGCGCCACGATCTGCTGCGCCATCGCGCCGTCCACGAGAACGCTCGCGCCGGTCACGTAGCCAGAATCCTCGCCGGCGAGGTAGGAGACGACAGCCGCCACCTCCTCGGGACGGCCCGCGCGGCCGAAGGGGATCTCGGGCTCGAGCTCGTCGGCCTCCACGTTGCGCGCGGTGGCGATCGCGCCCGGCGCCACCGCGTTGACGCGGATCTCCGGGGCGAGCTCGAGCGCGAGCGAGCGCGTGAGCATGCCGAGCGCCGCCTTGGCCGAGGCGTAGAGCGCGAACCCCGTGCGCGGCACGTGCTCGTGGACGCTCGTCACGTTCACGATCGTGCCGCCTCCCCGGCCGCGCATCTCCTTCGCCGCGGCCACCGCGAGCAGGAACGCGCCCTTGACGTCGACCGAGAAGATCGCGTCGAAGTCCTCGGCGGTGAGCTCCAGCGCCGGCTTCGACACCGTGATGCCGGCGTTGTTGACGAGCACGTCGATCCGTCCCAGCGCCTCCACCGCTTCGCGGACCAGGCGCTCGGGCGTCTCCGGCTCGCTGACGTCGCCGACGACCCACGCCGCCTTCCCGCGCGCCGCCGCCTCCTCGAAGCGCTGCCGCGAGTCTTCGTCGTCGCGATGCGTGTGGAAGGCGAGCGCGAAGCCGTCCGCCTGCAGGCGCTCCGCGACGGCGAGCCCGATACCCGTCGACGCGCCGGTGACCAGGGCGACCCGTTGCACGGCCCGCTCCTTCCCGCTCATCCGGCCCGCCGAACGTGCATGGGACCGACGTCGGCCGGCGTGGGACAGCCCAGCAGGACGAGCGCGAGGAGGATCTCGTCCCGCAGCAGCTCGAGGACACGTCGTGCGCCGGCTTCGCCGTCGCAGGCGAGCCCCCAGAGCGCCGGCCTGCCGACGAGCACGGCCCGCGCGCCGAGCGCGAGGGCCTTGGCCGCGTCCGTGCCGCGGCGAACGCCGCCGTCCAGGAACACCTCGGCGCGGCCGGCGACCGCCTCCACGACCTCGGGCAGCACCTCGAGCGTCGCGGGCACGCCGTCGAGCTGGCGGCCGCCGTGGTTGGAGACGACGATCCCGGCGGCGCCGTGCTCGACCGCCAGCGTTGCGTCCTCGGCCGTGAGCACGCCCTTGACGACGAGCGGCAGCGGGCACTCGGACCGGAGCCACTCCAGGTCGCGCCACGTGAGGCTCGTGTCCACGATTTCGCTGAGCGTGTCGTGGAAGTACGCGCTGCCTCCCAGAGAGCGGGGGAGGTTCGGCATGGGCAGGCCCTCCGGCAGGCTGTAGCCGCTGCGCCGGTCTCGGTCGCGCGGGCCCGCCGTCGCGAAGTCGACGGTGAGGACTAGCGCGCCGAAGCCCGAGTCCACTGCCTCGGCCACGAGCTCGCGCGTGAACTCGCGGTCGCGCGACCAGTAGAGCTGGAACCAGCGCAGGACGCCGGGCACAGCCTCGGCGAGCTCGCGCGGCCGCACGCTCGCGAGGCTCGAGAGGCAGTAGACCGTCCCGGCCGCCTCCGCTGCGCGCGCAAGCCCAGCCTCGCCCTCGGGGTGCGCGACGCGCTGCAGCGACGTGGGCGCGACGAGGAGCGGCATCGCGATCTCAGTCCCCAGCACGGTGCAGCGTGTGGTCGCCTCGCTCACGTCGACGAGCATGCGCGGCCGCAGCTGCACGCGCCCGAACGCCGCGACGTTCTCCCGCAGCGTGACCTCGTCGCCCGCCCCGCCGACGACGTAGCCCCAGTAGCCGGGCTCGCAGCGTTCCTCGGCGAGGCGCTCGTAGTCGGCGACGTTGATGGGCTCCGTCACGCCTGGCTTGCCCGCTCCGCGAAGCGCTTCGCCGCCGCGTTCAGGCCCCACTCGCCGAGGAGGTTGGCGCCGCCGGCCCAGTCGGGCTCGGCGTCCGGGAGCTCGGGGATCGCCGCCTCGTACTGGAGGCGCGCGATACGGAGGTAGTCACGCAGCGCGTCGGCCTGGTCGGGGAAGCCGCCGTCCTGGAGCGCAGCGTCGAGCGAGCCGTGCTTCTTGAGCACGCCGGCTGCGCGCCCCGGGCCGACGCCTTTCGCGCCCGGGATCTTGTCGGAGGGGTCGCCGCGCAGCGCGACGAAGTCCGGCACGAGGTCGGGCGGGACACCGTAGATCTCCTCCACTTCGGCGGGCCCGACCCGCTGGAGCTCCTTCATGCCCGTGCGCGGCCGCAGGATGGTCGTCAGCGGGCTTGCGAGCTGGAAGAGGTCGCGGTCGTTGGTGAGGACGAGCGTCGCGCCGCCGCGCTCCTCCTCGGCCAGCACGGCGGCGCCGAGGAAGTCGTCCGCCTCGTAGCCCGCCTTCTTCGCCCAGGGGAAGCCGAGAGCGCTCACGAGCTCGGGCAGGCGGTCGAGCTGCGACGTCAGCACCGGCGGGAAGTCGCGGCCCGACTGATACTGGGGCAGAAGCTCGTGGCGGTAGGTCGGCTCGCCGATGAGGTCGAAGGCGACGAAGACCGTGCGCGGCCGCTCGGCCTCCCAGACGAGCGCGAGCATGTTGGCGAAGCCGAGCACCATGTTCGCCTGGTTTCCGGCGCCGTCCTTGATGGAGGACGGCAGCGCGTGGAAGGCGCGGTGGGCGAGATTGTCGCCGTCGATCGCCAGCAAAGGTCTCAAGTCAGGGCCCATTCTTGCCGTTTGGGGAACTCGCTAAGGTGATTCGCGTGTCCAAGACCCTCATCGTCGCCGAGAAGCCGTCCGTCGGGCGCGACCTCGCGGGCGCGCTCCCGGGCACCTTCACGCAGAGCAAGGACAAGACGCACCTCGCCGGCGACGACTACGTGATCACGTGGGCCGTGGGGCACCTCGTCGGCCTCGCTGACCCCGAGGCCTACGACGAGAAGCTCAAGAAATGGCGCTTCAAGGACTTGCCGATCGTGCCGAATCAGTTCCAGCTCGTCCCCAACGACGACAAGGCGAAGAAGCAGCTCAACGCCGTCCACAAGCTCATGAAGGGCAAGGACGTCGGCCTGATCGTCAACGCCTGCGACGCCGGGCGCGAGGGCGAGCTGATCTTCGCGTATCTGTACGAGACCTCCGGCGTGAAGAAGCCGGTCAAGCGCCTGTGGCTCAACTCGATGACGAAGAAGGCGATCCAGGAGGCGTTCGAGCACCTGCGCGAGGGGGAGGAGATGCGCCTGCTCGAGGAGGCCGCCCGCTCCCGTTCCGAGGCCGACTGGCTCGTCGGCATGAACGCGACGCGCGCCGCCTCGATCCGCCTGCGGGCGGCGTTCGACGGCGCCGTCTCGCTCGGCCGCGTGCAGACGCCGACCCTCGCGCTTGTCGTCCGCCGCGAGCTCGAGATCCGCGCCTTCGTCCCCGAGCCGTACTGGCTCGTCGAGGCGGACTTCGCCGCGACGGGCGAGCGCCTCTACAGCGGCCGCTACCTGGGCGGCAAGCGGATCAAGGAGGACGAGGCGGCCACCATCGTCGGCGAGACGACAGGGCGGCCCGGCACGATCACGAAGCTGGAGAAGAAGGAGGAGCGCGAGCAGCCGCAGCTCCTCTACGACCTCACCACGCTCCAGCGGCATGCGAACACGATGCTCGGCTTCTCGGCCCGGCGAACGCTCTCCGCCGCGCAGAGGCTGTACGAGGAGCACAAGGCGATCACGTACCCGCGCACGAGCTCGCGCTTCCTGACAAGCGACATGATCGGCGAGATCAAGCCGACGGCCTCGCTCGTCGGCCACAGCGAGCGCTACGCAAAGGCGGCCGCCTACGTGACGCGGCTGGACAAGCTGCCGCTCGGGCGCGTCGTCAACGACAAGCGGGTGGAGGACCACCACGCGATCATCCCGACCCGCTCCAAGCATGACCTCGGCAAGATGGGGCCCGACGAGGCGCGCATCTACGACCTCGTCACCAGGCGCTTCCTGGCCATCTTCCATCCCGAGGCCGTCTACGAGCGCACGCGCGTGGAGACGACCGTGGCCGAGCACGTCTTCCGCACCTCCGGCCGCGTGCTCGTCGAGGCGGGCTGGAAGTCGGTCTACGGCGAGGAGGCACAGGGCGAGCGCAAGGACGAGGACGACTCCGGCGGCGACCAGCTCCTCCCCTCCCTCGAGCAGGGCGAGACGGTCGACACCCGCCGGGTCGAGTCGCTCCGCAAGGAAACCCAGCCGCCGCGGCGCTTCACGGAGGCCTCGCTGCTCGGGGCGATGGAGACCGCGGGTAAAGACATCGAGGACGCGGAGCTGCGCGAGGCGATGAAGGACTCCGGCATCGGCACGCCGGCTACTCGCGCGTCCATCATCGAGCGCCTCATCCAGGTCAGCTACATCGAGCGCGAGAGCCGCGCCCTGCACGCGACCGAGAAGGGCGTCCAGGTGATCTCACTCCTCGGCGAGCACCCGCTCACGTCCGCCGAGCTGACGGGCGACTGGGAGCGGCGCCTGGGCCTGATCGAGCAGGGCTCGGACACGCGCCCGGCGTTCATGTCCGACATCGTCAAGTTCACGACCGACACGGTGGCCGAGCTGGACAAGCTCAAGGGCGTCACGGTCGAGCGCGCGAACCTCGGCCCGTGCCCCATCTGCGGGCGCGACGTGATCGAGAACCGCAAGGGCTACTCCTGCTGGTCGAAGGACGACCCGGGCTGCGGCTTCGTCATCTGGAAGAAGAAGGCGAACAAGATCCTCCCGGTTTCCGTGGTCAAGGAGCTGATGGAGACGCGGAAGACGGCGAAGCCGGTCACGGGCTTCCGCGGCCGCTCCGGGCGCGCGTTCAGCGCGAAGCTCAAGCTCGAGCAGGGCGAGGACGAGAAGTGGCGCGTCGAGTTCGACGAGGAGTGGGCCAACCGGCCCCGCGAGGCCTCCGACGACGGCTCGAACGGCGACCGCCAGGCCGAGACCGCCAACACTTCCGCGCGCGCCGCGTCCTAGCTAGATGCTCGACCGGCAATTCCCGCACTCGCGGCTGGCGCCTGCGACGCGGCGCCGGATCGCCGCGCTCGCCCTTGCCCATACTCTCGAGTACGGGCCGCGGACGATCGCGACGCCCGGCTTGGTCGCAGACGTCCCCGACGAGCGCGCGAATCACCGGCCGAACATCTAGGAGGCTGTTAACCCGCGGTTAAGCCACCCGAAGCGGGTAGGCGGACGAGGGAATGCGTCATAGAGTGAGAACGTTGGAGAGGGTGAGCCGCGGGAATCCAGCTGCCTTCGTTTAGCGAAAGGACAGTAAGAAACAAGTGAGCCAGAACTCGATGCACGAAGTCCTTGACACCCAGGCGGGTCGCCACCTGATCGAGAGCGCGGAAGAGCGCGGCTACGTCGAGCCTGCCGAGCTGGAGGCGCTCGCCCTCGAGCTCGACCTCGGTGACGAGGAGATCGCCGAGGTGACCCACGAGCTCGAGACGATCGGTCTCGAGATCGGCGCGCCCGTCGAGGAGGCGGCCGTCGCGACCGCCGCCGAGCCGGTGCACGGCGCCGGCGACAGCCTGCAGCTCTTCCTTGCCGACGTCGGCCGGCACAAGCTGCTGACGGCGGCCGAGGAGGTCACGCTCGCGAAGCTGATCGAGAAGGGCGACCTGCTCGCCAAGCGGCGCATGATCGAGTCGAACCTGCGCCTCGTCGTCTCGATCGCCAAGGGCTACCGCGGCCTCGGCGTCCCCTTCCTCGACCTGATCCAGGAGGGCACGCTGGGCCTGAACCGCGCCGTCGAGAAGTTCGACTGGCGGCGGGGCTTCAAGTTCTCGACCTACGCGACCTGGTGGATCCGCCAGTCGGTGCAGCGGGCCGTGGCCAACAACGCGCGCACGATCCGCGTGCCCGTGCACGTGGTCGAGCGCCAGCAGAAGCTGGGCCGCGCCGCACGCCGGCTCGAGGTGGAGCTGGGCCGCGACGCGACGCGCGAGGAGCTCGCCGAGGCGACGGGGCTGCCCGTGCAGCACGTCGACGAGGCGCTCTCCGCCGCGCAGGCGTCGGTCTCGCTGAACCAGAGCGTCGGCTCCGAGGACGAGGGCGAGCTGGGCGACCTCTTCGCCGACCGCGAGGCTGCCGACCCGTTCGACGAGGCGGAGGAGTCGCTGCGCAAGCAGGGCGTCCGCAAGGCGCTCGACGCGCTCCCCGAGCGTGAGCGGCGCATCCTCGAGCTGCGCTTCGGCTTCGAGGGGGAGCCCTGGACGCTCGAGGCGATCGGCGCCGAGCTCGGGCTCACGCGCGAGCGCGTCCGCCAGCTCGAGGGCCAGGCGCTCCAGCGCCTCGCCGCGCTGCGCGATCTGGCGTCCGTCGCGGCCGCGTAGCCGCCGCCTTTAGCGCGCCGCGCTGGGGGCGTGTGAGGAACGCCCGTCCTGGATCGTCACGACGATGACGCGATCCTCGTCCTCGCTGAAGACGTAGACGAGGATCATCCATCGCCAAGGACCGAGTACGAACCGCAGATCGCCCCAGCGCCCGCCGAGCTCGGCCCCCATCCTCGGGAAACGCTCCAGCGGGCGAAGCGACCGCCGTACGCGATCCTTCGTGTCGGCCGGAAGGCTGTGGGTATGGATGAGCCTCGCGAGGTCCTCGGCGGCGACCTCGCTCAGCTCGACGCGGGCCAACTACAGCTCGTCCAGGGGAAGCGTCCGTCCGGACCGGGCCTGCTCGAGGCCGAGCTGGGCGCGCTCGTAGGCGCCGGGCAGGCCGTCCAGGACTTCGACGATGTGTCGCGCGTCCGGGTCGGCCTCGTCGAGCGCGTTCGACAGGAGCGAGCGGGCAAGCGTTCCTTCCTGCGTGTGGGTTCGCTCCGCCAGCCTCGCGAGCTTCTCGGCGTACTCGCCGTCCAGCGTGACGTTCAGGCGGTGGCTGCCGCGCTCCATGACGCAAAAGGATACACGCAACGACACGGGACGTGTAAAGAGCGCTCGAGTCCCGAGACTGCGCCAGAAAAAGCGAGGGGCGGGACTCGCCGCAGGGAGTCCCGCCCCTACTGGAGCCGGCCAATGCCCCCGCCGCATCGGGGCCGGCCGGCAAGCTGCTCACTCGTTATGACCGAGCGGCCTCAGGTTGACCCATCCCCCGCAGGGTGGTTCATCATGGCGCTTCACTCCTAACGTTCCACTTGCCCTGACGTCGAAGCTCTTGGATACTGCCCTCCCGTCCGCCAAACGGCGAGGGCGGTGCGCACCTTCGGAAAAGGAGAGAGCAGCGTGAGGGGAAAGTC
>JBOHAM010000171.1:0-17684 GCA_050697735.1 Gaiellaceae bacterium | reverse complement strand
CCCGCAAGCCCACGGCTGGAAAGACCTGCTCTTCCCGGGGATCCCCGCCTATCCCCGCTCAGCCCGGAACCACCAAGACCGGCCTGTCACGCCGGAGGTCGCGGGTTCGAGTCCCGTCGCTCCCGTCTCTCGAAGTGCCTGCACGTGCTCGGATTGCCATGTCAGAGGGTTCCGGGCCACAGCGTTCACGTGCCCCATTAGTGCCCCAAAACGCCAGAGATTCGGATTAGAGATGCGCGTCTACCCGCTCCCGTGGATCCGCGTCCCCGGCTGCGCCTACTGTCAGGCGACGTGCTTGACGGCGGTTACGATCGACGATTCGCAGCGAAGCGCGCTTTACGGAGGTGATCGGATGAACGATAAGCCGAACTGGCAAATCGCGCACCTCGACGACATCGAGCGGCGCGGCAGAGATATCCCGGTGCGCGAGCACCTCGGGATCCACGCATTCGGAATCAACGCCTACACGCCCGGCGAGGACGGCACGCTGATCAGCGAGCACGACGAGGCCGGGTCGGGCCAGGAGGAGCTGTACATCGTGCTCGACGGGAAGGCGACCTTCGAGGTCGACGGCGAGCCGGTCGACGCGCCCGCAGGGACACTCGTGTTCGTCGGCCCGGAGTCGCGGCGGAAGGCGACCGGGGACGGAACCGTCCTCGCCGTCGGCGCCACACCCGGCGAGGCGTACCAGGGGGTCGACTGGGGTGAGGCGTGGCCGTTCCACAACGAGTCCATGAGGGCCTACAGCGAACAACGCTACGCCGAAGCGCTCGAAGCGGTCCGCGGTGGCCTCGAGCACATGCCGGACCACGCGGGGTTGCATTACAACTACGCGTGCTTCGCAACGCTCGCGGGCGACACCGGCGACGACACGTTCGCCCACCTCCGGCGGTCCGTCGAGCTGTTTCCGCGGTTCCGCGAGGACGCGCGCAGAGACGACGACTTGGCCGCCGTACGCGGCGACCCGCGGTTCGAGGAGGCTCTTCGCTGAGCGCGCAGGTCTCGACCTTCGACGTCGTGGCGGCCCCACTCATGCCCCAAACGCGCCCGGACCGGCTCACGGAGCCATGCGGGCCGGAGTCCGCGAACGCCTCGCGATCCGTGTCTGCAAGCCGCTTCGCGGGTCGATCGTCGTCGGACGTCGCCGGCCCCGGCGCGGCCTGTCACGCCGGAGGTCGCGGGTTCGAGTCCCGTCGCTCCCGTAAGTTCGCCGGCCAGAGCCACCTGGAGCCTCGTATCCCTGCACGCCCCGACTGCGCGCCTGCGTGCAGGCGGCCACCGATTGACAATACGAAGATATCTTCCTATTCTTGCCTCCGTGTCGCGACGCAAGCCTGGAACCCTGCTGCCGCTCGAGACTGAGATCCTCGAGGTGGCGCTGTCGATGCTGCGTTCGGGGCACGCCACCTTCCATGGGTTCGGGCTCGCCCAAACCATGCGCGAGCAGACCGGGTCGCGCTCCTTGACGGCCCACGGAACCCTGTACAAGGCCTTGGGCCGGCTCGAGGAGTTCGGTCTGCTCACCTCCCGGTGGGAGGACGCGGCGGCGGTTGAAGGACGGCCGCGTCGGCGGCTGTACGAGCTCACGGGCCAAGGGGTACCTGTCGCCGAGCAAGCCCTTACGGCCAAAGCCGAAACGGCCGCCCGACGTCGCCCACGCATCGCGTCGGAGCCCGCATGACACCCGAGCGGATGGCCGAGCTGGTGGCCCGCTGGGTGCGGTTCTACACCCGGGATCTGCCCACTCCGATCGCCCAACGTCGGGCCGACGAGATCGGCGCCGACCTCCACGACCACATCGCGCACGAGCGGGCCAACGGGATCAGCGACAGGCGGATCGCGCTCGGGATCGCGTCCCGGATGATCCGCGGCCTCGCCGCCGACGCTGCGTGGCGCGGGCGCCACGCGAAGGCGGCCGCCCATCCGTGGACCCTGGAGGAAGCGATGAAGACGAGCAAGGCTCTCTATCGATCCGCTGTTCGCGTTGCCCTCGGCGTGGCGTTGATCTTGTCGCTGCCGTTGGTGGCGATGCTGATCACCGACGACGTGGTCTGGAGTCTGGCGGACTTCGTTGCCGCCGGCGTCTTCCTGGCGGCAATTGGTGTTGCGCTCGAGATGGCAGTGAAGAGGGCGGGGAATCTCGCCGCCGCGCTCGGCATCGCCGCCGTCGGCGTCGCCGCGGCCGTGTTCGGGGAGGCCGATGACGCGCCCGGCCTCGTGCTCCTGGGCATCCTGCTCATCGCCAGCGCGTGCGCGCTCGGCGTGAGGACCGCCCAGCGCAGCGGGTAGCGCATCAGCCCACCGATGGCCGAGCCTCCAGCGTCTCGCTCGCGTCGCCTGCGACGGGCCGAACGCGGGCCCGCCGATCCCACAGGACGTCGAGGAGGACGAGGGCCAGGTTCGCGCCCACGGAGGCTCCGGCGATCGCGGTGAGGAGCGCCAGCAGGTCGTCCTCGGCGTGGAACCCGAGCCGGCCGCCCACGAGCGCGCCGGCGACTGCGGCGGCGAGCCCGACGAGCTTTTTCCGGGCCGGCCAGTCGCGGTGCGCCCAGGCCCAGTAGATGCCGAGGCCGACCGGCACGCCGATGGACAGAACCGCCAGGAGCTCGTCGTCGAGCGCGACGCCGGGCATGGTCGTGATGACGATCAGCACGCCCAGGAACCAGCCGCCCAGGCCGAGGACGATCGGGTACACCGACCGCAGGGTCGCGCCGGTCTTGCGTCCGAAGGGACCACGCCTGACGCGGAGAGGCATCCACAGCAGCGAGAGGACGGTGAGGAGCGCGAGGCCGACCATCGCGCCCCCGATGCCCTTGCCGAGCGCGGTCTGCGTGACCTCGGGCGTGAAGTCGACCGGCTGCGGCTCGTAGAGCGAGTCGTCGACTTCGCCGGTGGCGAGGTAGGTGGTGATCAGCCGGCTGCTGGCTTCCGGCTGGTACGTCCAGAAGTCGAGCGAGTGCCCGAACCCGGGCAGCACGACTTGGCGGCCGTTCGGCAACGAGGGAAGGAGCTCTTTCCTCGCGACCTGCGGCGGCGTCGCGAAGTCGAGCGCACCGCCGATCAAGAGCGTCTCCACCTCCGACGTCCGCGCGCGGCTGTACTCGCTCGCGTCCGGCGCGGCCGGCCAGGCGTCGATCAGCCGCCCGCCGCCCCATCCGAAGGCGGTCGTCGCATACCCTAGGTTCGCTTCGAGCTTCCGACCGCCGGAGGAGAAGTAGTCTCGCGCCGCTTCGGCGTCGTACGTCGCGACCGCCGCGTACTCGCCCCAGACGAACGCCCCCGGGAAGAAGAGGTCGGCCAGCAGCGACTGGAGCCAGAAGCCGCTCGCATCGCCTTCGTCCGCGGAGAGCCACGAGCTCAGCGTCATCGGGGAAGCGAGCGGCGCATTCTCCATGGTCGATTCCATGAGCCCGTAGAAGGAGGCGACGGGCACGTTGCCCTCCTTGATCGGCAGCAGGAACCAGTCGTCGGGGATGTCGGCGGCCGTCCCTCGCATCGAGGCGGCGAGGTTGTCGGTCCGCTCGCTGCAGGACGCGTCCTGCGAGCAGAGCTCCGAGTAGCGGACGATCTGCTCGTTGGTCGTCTCCGGGTCCCAGAGGAAGTTGCCGGGCGGATTGACTCCGATCATCACCGACCGGTGGATGCTCTCCGGGTAGCGCCAGGCGTAGATCATCGCCGTGCGCGTCCCCACGCTCTCACTCACGAGGTCGATGCGGTCGTAGCCGAGCGCCTTGCGGGCAGCCTCGAGATCGTCGACCCGCTGCGCGAGGCTGTAGCCGGCGAGATCGACGCCGTCGTCCGTCAGCCGAGCTGCGCAGGCCCGGAAACCGTCGGCGTACGCGCGGAAGGATTTCTCGCCGAGAAGGTCGGTCGACCGCTTGAGCGCCGACTCGACCTCCGGGCAGTCGAGCGCGGAGGAACCGTCCACGCCTCGGTAGCCGACGAGGACGACGTCGTGGTCGTCGGCGAACCGGCTGGCCTTCTCGAACTCCATGTTCGTGATGCCCGGACCGCCCTGGAGGCGAACGATCGGCTCGGCCGGGTTGTCGGACTTCGCTTTGATGCGAGTCACCGGAAGGGCGATCAGCCGCGACTCCGGGTCGGCCCGATTCTCCGGCACGACGAGCGTCCCGCAATCCGCGGCATAGCTGCCGTCCTCTGTGGAGTAGGTGCACGGGTCGAGGATGAGGTCGCCGGCAAGTGCGCCGGCCGGCACGGAAACCGCTTCGTCGGCCGAGCCGAGCTTGAGATAGGCGAGCCCAAGCGCCACGACCCCGATGAGCGTGAGAGCGACGATTCGTGAGCGTGTCATGGCGAGTCCTTTCGGGGCTTCCCCGGGCCCGCAAAGGGCCCGGGGGTCAGCCAATCGGTCTAGGCGGAGACGGGCGCGGTCTCGGGCGGGCGCTCGTCCTCGCCGAGGTCGAAGCGAGGCAGCCACTCGAGCCAGCTCGGCAGGTACCAGTTCCACTCTCCGAGCAGCTTCATCGACGCGGGCAGGAGCACGGCCCTGACGATCGTGGCGTCGAGCAGCACTGCCACCGAGAGCCCGACGCCGAACTGCTTGAAGAACAGCATCGAGAGGGTCGCGAAGATCGCGAACACGAAGACCATCACGATCGCGGCGCTCGTCACGACGCCCGCGGTCGACCTGATCCCGTACGCGACCGCTTCGTCAGTGCCGGCCCCGCGGCCGGCCGCCTCGCGAATCCGGCTCAGGATGAAGACGTGGTAGTCCATCGAGAGCCCGAAGAGGATCACGAAGAGGAGCAGCGGGATCTCCGGGGAGATCCCCGCGGTCGAGGTGAACCCGAAGAAGTCCTTGCCGATGCCGTGCTGGAAGACGAGCACGAGCACGCCGTAGGCCGCGGCCACCGACAACAGGTTCAGCACGATTGCCTTCGCCGCGATCACGAGCGAGCGGAAGGCGACGAGCATGACCAGGAATGCGAACAGGAGCACGAACGCGAACACGAGCGGCAGCTTCGACTTGATCGCGTCCGTCGAGTCCACCCACTGCGCGGTAAGACCCGTGACACCGGTCTCCGCATTCGGCAGGACCCCGACCGTCGCGGGGACGACGTCGTCCCGCAGCGTCGCAAGAGAGGCGCGCGAAGCCGCATCCTCTCCGTCTCCCTCCATGGGCACTGTAATGTTCGCGACCGTCGCGTCGTCGTTGACCTCGACCGTGATCGGCTCGTACGTCCGGCCGCTCGCGAGCGCGCGCTCCTCGAGCTCCTGGATCGCCGCCTGGACGGCCGGCGCGTTCACGTCGGGCGCCTTGACCACCACGTTGGCGGGAAGAGCCGTGCCCGGAAAGGCCTCCTGCATGCGCACGTAGGTCTCGACCGCCGGGATAGACCTCGGGTAGGTGTCCGGGGCCGGGGTGGCCAGGTGCAGCTGGAACGCGGGAATCGCAAGGGCGACCAAAGCACCTCCCGATACCGCCGCCCAGAGAGCGGGCCGCCGCGTGACACGGTCGACGATGGCGCTCCACATGCGGCCCTTGCCGTCGTCTCGCCGGAGCCGATGGATGAGCGGGACTCGTAGCCGGTCGACGCCGTCGCCGAACCTGCAGAGCAAGGCCGGCAGCACCGTCAGCGAGCCGAGCACGGCCATGGCGACGACGGCGATCGTCGCGACCGCGATCGACGCGAAGATCCGGTTGCCAGTCAGGAACATGCCGGCCATGGCCGTCATGACGACGAGACCCGAGACGAGCACCGAGCGGCCGGACGTCGCCGCGGCGGCCTCGACTGCGGCCCGCGAGCTCCGGCCGGCAGCACGCTCCTCCCGCTCCCGCCTCAAGTAGAACATCGAGTAGTCGACGCCGACGGCGAGCCCGATCAGGAGCACGACTGCGGGGGCTTGCATCGCCATCGGGAGGACGTGGCTGGACAGCGCGACCAGACCGAAGGTCCCGAACACGGCGGTCAAGGCCAGGAGGAGCGGGATCCCCGCTGCCACCAGAGCCCCGAAGGCGATCACGAGGATGATCAGCGTGATCGGGAGGGAAAGCTCGCCCGCCTTCGCGAGGTCGTCCTCATAGGCCGTCGCGACGGCGTCCTCCGCGCTGGCCTCTCCGAACTCGCCGATGTAGAACTCGGGATGGACCTGCTGAGCGACCTCGACCCGGTCGAGGACCGGCCCGATCTTGTCTGCAGCGTCGTCAGCATCGCCGCGAATCTCGAACTCGACGAGGGCCGCGTGCCCGCTGGGCGCGATCTGACCCGAGTTCTCCGGATCGAGGGGCGAGCGCACGTTCTGCACGACGTCCAGCGTCTGGATCCGCCGGACGACGTCCTCGATCACCGCTGCAAACGCCGGGTCGTCTACGCGAAGTGCCTTGTTCTCGATGAAGACGCTCTCCCCCGCCGGCTGCTCGAAACCCTCGTCGAGGATCTCGTCCATCCGGCCGGATTCACCGGGGCCGGGCTCGCTCGGGTCGATCGACTTCGTCCCGGCCAACCCGCCGAGCGCGAACACGACGAGGACGAACGCGAGCCAGCCGAACGTCGCGGTCTTCCAGTGATTGGCGCTCCAGCGACCCATGCGGGCCGCCAGGTTGCGGGACTGATTGCCGTGGTTCGTGCGGGACATGACCGTTCTCCTTTCAGGGGGGTGGCTTCGGCCCTCGCTAGGCCGCGTAGGCGAAGGGGTGGTAGAAGGCGTCGAGGGCACGGTCAGGCGCGACCGCGAGCTGGAAGCGATCGCCGAGGCGGGCGTCCTCGACCGAGACGGTGAGCGTGTTCTCGGGCGCGTGCCAGAGCAAGAGGACGTGGATGCCGTCGCTCTCGCGGGCGGCCAGCTCACGGGCTTGCGTTGTTGCGGAGGTCATGGCTTCTCCTTCTCGCTCGGGTGCATGCCACGACGCTAGGCCTGCTTCGGCTTGGCAACGTCGGAAGGAGGTCGGATTCGAGGTCGAACCGACCGACGATTCGAGCTCGTACTCGCCGAGGATTCGGACTCCTACTCGGGTAGGAGGCGGCACGCGAGGCCCTGCGGTACCTTCAGCGCGTGAGCCGCATCAGGATTAGCTACCTCGCGCGTGAATACTGGTTCGAGCTGCTGATCGGCGCTCTAGGCGTCGCGGCCGTCATCGAGCTGATCTTCTCGGGCGCGCCGAGCTCGACCATGTGGTTCGCCGTACCCGCGGTGGCGGTCCTGATGCTGCCGCTCTTCACACGACGGTGGTTTCCCTTCGGCGCTCCGGCTGCCTACTGGATCCTCGCGGCGGTGGTCTCCTTCGTCGACGGCGTACTGATCCCCTCGATCGAGAGCCTGTTCCCGGTCGGGTTGGCGTCCGCCGCCCTGCTCGGGAACCTGCGCGACGCCAGGCAGGCGTGGACCGGCTTGGCGATCGTCCTCGCAGGCATTGCGGCGGTTGTCTACAACATCCCCGGGCACACGACCTCGGAGCTCATCCTGATTCCCGTCGACTTCGGAATCGTCTGGGCCGCAGGCTTCGCTCTGCGCGCGCGATCGGAGCAGGCCGAGGCGGCGGAAGTACGAGCGACCCAGGCCGAGCTCGAGCGCGAGGCGGCCTCACGCGTCGCCGTGGCAGAGGAGCGAGCGCGGATCGCACGCGAGCTGCACGACATCGTCGCCCACGCGGTCAGCGTCATGGTGCTCCAGATCGGCGCGGTCCGGCACAAGCTCCCCCAGACGCTGGAAGAGGACAAGGATGCGCTCAGAGGCGTCGAGCAGGCCGGCCGCTCGGCGCTTGCGGAGATGCGCCGGCTGCTCGGCGCGATGCGCCAGGACGGCCAGGACCTCGAACTGACCCCCCAGCCCGGTCTCGACAATCTCGACTCCTTGCTCGAGGAGGTCGGCCGCGCCGGCCTCCCCGTGCGGCTTCACCTCGACGGCGACCGCCTCCCCCTTCCCCGCGCTATCGACCTCTCTGCCTATCGGATCATTCAGGAGGGCCTCACCAACGCTCTCAAACACGCGCGCGCGACCCACGCCGACGTGACTGTCAACTACGGCTCCAACGAGCTCCAGATCGAGATACGCGACGACGGCCGTGGTACGGCCACCACCGACGGCCTCGGCCACGGGCTCGTGGGCATGCGCGAGCGTGTGAAGATCTACGGCGGCGAGATGACCATCGGAACCTCGACCGGAGGCGGCTTCGTCCTCAGCACGCGCCTCCCGATGAGCGGCGAGCGGCCATGACGATTCGCGTGCTCGTCGCCGACGACCAGTCGATGGTGCGCGCCGGCTTCCGCATGCTCCTCGCGGGCGAAGAGGACATCGAAGTCGTCGCGGAAGCGAGCAACGGGCTTGAGGCGATCGACAAGGCAGGCCGCTTTCACCCGACCGTCGTCCTGATGGACATCCGTATGCCCGAGCTGGACGGCCTCCAGGCGACCCGGCGCATCCTCGCCTCCGACAACGGCGCCCGGATCCTGATCCTCACGACGTTCGACCTCGACGAGTATGTCTACGAGGCGCTCCGCGCCGGCGCCAGCGGTTTCGTTCTGAAGGATGACCCTCCCGAACAGCTCCTCGCAGCTATCCGCACCGTCGCCGCCGGAGACGCGCTCCTCTCGCCCACGATCACGAAACGTGTCATCGAACAGTTCTCGCGCATCCCGCGCCCGACGCCTCCGAAGGAACTCGACGACCTCAGCGAGCGCGAACGAGAAGTCTTTCGCTTGATCTCTCGCGGCCTATCGAACGGGGAGATCGCCCAGGAGCTGTACATCACCGAGACGACCGTCAAGACGCACGTCACGCACATCCTCCAGAAGCTCAACCTCCGCGACCGCGTCCAGGCGGTCGTCCTCGCCTACCAGACGGGGGTTTTCGAGGCCGACGCGCGGCAACCAAGTACTTAGCGGCTGCCGTGGAACAGGTCGAACGCGTGCTGCGCACCGGGCAGCTCCGCGTAGACGACCGGATTGTCGCCTCCGTCTCTTGCCATATAGGCTCGCGCTCGTCTACGGAGGAGGTGGGGCAATGCGGGACCGTTCCGCCACGTTCTCGAGATTGGGTTTGGCGGTTGCCGTGTCGGTTCTGCTCGTGGCTTGGGCCGCCGCGCCCGCGGCAGGTCAGGGACTCCAGCCGCCGGCGATCGACTGGCAGCCGTGCGGCGGGGACTTTCCGGGCCGAGAGTGCGCGACGGCCGAGGTGCCGCTCGACTACGACTCGCCCACGGGAGCCACGACGCAGATAGCGCTTGCCCGGGTACCGGCGAGCGACTCGGCGAACCGGGTCGGCAGCGTGTTCGTCAACCCAGGCGGCCCCGGCGGTTCCGGGGTGGGCCTCGTGCTGAGCGGCTTCGGCGAGTTCCTGCACGCCAATCTCGACGGACGCTTCGACGTGGTCGGGTTCGACCCGCGTGGAGTGGGCGCGTCGGATCCTCTGCACTGCTTCGACAGCGAGGACGACCTCGTCTCGTTCCTCTCTGCGACGCCGCTGTTTCCGTACGAGGACGACCAGTACCGGCCGTTCTACGACCACTGGGCGTCTCTGGCCAACGCTTGCCTCACCCGCGGCGAGGTGATCGCCGAGCACATGAGCACCGCCGACGTGGTGCGGGATCTCGACCTGCTTCGGCAGGCGGTGGGCGACGCCAAGCTGACCTACCTCGGGTTCTCCTACGGGAGCTACATCGGCAACACGTACGCCAACCTCTTCCCGCAGAACATTCGCGCGCTGGCCATCGACGGCGTGCTCGACCCGCGCCTGTGGTCGAGCGGTTGGCAGATCCGCTCGGATCGGGTCGCCACGCAGAAGGAGTTCGACCAGTTCCTCGCGCTGTGCAAGGCAGCCCGGGAGCAGTGTGCGTTCGCGGACGGCAGACGCACCGCCAAGCGCTGGGAAGCCCTCGCCCGTTCAGTGGAGGAGGAGCCGATCGACCTCGGCGGCGGGTTCCTGTACACGTACGACTTCCTGATCGCCGATGCGACGGGGGCGATGTACTCGCCGGAGGTCTGGGGCGGTCCCGACGGCTTCGGGGCGTTCCTCGACTTCCTCGCCGACGCAGCCCTGGGCGACCAATCGGCCAAGAAGCAGGCGCGGGCCGTTCGTCGCGGCCTCCTCGACGAGCTTGAAGCGGACTACGACAACGGCTTCGATGCGTACTTCGGCAACCAGTGCGCCGACACCGAGTACCCCGGCACGTTCTCGGAGTTCCTCGCGATCGACGCGTTCGCGCGAGCGGGGTCGCGCTTCGGCCCATACTGGTGGTGGTTCAACAACGGCTGCACGGACTGGCCCGTGGCCGAGGATCGCTACGTCGGGCCCTGGAGGACGGGCACGTCCGCACCCGTCCTCGTCGTGGGCAACTTCTTCGACGGCGTCACCGACCATGCGGGGGCCCAGGCGACGAACCGGTTGCTCAGGAACAGCCGCCTGCTCAGCTACGCCGGCTGGGGCCACACGGCATACGGCCGCAGCGAGTGCACGACGGAGTTCATCGACGCGTACCTCCTCGACGGCACTCTGCCGCCGCGCGGGACCGTCTGTCCCGCGAATCCCAACCCGTTCATCGTGGCGACGGCCGCTCGCTCGACCGCGCGGAGCGCGCCCGCGGTGGGCCTGCCGCCGGCCTGGCTCCTCCGCCCGGAGCCGCAAACGCCGTGAGAGCTCACCTGATCGCGCCTACGTAGACACCGGCCAGCACCAGGACGGAGCCGGCTGCGAACGCCGGCGTGATCCGCTCGTCGTGGAGCCATGCCGAGACGGCAACCGTCACGAGCGGAATGAGGACCATCTGGTACGAGGCCGCGCTCGCCGTCCAGCCGCGGAGCACGAAGACGTAGAGCCAGAACACGCCGATCGACCCGGCGATCACGAGGTAGGCCTGCGCCGCCCACGCCGACCCGGACTCCGGCAGGACGTACGCCTCGTCGAAGATCGTCGTCAGCGCCAGCAAGACGACCGTTCCCACGAACATCGCAACCGCGTTCATCGCCGCCGGCCGCAATCGCGGGAAGCCCTTGACCACGATCAGGGCCTCCGCCCAGCAGAAAGCTCCGGCCAGGATCGCCAGCATCGACGTGAGCGGGACTCCGGTGTCCATCCCACTGCTGAAGACCACCGCGATTCCACCGACCGCCAGCACCGCACCCACGATCCCCTCCCACCGAAACCGCTCTTGCCGATGCGCCAGCGCGAGGCCGAACGTCAGCAGCGGAAGGCACGCGAGCAAGACCTGCGCCAGCCCTGCAGGAGCGCGAACGAGTCCCCAGTAGATCAGCCCGAACCCGGCGCCGAACTGGAGGACGCCGAAGAGGACGGCACCGAGCAACGCGCGGCCACGAGGTAGCCCGGTGCGGAGCGCGCAAGCGACCACGGCGAAGATCGCACTTGCGAGCAGAAACCGCATGGCGGCGCCCCAGAAGGGATCGAGCTCGCAGGTCTCGCACGAGACGTAGCGGATCGCGGGAGCGTTACCACCGGCGATCGCCACGAGCACCAGAAACGCGACGAGCGTGGCTTCGTCGCGCCCTCGCCGAACGTCGTCTCGCGTCGCCGTGCGGCGACTATAACGCCGGGCCCGCTCGACTCGTCAGGCCGGCGCCTCGATCGCGTTCGAGGTGACGACGCCGCGGTACCAGCGGGCGCTGTCCTTCGGGACGCGTTCCTGCGTCTCGAAGTCGACGTAGACGATCCCGAAGCGCTTCGAGTAGCCGTACGTCCACTCGAAGTTGTCGAGGAGGGACCAGAGGAAGTAGCCGTGGACGCCGACACCCGCCTCGATCGCGTCGTGGACGGCGACGAGGTGCTCGTGGAGATAGCGGACGCGGTCGGCGTCCCTGACCACGCCCGCGGCGTCGAGGCGGTCCTCGAAGGCGGCGCCGTTCTCGGTGACGACGAGCGGCAGCTCCGGATGCTCGGCGTGCAGTCGCTCGAGGATGTCCCGCAGGCCGCCCGCATCGATGTTCCAGCCCATCGACGTCCGAGGGCCGACCTGGGCAGGGAACTCCACGCCCTCGCAGCCCGGCCACGCGGTTCCCCTGCCCGGCGCGTGGCCGTCGGCGAGCTCGCGCTGCCCCGCGCCGTCCCACGCCGCCACGACGGTCGGCGTGTAGTAGTTGACGCCGAGCAGGTCGAGCGGCGCCGCGATCGTCCGCTCGTCGCCCTCCCGGACGAAGCTCCAGTCGGTCACCCCGCGCGTGTCCTCGAGGACGTCGGCCGGATACCGACCCCGGAGGAGCGGGTCGAGGAAGAGCCTGTTCGCGAGGCCGTCCACCCTGCGAACGGCGTCGAGGTCGGCCTCGGTCTCGCCGGCCGCCCGGACGGCGTGCAGGTTGAGCGTGATCGAGAGCCGCGCCGGGGAGGGAACCTGGGCGCGCAGCGCCTCCGCCGCGAGGCCGTGCGCGAGCAGGAGGTGGTGTGCGGCCGCGAGCGCCGCCTCGGGCTCGGTCCGCCCCGGGGCGTGCACGCCCGACCCGTAGCCGAGGAACGCGGAGCACCACGGCTCGTTGAGGGTCGTCCAGAGGTCGACGCGGTCGCCGAGCGCCGCGCCGACGGCGGCCGCGTACTCGGCGAAGCGGTACGCGGTCTCCCGCCGGGGCCACCCGCCCACGTCCTCGAGCTCCTGCGGCAGGTCCCAGTGGTAGAGCGTGAGCACGGGCCGGATGCCCCGCTCGAGGAGCGCGTCCACGAGGCGCGAGTAGAAGTCGAGCCCGCGGGGATCGGGCTTCCCGGCTCCGTTCGGCACCACCCGCGACCACGAGACCGAGAAGCGGTAGGCCCCGACGCCGAGGTCTTCCATGAGAGAGACGTCGGCCCGGTAGCGGTGGTAGTGGTCGGCCGCGACGTCGCCAGTGTCGGCGTCGGCGATCGCGCCGGGCTGACGTGCGAACGTGTCCCAGATGGACGGCGTCCGGCCGTCCTCCGTTGCGGCGCCCTCGATCTGGTAGGCGGCCGTGGCCACACCCCAGAGGAAGCCGTCGGGGAAGCGCAGCCGCCGCTCGCCCACGGGCTCGGGGCGGGCGTCCAGGTGGACGCCCTCCGTCATCCCTTGACCGCGCCTTCCATGATCCCGCCCACGATCTGCTTGCCGAGGAGGGCGAAGACGACGAGCACGGGGACCGTGCCCACGAGCGTGCCGGCCAGGATGATGGAGCGGTCGGGGACGTAGCCCTGGCCGAGGCTGTTGAGCGCGACCTGGACGGTCGGGTTCTGGCTCGAGAGCGCGATGATCGGCCAGAAGAAGTCGTTCCAGGCCATCAGGAACGTGAGCATCCCGAGGACGGCCATCGCCGGCCGAGCCGCCGGGAGGACGATCGAGCGGAAGATCCGGAAGGTCGACGCCCCGTCGACCATGGCCGCCTCGAGGATCTCCGTCGGCAGCGCCCGCATCAGGTATTGGCGCATGAAGACGACGCCGAAGGCGCTGACGAGCGTCGGGAGGATGACGGCCTGGAGGTGGTTCACCCAGCCCAGCTCCGCCATGAGGATGAACAGGGGGACGACGCCGAGCTGGGCCGGCACCATCATCGTCGCGAGGATGACGACGAGCAGCACGGTGCTTCCGCGGAAGCGGAGCTTCGCGAACGCGAAGCCGGCGAGCGTGCAGAAGAAGACCGTACCGAGCGCGACCGAGCCCGAGACGATCAACGAGTTCAGGAGCGCCTGGAACATGTCGACCTGGTCGAGGGCCTCGCCGATGTTCGAGAAGAGGCTTCCCCCAGGCGTGAGGGGCGGTGGCGTCTTGGCGATGTCGGCGTTCGACCGCGAGGCCGCCACCACCGTCCAGTACAGGGGCAGGATCGCGAGGATCGTGACGAGGATCAGGACCGCGTAGGCGACTGGCCCCGGCCCGCGCCTCGGGCCGGGCCCGCCGAGGCGACGGCGGCCGTGCGCGACCACGCTCATGCGTACCGCCGCCTGCGCCCGAGGGCGAAAAGGCTTCGGCCGCGGGACGCGAGCAGCGCGTTCACCGCGACCGCGAGCATGATGATGAGGAACATCGTCCAGGCGGTGGCGGCGGCGCGGCCGAGCTGGAAGTTGAACCAGCCCTGCTCGTAGAGGAGGAGGCCCAGGGTCTGGTACTGGTGGTCGGCACCGCCCCGGTAGCCGCCGGCGCCACCGAAGAGCAGCGGCTCGCCGAAGAGCTGCGTGGCGCCGATCGTCGAGATGATCACGGTGAAGACGATCGTCGGCTTGATCCCGGGGATCGTCACGTGGCGGAGCTGGTGCCAGCGGTTCGCCCCGTCGACCTCCGCCGCCTCGTAGAGATCCTTCGGGATCGCCTGCATCGCGGCGAGGTAGATGAGCGCGTTGTAGCCCGTCCACCGCCAGGTGACGATCACCGAGATGGCGATCTGGGACGTCCAGCGGCCGCTCTCCCAGTCGATGTTGTCGATGCCGACGAGGCCGAGGGACCAGTTGATGAGGCCGAAGTCCCGGCCGAAGAGCATGGCGAAGACGATCGTTGCCGCGGCCACCGACGTCGCGTACGGCATCAGCATCGAGACGCGGAAGAACGTCGAGCCGCGGAGCTTGGAGTGCAGCAGGTGGGCGAGCCCCAGCGCCATCAGGAGCTGCGGGACGGTCGAGATGAGCCCGATCGTGAGCGTGTTCAGGAGCGCGTTCCAGAACGCGTCGTCGTGGATCAGGCGGCTGTAGTTCTCGAGCCCGACCCACGTCATCTCGTCCGTGTTCTGGAGGGTGACGCTGTGGAGCGAGACCCAGGCCGTGTAGACGAGCGGGAAGAGGCCGAAGGCGAAGAAGAGCAGGAAGAAGGGCGAGACGTACGCGTACGGCGAGAGCTTCGCGTCCAGCCACGCCAGGCGCGTCCGCCAGGTGCCGCGGGGCCGTGGGCCTCGCGCCTCCTCGACGAGCGTTCCGACTCGATCCGGGGTCGCCACCTGTGCCTTGGGCCTCATCGCGGTCGCGGGAGCCGCCGGCGGCTCCGAATGCGGGTCGAGCCGCCGGCGTGTGAGGAGAATGCTACGAGGGCTCCGGCGCGCTCATCGGATCGCGTTCGCGATCTCGTCCATCGTCTCCTGCCAGGCGGTGTCGGGATCCTCGCCCTGCTGGTCGACGCGGTTGAGACCGTTGCTGATCGCGTCCTTGATCACGCCGTCCTTGGGACCGAGCGTGGCAATCGGGAGGTCGTCGGCCGACTCCTTGAAGATTTCGCCGATCGGGGCGTCGCTGAAGTACTCGTCGGTCGCCGCCGCCACGGCGGGGTCGCCCGCGGCGGTCGAGCTCGAGGGGAAGTGCTGCGCCTGCGTCCACATCGTGAGCTGCTGCTCGGGCGCCGTGAGCCACTCGAGGAGCGCGTACGCCTCCTCCTTGTTCTCGCTCGCGGCCGGGATGGAGAGGTAGGAGCCGCCCCAGTTGCCGCCGTCGCCCGGAATGCTTGCGACGTCCCAGTGGCCCGCGCCGGAGTCTCCGGCCTGGCCCTTGATGTAGCCGATCATCCACGCCGGGCAGGAGATGGTGGCGAAGGCCCCGTTCGCGAACGCCTGGTTCCACGCCTGGTCGAACTGCTCCAGCTTCGCCGTCAGTCCGGCCTCGATCGCGGCGACGGCCGTGTCCCAGGCCTCCTTCACGACCGGGTTCGAGTCGTAGATCAGGTTGCCTTCCTCGTCGTAGTACTGCGAGTCCGACTGGCCGATGACGGCGTTGTAGAGGCCGGAGGCGCTGTCGATGAACGCCTTCCCCTCGGGCGCGTTCTCGTTGTACTGCTGGCCGACCTCGATGAAGTCGTCCCATGTCTCCCACATGGACGCGAGCTCTTCGCGGTCCGTCGGGAGCCCGGCCTGCTCGAAGAGGTCCGTCCGGTAGCAGATCGCCTGCGGGCCCGTGTCCGTCCCCAGGCCGATCGTCGCGCCGTCGGGAGTCCTCGCCGCCTCCCACTTCCACGGGAAGAACGTGTCCGCGAGCTCGTCCGCGCCGTACTCGTTCAGGTCGACCCACTTGTCGGCCTGCGTCTGCGTCACCTCGGCGATGCGCGCGACCTCGATCCCCTGGATGTCGGAGAGGCCGGAACCGCCTGCGAGGTGCGTTTGCAGCGCCTGGTAGTAGTCCTGCTCGAACTCGATGCTCGTCTCCTCGATGGTGACGTGCGGGTTGAGGCGCATGTACTCGTCGTAGAGCCCGGCCTCCTCGAAGCCGAACGTGCCGAACAGGCCGATGGTCAGCGTGACCGGCTCGTTCTCGTTCCCGCCGGCCGCCGCCTGCTGCCCGTCGTCGCCGTCGTCGCCGCCGCAGCCGACGACCATGAGGGCGAGCGCGACCACAGTGGCGAGCACCGCCAGGGCGCGCGGGAACAGGCGAGACGTTCTGCATGTGGACGGCATCAAGACCTCCTCGGAACGGTTGTAAGCGCTTTCATCCGTGGAAGCGCTTACAATACACCGATGGCCGATGATGTCAAGCGAGTTTCTGCGCCGCGGTCCGTGCCCACCCTGCAGGAGGTTGCGCGCCTCGCGGCGGTCTCGACTGCGACCGTCTCGCGGGTCGTGAACCGCTCCCCGAACGTCCGCCCGGACACCCGCCGGACCGTGGAGGAGGCGATCGCGAGGCTCGGGTACGTCCCCAATCGTGCGGCCCGCACGCTCGTCACGAGGCGAACGGACACGATCGCGCTCGTCGTCTCGGAATCTGAGAGCCGCGTCTTCTCCGACCCGTTCTTCCCGGCCACCGTGCAGGGCATCTCGGCCGCGATCGCCGACTCCGACCTCCAGCTGCTCCTGGTCCTCGCGCAGGGCGAGCGCGAGCACGAGAAGGTCGCGCGCTACCTCCGCGAGGGGCACGTCGACGGCGTCATCCTCATGTCGCTGCACGGGGCCGACCCGCTCCCCCGCGCGCTCGCGGAAGCGGGCATTCCGACGGTGCTCAGCGGCCGGCCGCGACCTGAGGAACGGCTCCCGTACGTCGACGCCGACAACCGCGGCGGCGCGCGGGCGGCCACGTCCCATCTCCTTTCCTCGGGCAGGAGCACGGTGGCGACGATCACCGGCCCGCTCGACATGACCGTCGGGATCGACCGCTTCGAGGGCTATGCCGACGCTCTCAGGGACGCGAACCGGCCCGTTCGCGCCGAGCTCGTCGAGCACGGCGACTTCAGCGAGGAGTCCGGCGCCCGGGCGCTCGCGGCGCTGCTCGAGCGGCAGCCCCGCCTGGACGCCGTCTTCGTCGCGAACGATCCCATGGCGATCGGCGCTCTCAGGGCTCTGCGGGCCGCCGGCCGGCGCGTCCCGGAGGACGTCGCAGTCGTCGGGTTCGACGACATCGCCGGCGCCGCGTCGACGACTCCGCCCCTGACGACCGTGCGCCAGCCCCTGGAGCAGATGACGAAGGCGATGGCAGAGCTCCTCCTGGGGCGGATCGCCGACCCGGGCAGAGACGACGAGTCCGTCGTCTGCGCGACGGAGCTCGTCCTCCGGGCCTCCGCCTAGCGCTACGCGGCCTCGTCGTGCAGCCGGCGTCGGCGGAGCACGTACTTCGCCAGCTCGAGCACGGGGACGATCGTGAACGACACGGCGGCGACCAGTGCCCACGTCGCAGGCGAGAGGTCGGCCGTCCCGAAGGCGTCCTGGAGGAACGGGACGTTGACGACGAGCGCGAGCAAGGCAAGCTCCCACAAGATCGCCAGGTTCAGCCACCGGTTGGCGAACGGCCGGTCGAGGACGGAGTTCCGGTCCGAGCGGAAGCTGAAGGCCTTGAAGAACTCGATCAGCACCAGGGTGGCGAACGTCATCGTCATCGCCTCC
>JBOHAM010000170.1:0-9592 GCA_050697735.1 Gaiellaceae bacterium | reverse complement strand
GGTCGTCGCCTCGGCGCTCTGCTTCGCGACGCCGCCCTGGCTCCACTACCACCTGGCGGCCACGAGCGAGCGCGGGCGGGCCCTCGGCGCCAGCAACCTGCTGCTCTTCGAAGCGGCGCGCTGGGGTCGCGAGCGCGGGTTCGAGCGCTTCCACCTCGGCGGCGGGCTGGGCGGACGCGACGACTCGCTCCTCTCCTTCAAACGGCGCTTCGACCGCGGCGGCCTGCTCGAGTGCGCGGTCGGCAAGGCCGTCCACGACCCGGATGCCTACCGGGAGCTGACCGGCCGCGAGGAGGCCGACCCGGCGGGCTTCTTCCCCGCCTACCGGGCGTAGCGCGGGCCTCGGAGGGACGAGCCCGAACCGGCCACTGTCCCGGACATGCCCAGGGGTCAGACCCCTGGCGTGTCCGCGGCGGACGCGGCCACCACCTCAGGGCCGGACTGCGGAACCCACCTCTGTGCGGCTATTTCCCGCGCGCGGCCGTCCCTCCCGGCCACGTCGGGGGTCTGACCCCGGGCGTGGCCGGAACGGTCTGGGATAACTCGGAAATCTGTGGACGGCGAGCCGCGGGCTCTAGCGCGTGCCTGCGGCCTTGTCCCAGACCGCCGGGACGTCGCCGCGGAGGCAGCGCGTGAGGCCGGCGACCGTCGCCGCGGTGAGCACGGCGTAGTGGTAGGCGATGGCGGCGCCCGGGAGCGGGAGCCGTAGCCGTCCGGCCGCTGCGAGCCCGAGCCAGGCGAGCTGGGCGGCGAGCGCGGCGCGGTAGGCGCCGCCCCGGCCGGCCAGGGCGATGTTGGAGCCGAGCAGGACGATGTGGAGCGGCCCGCTCAGGTACCGGAGGACGCGGTGCGAGACGAGCTGGGCCACGTAGAGGGGCTCGGCAGGCTGCAGCATCCGTCCGCTGAGCAGGTGCAGCCAGCCCTGGGCGTGCATGCGCGCCCGGCGCCCGAACTCGTCCTCGGTGTCCGTCGGGGCTCGCTCATACGCCACGGCCCCCGGCTCGTAGACCGGCCGGCGGCCCCGCTGCGCCATCAGGTAGGGGAAGCCGAGGTCGTGTCCGAGCCGCGGGTCGCTCTCCGCGTAGTCGGCGCGGCGCACGGCGTAGATCGCGCCGTTCCCCGCCGTCACGCCGGCGAGGCTGGACTCGCTCTCGCGGAGCCGGAGCTCGTAGCGCCAGTAGAGCGGCTCGCGGCTCGTCCCGTCGGGCCGCTCGAGCTCGAGGCGGCCGCAGACATACGCCACGTCCTCGTCGGCGAAGCTGCGAACGAGGATGCGAAGCGCGTCGGGCGCCCAACGGGCGTTCGCGTCCGTGAAGGCCACGACCTCGCTCTCGAGCTCCCCCACTACGGCGTCCTGTGCTGCGACCTTGCCGCCCCGCGGGCGGCGCACCAGCCGGACGCGGGCATCTCCGGCTGCCACCTCCTCCACCGCAGCGTGCGTGCCGTCGGCGGAGCCGTCCGAGGCGACCACGACCGCCAGCCGGTCGGGCGGATAGTCGAGCGCGAGCAGGTTCTCGAGGCGGCGGGCGATCACGCCCTCCTCGTCGTGGGCGGCGACCACCACGGTCACCTCCGGCGTCACGTCCGCCTTGCGCACCGGCCGCGGCCGGCGCCGCGCGAGGGCGGCCGCCGCCAGCGGGTAGCCGGCGTGCGTCCACGCGAGCGCGCCCGCGCTGAGCCAGAAGAGGGCCCGAAGCACGCGGCTACCGTACCCGGCGGCGGACGGCGGGACCGGCACGTGCGGTCGGGCGCGGCCGGTACCCTGTCTCGCCGTCTCGGGATGACTCGCTCCAGTCGTACCTATGCGCTGGGGGCGCTCGCCTCGGCGGCGCTCCTGCTCGGCCTGACCGGCTGCTCGGACGACCCCGGAGACGAGGGGGAGCGCCGGGCCATCCCGCAGGTGACCGCCGAGACCGAGGCCGCACCGCCGACCCCGCCTCCCGACCTGGTCGTCCGCGTCCTCGACGGCGACACCTCGAAGCCCGTTCCGCGGGCGCGCGTGGTCGTGGCCGGTGAGAACGCGCGGACGACCCGGACGGGAGTCGCCCGCGTCGCCGGCTCGCGCGGCAAACGTGCGCTGAGCATCCGCGTCTCCGCAAAGGGCTACGCGCCGCGAACCGTCCGCGTCGACCTGCGCGACCGCAGGGCGCCGAGGATCCGGATCTGGCGGCCGGCCCTCCAGTGGCCGCTCTACGGCGCCAACGCCGCCCGCACGCAGGCCCACTCCTCCATCCGGGCGAAGCCTCCGTTCAGACGAGTCTGGAGCCGCCACCTGCACGGGTTCATGGAGTTCCCGGCGGTCGTCTGGGAGGGCGTTGCGTACGTGCACACCATGCGCGGCTGGTTGCGCGCGATCTCGATGGAGACCGGGCGCGTCCTCTGGAAGAAGCGCGTGGGCTCGCTGATGGCGTCCTCGCCCGCGGTCGACCCGCAGCGAGGCGTGGTCGTCAGCACGTCGATGAGCCCCGGCGACGTCACCGTCTCGAGCATGGCCACGGGCCGGGTGCGCTGGCGCTTCAGCAGCGGGACCGCCGAGCCCTCGCCGGTGATCAGGGGCGGGGTGGCGTACTTCGGCGGGACGAACGGGAACGTCTACGCGCTCGACCTCGACCGCCGCCGCCCCCGCTGGATCTACCGGGGCGGGGTCAAGATCACGTCCAGCCCGGCGCTCGTGGGCAACCGCCTCTACTTCGGCGACTACGCGGGGCGCGTCTTCGCCCTCGACGCGCGCACCGGCCGCGTGATCTGGAGAGGCAGCGCGGGCACCAAGGTCTACGGGACGGTGGCGGTCGCGGGCGGCCGGGTCTTCGCGCCCTCCGTCGGCTCCGGCCTCTCGGCGCTCTCCGCGCGCACCGGGCGCCTGCTATGGCGGATTCCGACCGGCTCCTATCTCTACTCGTCGCCCGCCGTCTACCGCGGGCGCGTCTACTTCGGGACGCACGGCGGCTCCGTCTACGCCGCCTCAGTCAGCTCGGGCAGGGTGCTCTGGAGCCGCCCCGCCGGCGGCCGCGTCTCCGGCGCCGTCCAGGTAGTGGCCGGCCTCGTCTACGCGGCCAACCTCGAAGGCGGGATCCGCGCCTGGAACTGGCGGACCGGCCGCCAGGTCTGGTCCTTCCCGCAGGGCGCGTACGTCCCCATCTCCGGGAGCGGGCGCCGGCTCCTGCTGCACGGCCGCCAGCAGATCTGGGCCGTCGAGCCGAGACGCCGCCGATGAGGAAGCGCTGGCTGCTGGTGATCGGCGCGCTGCTCCTGCTCGCCGCCGGTGCCGCCGTGGCGGGCGTGCTCGCCTGGCAGCAACGGAGCCCCGGGACGATTCGCGGCTCGGCCTCGACCGAGTTCGAGACGACGGAGGAGCCGGGCGCGACCACGCGGCCCGAGGAGGTCGCGCGCGAGATCCCCTGGCCGACGTACGGCTACGACGAGGCGGGCACGCGCTTCGCGCCCGAGTACCGGCACCGGCCTCCCTTCCGGGAGATCTGGCGGAGGAGCGCGGGCAGCCTGATGGAGTTCCCGCCGGTGGTCGGCTACGGCCGCCTCTACGTGGGCACGATCACGGGGCGCTTCATCGCCGTGGACGCCGAGACCGGCAGGGTCGACTGGGAGCGGCGGTTCGGCCGTTGCACCGCGGCCGCCCCGGTGATCGGCGACGGCGTCGTCTACCAGCCGCTCATGGACCCGACTCCGTGCCGCGAGCGCGAGGAGGACGATCCAGGCTTCCTCATGGCGATGGACGCCGATACGGGGGAGATCCTGTGGCGCTTCCGCGCGGGCGTGATCGAGTCGTCACCGCTCCTCGTCGACGGCGTCCTCTACTTCGGCTCCTGGGACCAGAAGGTGTACGCGCTCGACGCGAAGACGAAGCGCGTCCTCTGGACGTTCGAGACGGACGACCAGGTCAAGGGCGGCCCCGCCTACCGGAACGGGACAATCTTCATCGGCTCCTACGACGGCAACGTGTACGCCCTGAACGCGCGCACCGGCCGGCAGCGCTGGGCCGCGAGCGGGGTGGCGAACTTCTACGCCACGCCGGCGGTCGCCTACGGCCGCGTCTACATAGGGAACACGGACGGCCGTGTCTACGCCTTCGGCGCGCGCACCGGCAACCTCCTCTGGGCGAAGAGCACCGGGAGCTACGTCTACTCGTCCGCGGCCGTGTGGAACAGGAGGGTGTACGTCGGCTCCCACGACAGCCGCTTCTACGCGCTGGACGCCGGAACGGGCGACGTCCGCTGGTCCTTCGACGCGAAGGGGCGGATCTCGGGCTCGGCGACCGTCATCGAGGGAGTCGTCTACTTCTCGACGCTGGAGGAGCGGACGTTCGCGCTCGACGCCCGGACCGGGAGGAAGATCTGGGAGTTCCCCGACGGCAAGTACACGCCGATCGTCGCCGACGACGACCGCCTCTACCTCACGGGCTACCGGCGGCTCTACGGGCTCGAGCCCAGGCGCTGAGAGACGGCCCTGACGACGCTCGCCGCCACGAAGGCGCCCGCGGCGAGGAGGACGATCGCCCCGCCGGGAGGGAGGTCGCCGTAGTAGGCGACCGTGAGCCCGGCGAAGACCGACGCGAGCCCGATGCCCATGGCCAGGAGGATCGACGAGCGCATGCTCCACGCGACTCGGCCCGCCGCGACGACGGGCAGGACCATGAGCGCCGCGATCAGGAGGATGCCGACGATACGCATCGAGAGCGCGATCGTGACGCCGGCGAGGCCCGCGACGAGGACGTTCAGCGCCGCCACCGGCACGCCGGCGACCCGCGCGCCCTCCTCGTCGACGACGACCGCCGCGAGCGCGCGGTAGAGGAGCGCGACGGCGGCGAGTCCGGCCACGCCCAGGACGGCGACGAGCACGAGGTCGCCGCGGGTCACGGTCAGGATCGAGCCGAACAGGAACGCGAAGAGGTCGACGTCGAGCGCGCCGGCCGAGGAGGCGAGCACGACCCCGGCCGCGATCCCCGTGTAGAAGAGGAGCGCGAGGGCCTGGTCACCGGCGGCCTGGCGGTGCGAGCGCAGCCACTCGACTCCGACGGCGCCCGCGACCGAGGCGACGAGCGCCGCCAGCACGGGCGAGACGCCCAGCAGGTAGCCGGCCGCGACGCCGGCGAAGGCGGTGTGGCCGATCCCGTCGCCGATCAGGCTCATGTTGCGCTGGACGAGGAAGAAGCCGACGGCCGGCGCGAGGAGGCCGACGACGGCCCCCGTCCCGAACGCGAGGCGCATGAACTCAGACTCGAGCATGCGAGTGGGAGGGGTCGTGCCACTCCGAGGGCAGGTCCTTCGGCGACCCGTCGAAGACGATTCCCCCGCGGACGAGGACGAGCCGCTCGACGATGCCCTCGACGGCGCCGAACTCGTGCGAGACGTAGAGGGTCGTCACCCGCCGGTCGGCGTGCAGGCGGCCGAGCAGGCGGGCGAGCGCCTCCTGCGACTCGGCGTCGACGCCCGCGGTCGGCTCGTCGAGCACGAGCAGCGAGGGCTCGCCCGCGAAGGCCTTGGCGATGAAGGCTCGCTGCTGCTGCCCGCCCGAGAGGCTCGCGAGCGGCGCATCCGCGAGCTCGGACAGGCCGACGTCGCCGATCGCCTCCGCGACGATCGCCCGGTCGCGGCGGCGAAGCGGTCCGAGGAGGCCGCCCTGGGCGAGTCGTCCGGCGGCCACGACCTCCCGCACGGTCACCGGGCCCTGCGTTCCGACCTGCGCGCGCTGAGCGACGTAGCCGAGGGTCGAGCGGCGCGAGAAGCGGTGGGCGGGCTCGCCGAAGAGGAGCACCGAGCCGGCCTGCGGCCGCGCGAGGCCGAGCGCGAGCCGGACGAGCGTCGTCTTCCCGCCGCCGTTCGGCCCGGCGACGGCGACGAACTCGCCCTCCTCGACGCGCAGGTCGACCCCGCTCAGCACGGGCGCGCCCGGTCGATAGGAGAAGGACACGTCCGCGAGCTCGACCGCTAGCGGCATCCCAGCCCCTCCCGGAGCGCCTCGAGATTCGCCCTCATGACGGAGAGGTAGTCCTCGCCGCGCTCCAGCTCCTCCTCCGTGAGCCCCTCGAGCGGGTTGAGGACGGTTGTGTCGGCCCCAGCCTCGCGGGCGACCGTCTCGGCGACCTCGGGCGAGAGGAGCGTCTCGACGAAGACGGTCGTGACGCCGCGCTCGGCCACGAGCCCGGCGATCTCCTCGAGGTCGCGCGGGCTCGGCTCGGTCTCGGGAGCGACGCCCGCGATCGGGATCGCCTCGAGGCCGTACCGCTCCGCCAGGTAGCCGAAGGCGTCGTGGCCGGTGACGAGCTCGCGGCGCTCGCAGTCGGCGAGGCCGGCGCGGTAGTCCGCGTCGAGCTCGTCCAGCTCGGAGACGAACCGCCGTGCGGCGCTCGGCACTCCCAGCTCCGTGCCGATCCGCTCGACCACCTCGGCGAAGCGGAGCGGGTCGAGCCAGACGTGCGGGTCGCCCACGCGCAGCTCGAGGCCCGCGAGCACGTCGACCGCTCGCCCTTCGGCCTCGCCGGCGGCCTCCGCGAGCGCGGGCTGGAAGTCTCCGCCGGCGTAGAGGACGAGGTCGGCGGAGCGCACGCGCTCGACGTCCCGGACGGACAGCTCGACGTCGTGTGGCTCGGCGCCCGCGGGCGTCACGTTCGTCACCTCGACGCCCTCGCCGCCGATCCTCTCCGCGGCGAAGGCGAGGGGGTAGAACCCCACGACGACCTCGGTCTCGCCGTCGCTTGCCCCGGCGTCGCCGCCGCAACCCGCGGCCGTCACCGCGACCGCGACCGCGAGCATGACCGCAGCATAGATGAGAACGATTCTCGTTATCACGCGCTGCTAGCATAGCCCCGTGGCTACGGCCGAGCAACTGGAGCAAGCGGAGGAGCTGCTTTCCGGAGCGGGACTGCGGGCGACGAGGCAGCGCACGACCGTCCTCGCCGAGCTCGCGGGCGAGCGCGACGACGTCACGGCCCAGGAGCTGCACGAGCGGCTGCGCGCGGGCGGCGAGCGGCTCGGTCTCGCCACCGTCTACCGGACGCTGCGGCTGCTCGCCGAGGCCGGGGTCGTCGACGCGCTCTCCCACCACGCCGGCGAGCTCTGCTACCGCTGGTGCGGCGACGGGCACCACCATCACCTGCTCTGCTCGGAGTGCCACCGCGTCGTCGAGCTCGTGGACTGCGAGCTCGACCCCTGGCTCGAGCGCGTCGCCCGCCAGCACGGGTTTGTAACCACGGGCCACCGGCTCGAGGTCTCGGGCCTCTGCGCCGACTGCCGGTAGGCTTCGCCGCCGAGGCGGATGGAGCGTGTCGAACTGGCTGAGGCGGCTGCAATCGCGGGTGCGGTCGCGGCCCCGCTCGTCCTCCTCGCGCGGGCGCGGCTCGTCTTCGCCGCCGGGCTCGCGCTGATCGCCGCCGCCCAGGCCGGCCTGGCGTTCGCGCTCGTCCCCGACCAGATCGAGTCCCTCACCCGGTCGCCGGCCCGGCTCGGGCTGCTGGCCGTCTGCCTCGCCGGGCTCACCGGCGCCGCCGCGCTGTTCGTCCGCTTCCCCGCGGCCGTCCCGGCCGCGCTGCTGGCGGCGGCTCCCGTGCGGGTCCCGCTCGACATCGCGGGCGAGGAGGCGTTCCTGCTCGTGCCGCTCTACGGCGTCCTGGCAGCGGCCGTCCTCGCGCTCGCGTTCGGGCTCGCCCGCGGGGCGCGGCTGCGCCCGCTCCCGCTCTTCCTCGCGGTGCCAACCGCCGCCTACGTCGCCCTGGCCGGGCTTTCCCTCCTCTGGTCGCAGGATCCGCGTGAGGGCGCGATCGAGCTCTTCTTCTTCCTCTTCCCGGGAGCCGTTCTCGTGGCCGTGGTGGCCCAGGTGGTCCTTACCACGCTCGTCTCCCGCAGCCTCGCCGCCGTCCTTCTCGCCTCGACCGGCGTCCTGGCCGCCATCGGGCTCTGGCAGCAGTGGACGCACACGCTCTTCTTCGCGGACGACCTGCAGTCGGCGAACGCCTACACCTCGTTCTTCCGCGTCACCTCGATCTTCTCCGACTCGAGCATCTACGGACGCTATGTCGCCCTCGGGATCGCCGTCCTCCTCGTCCTCCTCTGGTTCGAGCGCGTTCGCCTCGCCCTGGGCCTGCCGCTCATGGCGCTGCTGCTCGCCGGGCTCTACTTCTCCTACTCGCAGACGACCTTCGTCGCCCTCTTCGCCGCCGTCGTCGTGATCGCCCTCCTCGCGGGCGACCGGCAGGCCCGCCGGATCGTCGCCGTGACCGCGGCCGCGCTCGTCCTCGCGGGGGCCGGCCTGTTCGCGACCACGGTCTGGGACGAGTCGGCCCGCCGGGCGACCGGCGGCCGCTGGACGCTCGTCTCGCTGACGACCCCCGTCTTCGTCGACCACCCGGTGGCGGGAGTCGGCATCGGCGCCCAGGCGCTCGCGAGCAGCCGGCTCGAGGACGCCCGCGAGCGGGAGAGCCGCAACGTCTCGCACACGACACCGCTCACCGTCGCCGCCGAGCTGGGCGTGCTCGGGCTCGCCGCGTACGTCGCCTTCCTCGCCGCGGCCGCCTTCGGCAGCTTCCTGGCCATGCGGCGCCAACCGGCCTTCGGCCTCTCGCTCCTGGCCGCTCTCACCCTGCTCGTCGTGCACTCGCTCTCCTACAGCGGCTTCTTCGAGGATCCCTTCACATGGCTCGTGGTCGGCCTCGCCGCCGCCTGCCTGGTCACCATCCCGGACCCGGCGCGCGAGCCCGCCCGCACAGACCCGCAGGCCTCCGAGCCGCGGCCCCGGGGCCGCTTTCAACTCGGCTCGGGCCGCTAAGCGACGAGGATCGTGATCGCGGCCGTCGGCTCGGAGCGGTTGCCGGCCGCGTCCTCGACCACCAGCCGCACGTCGTTGAAGCCGGGCGAGAGCATCCCCTCGGCCACCGCGTCCGGCCACCTGAGCCTTCGGGAGCCCGCCGCCCGCCGGTCGCCGCGCAGGACCTCGAGGCCGTCGACGACGAGGATCGGGACCCCGCCCTCGTCCGAGCGGTAGCGGACGACCAGGGTCTCCCCGGTGGAGAGGACGGTGGGCGAGACGCCGCGCAACCGCACGCGGGGAGCCTTCGTGTCCACCAGCACGTCCTCGGGAACGACGATCCTCCGCCGCTCGTCGAGGAGGCGGATCCTCAGCCGGTAGGCACCGTCGGGGACGACCTCGCCGGCCTGGTCGCGCCCGTCCCAGGTGAACGTGACCCGCCCGGGCGGCCGGGCGATCGCAGTGGCGAGCTGGCGCACCCGCTCGTCGTCGGAGTCCACGACCGCGACGGAGATGCGCTCGGCCTGACGCAGCTGGAAGCTGAGAGCCGCGGTCTCGTGCGGGCAATCACAGACGGGCGAGAGCCAGCGATCGAAGCGCGCCCCGCCGACGGGCGAGCGCTCGAGCTTGAGCGCCTCCGTGTACGTGAAGGCGGCGACCGTCCCGAGAAGCAGCCCCACCGCCAGCAGGGTCATGCCGGCGCGGCGACGCATGCAGCCCACGCCGCTACGCGCGCAGCAGCTCGTACCCTTCGCGCAAGAAGGGCGTGCGGTCGGTGAGCACCGAGATCTCGTCCGCCGGGAAGACGCCCTCCTCGGTGGCGATGAGGTCGATCTGG
>JBOHAM010000169.1:0-16273 GCA_050697735.1 Gaiellaceae bacterium | reverse complement strand
ACGTCGAGGGGCTGGTGACCGCCGCGGTCGCGAAGCGCTTCCGCGAGCTGTACCCCAACGGGCGACCGGGGGCGCCCCTGAGCCCGCAGGACTGAGCACACGTCGGCCGCCGACGCCAGTACCATCCCCGGCATGGACGTCCTCGTACTGATCGACAAGCTCGACGATCTCGTGCACAACGCGAAGGCGGTGCCGCTCACCGACCAGGTGCGGATCGACCGCGAGGAGATCTACGACATCCTCGACCAGATGCGCGCCACGATCCCGGAAGAGATCAAGCAGGCGCGCTGGATCGTGAAGGAGCGGCAGGAGATGCTCGCGGAGGCCAAGCGCGAAGCCGACCGCATCCTCGGCGAGGCGCGGGAGCAGGCCGTCCGCGAGGCCTCGCAGACCGAGATCGTCAAGCTTGCCGAGCGCCAGGCGCAGGAGATCGTCGAGGAGGCGCGCAGGCAGGCACGGGAGACACGGCTCGAGATGGAGGACTGGGCCGACTCGATCCTCTCCACGCTCGAGGTCAACCTGGACAAGTTCCTCGGCGCCGTGCGCCGGGGCCGCGAGCGACTCCACGAGCGCTCGCAGGAGTCGGTCGTCGCGGGCATGACGACCGACGAGCAGCAGCCCGTCTAGCCCGTTTTCCGTTCGCTACCGTGGCGGACGTGACGATCTTCAACGTCCGCAACGTCAAGCTGCGCGCGGGCGAGCAGTTCCAGGACGTCCGCGAGGTCGACCTCGAGCCGCTCGAGCTCGGCGGCCAGCGCTACCTGCCGCTGCCGGAGAGCCCGGAGGCGGCGCTGACGCTCACGCAGACGAGCTCGGGCCTCGTGCTCGAGCTCGAGCTCGACGTGCGCCTGGTCGGCCCCTGCGTGCGCTGCCTGGCCGACGCGGGTGTCTCGCGCCACGTGGCGAGCCGCGAGTACAACGCAACGAGCCCGGGCGAGTCCGACGAGCTGACGACGCCGTACCTCGCCGACGGTCGCCTCGATCTCTCCGCCTGGGCGCGCGACGCGGTCGCGCTCGCGCTCCCGGACAAGATCCTCTGCCGGGACGACTGCGCCGGCCTCTGCCCGGTGTGCGGCCGCGACCTCAACCGCGAGCCGCACGAGCACGAGGGGGAAGCCACCGACCCGCGCTGGGCGGCCCTCTCCGAGCTGCGCGACCGCCTCTAGCGGCCGACTCCCGGGGGCGCGGGGCCCAGTCGCTATACTCGACCGCCGCGATGGCCGTTCCGAAGCGAAAAACGTCCAAGTCGCGCCGCGACAAGCGGCGCGCGAACCACAAGGCGGCTGTGCCGGCGCTCGTGGAGTGCCAGCAGTGCCACCGGCCCAAGCGGCCTCACCACGTCTGCCCGACCTGCGGCACCTACCGGGGCCGCGAGGTCGAGCCGCTCGAGACGCCCGCTCCCTAGTGCCAATGGCCGTCCGCGTCGCCGTCGACGCCATGGGCGGCGATCGGGCGCCGGAGGAGATCGTCGCCGGCGCGCTCGAGGCTGTCTCCGACGACGTCGTCCCGGTCCTCTACGGCCCGCGTGAGGTGCTCGAGCCGCTGGGGGGCGGGCTCGAGATCGTCCACGCCGAGGGGATCGTGGCCATGGACGAGAAGCCGTCGGACGCCCTGCGGGAGAAGCGCGAGAGCTCCCTCTTCTGCTCCTGCCGCGCCGTCCGAGACGGGGACGCGGACGCGGTCGTCTCCGCCGGGAACACCGGCGCCATGCTCGCCGCCGCGCTGGTCGAGGTGCGCCGCCTGCCCGACGTCCACCGGCCCGCCATCGCCGTTCCCCTGCCGTCGCTCGGCGGGCCCTCGATCCTCCTGGATGCCGGCGCCAACGCCGACGCGCGCCCCGAGCACCTGCTCCAGTTCGCCCACATGGGCGCCGTCTTCGCCGAGGAGATCGCCGAGCTCGCCCGGCCCACCGTCGCGCTCCTCTCGATCGGCGAGGAGCCCGAGAAGGGAAACCGGCTCGTTCGGGAGGCGCACGAGCAGCTCGCGGCCGCCCCGGGGCTCAGTTTCATCGGCAACGTCGAGAGCCGCGACCTCCTGCGCAAGGCGGCGGACGTGGTCGTTTGCGACGGCTTCACCGGGAACGTGGCGCTGAAGCTGATGGAGGGCACGATCAAGGCCACGCTCGAGACGTACCGGGACGAGGTGACGAGCTCCTTCCGCGGGCGTCTGGGCGGCCTGCTCGTCCGGCCGGCGGCGCGTGCCCTGCGCGCGCGGCTCGACCCCGACACGTACGGCGGCGCATATCTCCTCGGCCTGCGCGGGCTCGTCGTGATCGCGCACGGGAACTCGTCGCGCACGGCGATCGCGAACGCGATCCGCTACGCGGCGCGCGGTGTCTCCGGCTCCGTGGTCGACCGGGTCGCCGAACGGCTGGCGGCGCGCGCCGGCGAGGCGGCCGCCTCCTGAACGTCCGACCGCGCCGTGGTAGCATCCGGCGCCGTCCCGCCGGGCGTCCGCAGACCACAGAAAGGCAGGAGAGAACCGAGATGGCAGCTACGCGCGAGGAGATCCACGAGCGGGTGAAGGACGTGCTGGTAGAGCAGCTCGGGATCGAGGAGGGCCAGATCACGGAGGAGGCCTCGTTCCAGGAGGATCTCGACGCCGACTCGCTCGACCTCGTCGAGCTGATCATGGAGCTCGAGGACCAGTTCGGGATCAAGATCTCGGACGAGGATGCCCAGCAGATCCAGACCGTCGGCCAGGCCGTCGAGTACATCTCCTCCCACCAGTAGCGAGAGCGCCGGGGACGCTCTCCTCGCCCTGATCGAGGCGCTCCCGGTCGAGCGCCTGCGGCACGCGTTCACGCACGCCTCGTGGGCGCCCAGCCGCGCGGATTCCTACGAGCGGCTCGAGTTCCTCGGCGACAGCGTGCTCGGCCTCGCGATCGCGGAAGAGCTCTACGAGCGCTTCCCTGACTTCGCCGAGGGGCGCCTGGCGAAGATCCGTGCGCACGTGGTCTCGCGCCAGAGCTGCGCCGTGGTCGGCAAGCGACTCGGGCTCGGCGAGCTCTTCGCGGGCCATGCGGGCGAGGTCGACCCGGACGAGCTCAAGCGGCTCTCGGTCAACCGAAACGTGCTCGCCGCCCTGGTCGAGGCCTGCCTCGGGGCGCTCTACCTCGAGCACGGCTTCGAGTCGATCCGCCTGCCGATCGTAGACGCCTTCCGCGACCGCATCGACTATGCCCTCGAGGGCCACGTCGACTACAAGACCGAGCTTCAGGAGGAGCTCGCGCGCCGGGCGCTCTCGGTCACGTACGCGGTCGTCGAAGTCGAGGGCCCTCCGCACGACCGCCGCTTCACCTGCGCGGCCGTGATCGACGGGGAAGCGGCGGGGACGGGCGAGGGCGCCTCCAAGAAGGCGGCCGAGCAGGTGGCGGCGCGCGAGGCGCTCGAGAAGCTGCGCGTCACGGACGCCTGAGCCGTGAGCGCCGGCGACACGGAGCACGAGAAGCGCCGCGCGGCCGAGGCGGCGGCCGAGCTCGTCGAGGACGGCATGCTTCTCGGGCTGGGCACCGGGTCGACCGTGGCCTACTTCCTGACGGCCCTGGCCGGACGCGAGCTGCGGCTGCGCTGCGTGGCGACGTCGCCGCGCACGGAGGCGGCCGCGCGCGAGCTGGGCCTCCCCGTCGAGCCGTTCGCCGGCGTCGAGCGCCTCGATCTCGCCGTTGACGGCGCCGACCAGATCGACCCGTCCGGCTGGCTCGTCAAGGGCGGCGGGGCCGCGCACACCCGCGAGAAGGTGGTGGCGGCCGCGGCCGACCGCTTCATCGTCATCGCCTCGTCGGACAAGGACGTCGACGCGCTCGGGCCGCCCGTCCCCCTCGAGCTTCTGGCCTACGGCGTCGAGGCGACGCTTCGCCGGCTGGGGGAGGCGAAGCTCCGCGATGTGCCGCCGAGCCCCGACGGCGGCCTGATCGCCGACTACCTCGGGCCGGTCGGCCAGCCGCCCGAGCTCGCGGCACGGCTCTCCGCAGTGCCCGGCGTGGTCGAGCACGGGCTCTTCGGCCCCGAGCTCGTGAGCGAGATCCTCCTCGCGCGCGGCGACGAGGTCGAGCGCCGCGCTCCGTAGCTGACAGACTGTCGGTGTGACCTTCGTCACCCGCGGCTTCCGCGGCCGGCGGCGCGAGCCGGACGAGAGCGGGCGCGTCCCGCCCGGCCAGTACCTGACGGACGACTTCCCCGTCCTCTCCGCGGGCCCGACCCCGCACGTGCCGCCGTCCGAGTGGAGCTTCGCGATCCTGGCGCAGGACGGCGAGCAGCTCGCGCGCTGGTCGTGGGAGGAGTTCCGCGCGCTGCCGAGCGAGACGGTCACGGTCGACATCCACTGCGTCACGAAGTGGTCGAAGCTGGACACGACCTGGGAAGGCGTGTCCGTAGACACCCTGCTCGCCGCAGTGGACGCCGAGGCCGGCTACCTGACCGCGTTTTGCGACGGCGGGTACACGACGAACCTCCCCCTCGAGGACGTCACCGACGGCAAGGCATGGGTCGCCTTCGGCTACGACGGCGAGCCGCTCGAGCCGGAGCACGGCGGCCCGGCGCGCCTGCTCGTCCCGCACCTCTACTTCTGGAAGAGCGCGAAGTGGGTGCGCGGCCTCCGGCTCATGGACGACGACGAGCCCGGCTTCTGGGAGGAGCTCGGCTACCACCTCTACGGCGACCCGTGGCGGGAGCAGCGGTACTGGGGCGACTAGTTTGGCGGGGCGCGGAGGTCGTCGAGGTCGCTCCCGAGACGCCGAGCGCGGCCACGATCGTCTTCGACGTCCCGGACTGGCCCGGGCATCGCGCCGGGCAGCACGTCGACGTCCGCCTGACGGCCGAGGACGGCTACCAGGCGCAGCGCAGCTACTCGATCGCGTCCGCGCCCGAGGACTCGCGTCTGGCCCTGACCGTCGAGCGGCTCGAGGACGGCGAGGTCTCGCCCTTCCTCGTCGGCGAGCTGCGCGTCGGTGACCGGTTCGAGCTCCGCGGCCCGATCGGCGGCTACTTCGTCTGGGAGGCGGACGGCGGCCCGCTCCGGCTGGTCGCGGGCGGCTCCGGGATCGTGCCCTTGATGGCGATGCTGCGCCACCGCGAGGCGGCGGCCTCAGATGTGCCCGCGACGCTCCTCTACTCGGCCCGCTCGCTGGCCGACGTGCTCTACCGGGGGGAGCTCGAACGCCTGTCCGGCGGCACAGGCGGGCCGAGCGTCGCCTACACGCTCACCCGCGAGCGGCCGCCGGGCTGGGCGGGCTACGACCGGCGCATCGACGCCGACATGCTCGCCGAGGTCTTCGGGCCGGCCGACCCGGCGGCGACCGTGTTCGTGTGCGGCCCGACGCGCTTCGTCGAGGTCGCGGCGGAGGCGCTCGTCGCCCTCGGCCACGAGCCCGCCCGCGTGAAGACGGAACGCTTCGGCCCGACGGGAGGTTGACGATGGAAGACGCCGATCTGAGGCTGGACGGAAACGCGCTCGGCGGGCTGCTCGGCGAGCTCTTCGGCCGGGAGATGACCGCGGCGCGCGGCACCTGCAGCTCGTGCGGGGCAGTGGGCGAGGTGGCGACGCTGGTCGTCTACGTTCACGCCCCCGGCACCGTCGCCCGCTGCCCCGCGTGCGGCTCGGTGCTCCTGCGGGTCGTCCGTGCCGAGCGGCGCGTCTGGGTCGACCTGCGCGGCCTGCGCTCGCTCGAGCTAGGAGGGCTTGGCGAAACAGGCGCTTGAGCCGCAGGGCCGCGCTGCTCGCCCCGATGCTGCGTCCTCAGTCGCGCCGATAGTGACGACTATCGGCGCTCCCTGCGTCCTTGCCTCGGAACGACCATCGCACCCCTGCGACGAACGACGTTTCGCCAATCCCTCCTAGAGCCGCTCGGCGAGGAGCCGTAGGCGGTCGGCCACATCCTCGTCGTACTCGCCACGGTCGGCCGGCGGGGCGCCCTCGGCGACGAGCTGCCAGTTGAGGGCGCGGCCGAGCGCGCCGAGGAGGTCGGCGGCGGGAAGCGCGGCGACGAGCTCGTCCGCGGGCCGGAAAGCGGTCCAGGGCTCCAGATAGGCGTCGCGGAAGCGGTCGAGCTCGCGCGCGTCCTCGGGCAGGCCGAGCTCGTAGGCGAGCACGCGCAGCGTCACGTGGAGCGTGAGGAACGGATGGGCAAGGCAGGCGTCGCCCCAGTCGATGAACAGGTAGCGGCCGTCGCGGACGAAGACGTTCCCCGAGTGGAGGTCGTCGTGCTGGATGGTCTCGGGCAGTCCGAGGGCCGCGAGCTCGTCGCAGAGCTCGGCGATGCGCGGGATCCGCTCGCGAAGCTGCGTCACGGCGCCCGGCTCGAGATCCCGCTGGCGCCTGAGCAGGTCCTCAAAGGCGGCGGGGAGCGCGGCTAGCCCGCGGTCGGGCGCGCCGACGCGCCGGAGCTCGTCGGCGATCTCGGCGGCGTCGACCTGCAGCCCGGCGTAGCGCGGCAGGATCTCCACCCAGCGCTCGGGGTCGGCCAGCTCGCGGACGCGCTCCCCGGCGTCCGTCTGCAGCATCCAGCCGCGTGCGGCGTCCGCCGCGAGAAGCTCCGGCAGGGAATCGCCACACCGGCGTGAGAGGACCTCGACGACGGCCACCTCGTGCGCGAGCGCCGGCATGCACGCCTTGAACCAGAGGTCGCCGGCTGCCGTGGGGACACGCAGCACGGTCGACCAGGGCCGCACGTGGGGCTGCTCCATCTGCCCGGTCACGTCCCGGCCGAGCCGCGCGAGCTCGCCCTCGATCCACTCGACGGCCTCGTCGAGCCAGTCGGCCTGTTCCCAGAGAAGCGCGTCGGTGCCCACGTCCGTCCGAATCGTCACACTTCCGGCCGTGTATCTGCGCTCCGTCTCCATCCGGGGCTTCAAGTCGTTCCCGGATCAGGTCGAGGTGCGCCTCGAGCCGGGCGTGGCCGTGGTCGTGGGGCCGAACGGCTCGGGGAAGTCGAACGTATCCGACGCGATCGTCTGGGCCGCCGGCAGCCTGAGCCCGAGCGAGCTACGCGCCGAGCGGCCCGAGGACGTGCTCTATGCCGGCTCGAAGGAGCGCCCACCGGCCGACTGGTGCGAGGTCGAGCTCCTCTTCGACAACGAGGACGGGGACGGCCCGCTCGACGTCGCCGAGCTCTCGATCATGCGCCGGCTGCACCGCGGCGGCGAGGGCGAGTACCTGGTCAACCGGGCGCGCGTGCGCCGCACCGACGTGGTCGAGCTGCTCGCCGGGATCGGCCTCGCGGGCGAGATGCACTCGATCATCGGCCAGGGCCGGGTGGAGGAGATCCTCGGCTCTAAGCCGCACGAGCGGAGGGCGCTCGTCGAGGAGGCGGCCGGGCTGGGCACGTTCAAGCGGCGACGGCACCGGGCGGAGCTGAAGCTCGGCCGAGTCGAGCTCCAGGTCGAGCGGGCGCGCGACCTCGAGGACGAGGTGCGCAAGCGGTTGCGTCCGCTGGCGCTGCAGGCGAGCGCGGCAGAGCGCGCGGCCAAGCTAGGCGAGGAGATCGAGCGCCTGAAGGCGCGGCTCGCGGCCGCCGAGCTCGAGCGGATCGAGCAGCGGCTCGCCGAGGTCGAGGAGCGCCTGACCGAGGCCGCGCAGGAGCGGCGCGGGCGCGACGAGCGCCTGGAGGGCGTGCTCGAGGAGCGCCGGCGGGCGGAGGACGGGCTGGCCGAGGCCGCGGAGCGCCACGAGCAGGCGACCGCCGCGCTCTACCGGCTCCGCAGCGCGATCGAGCGCCTGGATCTGCGCCGCGAGCGGCTGGAGGAGACTGCTGCCGGGCTGCGGGCGGACGCCGAACGGCCGCGTGCTGCCTCGCCGCCCAAGCCGCCGAGCTACGAGCGGGCGCTGGCCGCGGCCGGCGCGTGGTCGCCGACACGGATGGAGCTCGCCGAGGCCGTGGCGCGGCTCGAACAGGCTCACGCCGAGCGCCGTGGCGCGCTCGCGGCGGTCTCCGGCGGCGAGACGTGGTTCGCGGCGGACACCGAAGCGGCTGCTCCGGAGGAGCCCGCCGTGCGCCGCGAGGACGTCCTGCGGACGCTGGCGGAGCTCAGCGAGCGGGCGGCCGCGTCGTGCGACGCCGCCATGGGCTCGTCGTCGCGGCTCGAGCCGGCGCTGCGGGCGCGCGTGGACGCCGGCGGTAGCCGGGCAGGCGAGCTCGGCAAGGAGCTGCGCCGGCTGGGCGGTTGGGAGGCCGAGCTGCGACGCTCGGCGGCGGAGGCGGCCGAGCGGGTCTCGGCGGTCGGCATCGAGCGTGCCCGGCTCGAGGCGGAGCGCGACGAGGTGCTCCGCCGGCTTCCCGAGGACGCCGAGGCCGAGGCGCTCACCGACGAGGAGGCCGAGGAGCTGCGCGGGCAGCTCGAGCGGCACGAGCGCCGGCGCGAGGCGCTCGGCCAGGTGAACCCGCTCGCCGCCGAGGAGCACGCGCGCGAGAAGGCGCGCCTGGAGGAGCTGACGACGCAGCGGGAGGACCTCGAGCGCTCGCTGACCGAGCTGGCCTCCCTGCGGGACGAGCTCACGGAGACCGTCGAGCGGCGCTTCGAGGAGACGCTCGGTGAGGTCGAGCGGCACTTCGAGGAGGTGGCGGCCACGCTCTTCCCGGGCGGTCGCGGACGGCTGCTCAGGTCGGAGTCGGAAGAGGACGGCGAGCCGGGGATCGAGATCGAGCTCCAGCCGGCGGGCAAGCGCGTCACGAGGCTCTCGCTCCTCTCGGGCGGCGAGAAGGCGCTCGGCGCGATCTCGTTCCTGTTCGCGCTCTTCCTCGCGCGCCCGTGCCCGTTCTACGTCCTGGACGAGGTCGAGGCCGCGCTCGACGACGCCAACATCGGGAGGTTCACCGAGCTCCTCCGCCGCTTCGCCGGGCGGGCGCAGTTCATCGTCGTGACCCACCAGAAACGGACGATCGAGGCCGCCGATATCCTCTACGGCGTGACGATGGGCGCCGACGGGATCTCGCAGGTCGTCTCGAAGCGACTGGCGGCCGAGCCCGAGGCGCGGGCGCTCAGCGCGTGACGCGCAGCTGGGCGGAGTTCCTGGGCGACCCCGAGAGCGCCCCGGCCGCCGACGAGGAGACCCGCCGCGGGTGGTTCGGCCGGCTGCGCGACTCGCTCGCCTCGAGCCGGCAGGCGCTCACGCGGGAGTTGCTCTTCGATCCCAGCGACGCCGAGGCTTGGGAGCGCATCGAGGAGGCGCTGATCGCGGCCGACTGCGGCGTCCCGGCCACGGTCGAGATCGTCGAGCGCCTGGAGGCGCGCGAGCCAGCGAGCCGCGAGGCCCTGCTCGAGGGCCTGGAGGAGGTGGTGACCGAGCTCGTGACGGTCGACGGCCAGGAGCGGCTCGGCTTCGGCGGCCCGCCCGCGGTCGTGCTCGTCGTCGGCGTCAACGGCACGGGCAAGACGACCACGATCGGCAAGCTCGCCCACCGTCTGCGCGAGTCGGGCCGCTCGGTCGTCCTGGCGGCGGCCGACACCTTCCGGGCCGCCGCCGAGGAGCAGCTCGAGATCTGGGCGGAGCGCTCCGGGGCTGACTTCGTCGGCTCCCAGCGCGGCGCCGACCCCGCCGCCGTTGCCTTCGACGCCATCGCCGCCGCCGAAGCGCGCGGGCGTGACGTAGTCGTGGTGGACACCGCCGGCCGGCTCCACACGCAGACGAACCTCATGGAGGAGCTCGCCAAGGTGCGGCGCGTGATCGAGGGCCGCCTGGACGGCGCGCCGCACGAGACGCTGCTCGTGCTCGACGCGACCACGGGCCAGAACGGCCTCCGGCAGGCGAAGCTCTTCGACGAGGCCGTCGGCGTGACCGGTGTCGCGCTCACGAAGCTCGACGGCACGGCGAAGGGCGGCGTCGCCGTCGCCGTCACGCACGAGCTCGGGCTGCCGGTGAAGCTCGTAGGCGTCGGCGAGGCGCTCGACGACCTGCAACCGTTCGACCCGCAGGACTTCGCGCGGGCGCTCGTGGCGCAGGACTGAGCGGCGCCCTTTCGGCGCACATCCGTGAGCCACACGCGCGCTTTTCGGCGCTAGGCTCGAAGCGGGGGGCGCCCGACCGTCCAGGCCTGGTGCGGAAAGGACAAGGCCGGAGCGGCCGGGCGTTCGGTGCCTCAGCGCTCGAGCGCGAAGGCGATGTTCACGGTCGTGCGGTACATCGTGATGCGGTCGCCCTCGACCTCGCAGCTCATCGAGATCACGTCGGCGCCGGTGATCCCCCGCAGGGTCTTGGCCGCCTCCTGGACCGCCACGTCGGCGGCCTTGGCGAAGCTCTCCGGGTGGTTTCCGATCACGGTGATGACCTTGGCGATGTCCGCCATCTGCTCTCCTCCTCGGCTCTGGGATGGAAATAGGCCACGGCTACACTTCCCGGCTGGCCATGTTTGACACGCTCGGCGACAAGCTGCAAGCGGCACTCGGCGACCTCCGGGGTCGCGGCGTCCTCACGGAGGAGGATCTCTCCCGCGCCATGCGCGAGATCCGGCTCGCGCTGCTTGAGGCCGACGTCAACTTCAAGGTGGTCAAGGATTTCGTTGCTCGAGTCAGGGAGCGCGCCGTCGGCTCGGCCGTCACGCGCAGCCTCTCGCCCGGCCAGGAGGTGGTGCGGATCGTCCACGAGGAGCTGACGACGCTCATGGGCTCGGGCGGTACGAAGCTCGCCTTCGCCGGCCGCCCGCCGACCGTCGTCCTGCTCGCAGGCCTTCAGGGGTCGGGCAAGACAACCGCCGCCGCCAAGCTGGCGCTCCTCCTGCGCAAGCAGGAGGGCAAGTCGCCCGCGCTCGTCGCGGCCGATCTCCAGCGCCCGGCGGCGATCGACCAGCTCGAGCAGTTGGGGAAGCAGATCCAGATCCCGGTCTACGCGGACCGTTCGACCAAGGACGCGGTCGCCGTCGCCAAGCACGGGATCGAACAGGCGCGCGCGCAGGGGCGCGACGTGGTCATCGTCGACACGGCCGGGCGCCTGCAGATCGACGAGCCGCTCATGCAAGAGCTGGCCGCCGTCCGCCGGGAGGTGAAGCCGCACAACGTCCTCCTCGTCCTCGATTCGATGACGGGCCAGGAGGCCGTCGGCGTGGCCGAGGCCTTCGCCGAGCGGGTCGACTTCGACGGCGTCGTATTGACCAAGCTCGACGGCGACGCGCGTGGCGGCGCCGCGCTCTCGGTCAAGGCGGTGACCGGCAAGCCCATCACGCTCGCCTCGGTCGGGGAGAAGCTCGACCAGCTCGAGTACTTCCATCCCGACCGCATGGCCTCGCGGATCCTGGGCATGGGCGACGTTCTCACGCTGATCGAGCGCGCCGAGCAGGCCGCCGAGGTGGACGAGCACGAGGAGATGGAGCGCCGCCTCCGCGCCGGCCAGTTCACCTTCGACGACTTTCTCCAGAGCTACAAGATGATGCGCCGCATGGGCCCGCTCAAGTCGGTCGTCGGCATGATCCCCGGGCTCGGCAAGCAGCTCCAGGGCGTGGACGTGGACGACCGCCAACTCGGGCGCGTGGAGGCGATCGTGCTCTCCATGACCGCCGAGGAGCGCCGGAAGCCCGAGATCATCAACGGGTCGCGGCGCGCGCGCATCGCCGGCGGCAGCGGGACGACGGTGCAGGAGGTCAACAAGCTCCTGACGGCGCGCAAGCAGATGGCGAAGATGGTCAAGCAGATGGGAAAGGGCAAGATGCCCAACCTGCAATCGCTCGCAGCCGCCCAGAAGCGGCGCTAGAAAGGACGGAATGGCAACTCGCATCAGACTGGCCCGCGTGGGGTCGAAGAAGAACCCGATCTACCGCGTGGTCGTGGCCGACGCGCGCTCGCCCCGCGACGGCCGCTTCATCGAGATCGTGGGCCGCTACAACCCGCAGACGCAGCCGTCGACTATCGACCTGGACGGGGACAAGATCCGCGACTGGGTGGCCAAGGGCGCACAGCCGAGCGACTCCGTGCGGCGCCTCATGAAGTCGCAGGGGATCTAGGAGAACCACCCGGTGCAGGAGCTGCTCGAGTACCTCGCGCGGAGTCTCGTCGACCGCCCCGACGAGGTGCGCGTGGAGCGGACCGAGCGGGACGGTGCCGTCGTCCTGCGGCTGCACGTGGCCGAGGACGACATCGGCAAGGTGATCGGACGCCAGGGTCGCACCGCCCGCGCCCTACGGACGCTCGTCCGCGCGAGCGGCGGCCACCGGCACGAGCGCGCGCTGCTCGAGATCGTTGACGCCCGCTGAAGGCTGGATCTCCGTCGGGCGCGTCGGCCGACCGCATGGGCTCGCGGGCGCGTTCGTCGTGGAGGACGCGAGCGAGGACCCCGAGCGGTTCGCCGAGGGCGCACGCGTCTATGTCGCGCGGGAACGGGCCGTGGTCGTCGAGGCCAAGCACGCCGGCGGGCATCTCGTCGTTCGGCTCGATCGCGCGGCTCCCCGCGGCGCCGCGCTCGAGCTCCCCCTTACCGAGCTCCCGCCGGCCGGCGCAGGGGAGTTCTACGTCCACCAGCTCGTCGGGCTCGCGGTCGCGGAGGAGGGCGGCCGACTCCTCGGCCGCGTGCAGGACGTGATCCCGGGCGTGGCGAACGACGTGCTCGAGCTCGAGGACGGAACCGTCCTGCCGCTCGTGGAGGACTGCGTCCGCTCCGTCGACCTCCCCGGCGGCAGGATCGTGGTCGCCCCCGGGTTCCTGCTCGAAGGTTAGATTCGTAGACAGTGCAGATCGACGTCTTCACTCTGCTGCCGCACGCGTTCTCGTGGCTCACCGAGCAGCGCCCGCTCGCGGCCGTGCTCGGGTCGGAGCTGGAGCTGCGCTTCCTCAACTACCGCGACTACACGCCGCTCTCGGGCGGCCAGGTGGACGACGAGCCCTACGGCGGGGGCGCCGGCATGGTGCTGCGCGTGGACGTCGTCTGCGCCGCGCTCGAGGCCGTCTACGGCGACGCGGCCGGCCGGCGGGTGGTCGCCTTCACGCCCCAGGGCCGCCAGCTCGACCAGGAGCTCGTCGAGGAGCTCGCGGGCGAGGAGGCGCTGACGCTTCTCTCCGCACGCTTCGAGGGCTTCGACGAACGGATCGTGGAGCACGTGGCCACTGACGGGATCTCCGTCGGGCCGTACGTGCTCTCGGGCGGGGAGCTTCCCGCCATGGTGCTCCTCGACGCGGTTGCGCGCCGGCTCCCGGGCGCGATCCGGGAGGAGAGCGGCTCGGTCGAGAGCTTCTCGGCGGCGCTCGAGGGCGGGCTCGAGTTCCCGCACTACACCCGTCCCGCGGAGTACCGGGGGTGGCGCGTTCCCGACGTGCTCCTCTCGGGGAATCACGCGCTGATCGAGAGCTGGCGCCGGGAGCGCAGCCGGGAGCGGTCGCTCTCGTGAAGAGCCCGCTCGACCGCCTCACGGCGTCGCTGCCGTCGCCGTGGGACACCGTCGCGGACTGGGTCGTGACCATCGCGATCGCGATCGCGGCCGTCCTGGCCGTCAAGGCCTGGGTCGTGAACCCGTACCGGATCCCCTCCTCGTCCATGGAGCCGACGCTCCACTGCGCCGCCCCTGCGGTCGGCTGTCAGGCGGGAGCGTCCGACCGCGTGCTCGCGAACCGCTTCATCTACCGCTTCCGCGATCCCGAGCGCGGCGACATCGTCGTCTTCGAGACGCCCGACCGCGCGGTCGAGCGCTGTGGCGCGGGCGGGACGTTCGTGAAGCGCCTCGTCGGGCTGCCGGGCGAGACGATCGGGCAGCGGCGCGGCATCCTGCGGGTGAACGGCGAGCCGCTCGAGGAGCCGTACCTGAACGGGGGCCGGGCGGGCCGCGATTTCCGCGTGCGGGAGCTGGGGCCCGACGAGTACTTCATGATGGGCGACAACCGTGGGCAGTCATGCGACAGCCGCGAGTGGGGCCCCGTGAGCCGGGACGACCTGATCGGCCCGGTGTTCGCCGTCTACTGGCCGCCGACGCGCCTCGGCCTGAACTGACGGAGGCCAGTCTTCCTCCGGAGTCGGCTCGAATCCCTTCCCGATCCCTGGCCGACAGTCGTCGACTGGGCGATCACGATCGTGGTCGCCGTCGGAGCGGTGCTGGCGATCAAGGCCTGGGTCGTGAACCCGTACCGGATCCCCTCCTCGTCCATGGAGCCCACGCTCCACTGCGCGGTGCCGGAGGAAGGCTGCCAGGCGAGCTCCTCGGACCGCGTCCTCGCGAACCGGTTCGTCTACCACTTCGTCGAGCCGGAGCGAGGGGACGTCGTCGTCTTCGAGACCCCGCAGGAGGCGCAGAACGTCTGTCCCGCGCCCGCGGGCGTGTTCGTGAAGCGCCTGGTGGGCCTGCCGGGCGACACCCTGGAGATCCGCGGCGACACGCTCTACGTGAACGACCAGCCACTCGACGAGCCGTACCTCCTCGACGGGGCGGGCTTCGAGTTCGGCCCGCAGACCGTCCCGGAGGGCGAGTACTTCATGATGGGCGACAACCGTGAGCAGTCCTGCGACAGCCGCGATTGGGGCTCGGTGCCGCGCGAGAACCTGATCGGCCCGGTGTTCGCCCTCTACTGGCCGCCGCAGCGCATCGGCTTCCGCTGACCGCGCGCGGGTGCCGTTCGTGCCCGACACGCTCTCGGCACGATGCGCGCGCCACACGCGCGCCGGCGCTACGGCGTATCGCAGCCCCCGACGCCATGCTTCCGCCTATCTGGACGGAGATTGAGGAACGCGCTAACTGGAGTTGGTGCCGAAGCCTCCCGTGAACCACATGTAGACGAGTGAGACGAGAAACAGGACGATGATGGATGTCCAGACCCGATGAGCCTTGATCCACGTCACGACTATCCCTGCCCTGCCCCTTGTTGCGGGCCACGGTTACCGTCGCCACGGACGCTGAGTTCCAACCAAGGATACTTGTGGATGAGGCACAACACCTTGGGCGGGCAGTACTTCAAGTGGCCCCTGGGTCCTGGTCCTGCGTCTCGCGGCAGGAGCGGCGAAGAGCTACCTTGCCGAAGGAGGCCCGCGCTCTTCGAGACGCTGGCTTCGGTCACTCGAAGGTGGGTGACGGGGTCGGAGGCCCCCTCACCGTCATGTTGTGCCAGGACTTCGGAAGGCTCTAGGCGGAGGGAGGCCCGCGGCTGGCCCCTCGCGGTTGGGCCTCCGGCTCGGCGAGCTTCCGCTAGCATTTCCGCGCGGTCTCCGGCCGCCCTTTTCATGACGACGCCGATCGACATCCTCGAGCGCAGGCAGCTGCGCGACGACATCCCGCAGTTCAAGGCGGGCGACACCGTGCGAGTCCATTTCCAGGTGATCGAGGGCCAGCGCCGCCGCGTGCAGGTCTTCGAGGGCATCGTCATCAAGCGGCAGGGCGCCGGTGTCCGCGAGACGTTTACCGTCCGCAAGAACTCCTTCGGCGTCGGCGTAGAGCGCACGTTTCCGCTCCACTCGCCCAAGATCGAGAAGATCGAGGTCGCCGCGATCGGCGACGTCAACCGCGCCAAGCTCTACTACCTGCGCTCGAAAGTGGGCAAGAAGGCGCGCGTCCGCGTGAAGCAGCGGACCTAGGCGCTATCCTCGCGGCCGTGGCGACGATCCGCCGTCCGGGCCGCAAGCTCCTCACCTTCGACCGCCGACTGGGCGCCCGGTTCGTCGCGGGCGCGGACGAAGCCGGCCGTGGCAGCCTCGCCGGGCCGCTGGTCACCGCCGGCGTGCTCCTCGACTACGAGCGGTTGCGCGACCACGCCGTCAGGCCGCTTGCGCTCCTGAACGACTCCAAGCAGGTCGATCCCGCGCAGCGCGAGGAGCTCTTCCGCGCGGTGGCGCGGTGCGCGACCCGAATCGCCGTCCGGATCATCCCACCCGCCACGATCGACCGCGACGGCCTCCACCGCTCGAACCTGCGCGGGCTCCGCGAGGCGCTCGCAGCGCTCGCCCCTCCTGCCGAGGCCTGCCTCGTAGACGGCTTCCGCCTCGGCCCCCTGGCGCCGCCGCACGAGGCGGTCGTGGACGGGGACACGAAGAGCGCGGCCATCGCCGCCGCGTCCATCGTCGCGAAGGTCGTCCGCGACCGTGCGATGCACCGGCTCGATGCCGTCTTCCCCGGCTACGGCTTCGCCTCGCACGTCGGCTACATCACGCCCGGCCACTCGGCGCTGGTGCGCAGGCTCGGGCCGAGCGCGATCCATCGCCGCTCGTTCGACGCACGCTGCTATGCGGAGCTCGAGGACGGTGTCGCCGAGATCGAGCTCCTCGCGGCGGCTCGGGCCTGAGGCGGAGCGGCGAGTCCGGCGCCACTACCGGCTGCGGGGCTACCGAATCCTCGCGTCGAATGCGCGCGCGGGCGGCTACGAGCTCGACGTCGTCGCGC
>JBOHAM010000168.1:0-17389 GCA_050697735.1 Gaiellaceae bacterium | reverse complement strand
CAGCCGCGCTGGCCTACTACGCCTTCCTCGCCATCCCGGCGGCGCTCCTCGTGGCCGTCGGCCTCTTCTCCCTCACCGCGGGCACGGACACGATCGAGTCGATGATGAACCGGCTCGAGGGCGTCGTTCCCGCGGAGGTGATCACCCTCCTAGAGGACAGCCTCACGCGGACGACCGAGAACCAGAGCGGCGGGCTCGTACTGATCATCGTCGGCTTCCTGCTTGCCCTCTGGACGACGACCGGCGCCTTGAACGCCCTGATGCGCGGCCTCAACAGGGTCTACGACCGTGACGAGACACGCGGCTTCGTCAGGCAGCGCCTCACCGCCCTGGGCATGCTCTTCTTCCTCCTCCTCGCCCTTGGGCTCTCGTTCGGGCTGCTCGTCCTGGGCCCCGTGATCGCGGACTGGCTCGGCGGCCTGCTCGACCTCGAAGGCGCCTTCGGGTGGATCTGGTGGACCCTGCAGTGGCCGGTCCTGCTTCTCGGCCTTCTCTTCGCCTTCGCGTGGCTCCTCTATCTGGGCCCGAACGTCGATCATCCACGCTGGCGCTTCCTCAGTCCGGGCTCGGTTCTCGCTGTGGTGATCTGGCTCGTCGCGTCCGGGCTCTTCGCCGTCTACGTCAGCAAGTTCAGCTCGTACAACAAGGCATGGGGCTCGCTGGCGGCCGTGATCATCATGCTCACCTGGCTCTGGCTCTCGGCCCTCGCGCTCCTCTTCGGAGCGGAGGTCAATGCCGAGACGGAGCGAAGCCGCGAGCTCCGTCGCGGTGAGCCCGCCGAGGTCAATCTCCAGGCCCCGGCCAAAGCCTGAGCGGCGCGCCGGGCTACACTCGTCGCGGGCCCCGTAGCTCAGCGGATAGAGCGGCGGACTTCGAATCCGCGTGCGGAGGTTCGACTCCTCCCGGGGCCATCCTGGCTTTTCATGCGGGATCGGCGTGCAGCTCCGCTTGTGACGCGGGTTGCACTTGGCTCCGAAGAGCGCTCGTTCATCCGCTCAAGACCGCTGGAGACTGCCCGAGCGCGGCGCGCGCTGGCGCGCACTCGGCGCACGAGCGCACCGGCACCGAGCGCGTAACCAGCTGCGCAGAGAGTCGGATCGAGCACGGCGCGCGGAGTCGGTTTCCGCGAGCCGATTCGCGCGGCGGCGTCGTGACCAGGTGGCAAGATCGGGGCCGCTCAGGTGGCAGCCAGGCGCGAACTCCTGCTCAACTCACGTTTCGACCGAGCCGCACGTCCGCGAACGCGCGTCGAGGCGTACTGAGCCGGACCGGGTTTTCCCCGGGTACTTCGCCGGTCCCAGTCGAAGCCGGTCCGGCTCACCATGGCAGAGGCGTGGGTCGCGACCTTCAAGAGCGAGCTCGTCGACTAACTTGGCGCCGCTTCCCCTCCTTCGAGCACGCCGAACACGAGCTCCTGCACTGGATCGGCTCTACGAAGAGCAGCTCCATAAAGCACTCGGCGACCTCCAATTACAGAAGAGACAACAGCCCGATGGTGTCCGCCACCTAAAAGAGCCTCCAGCGAACCCAGGGTGGACCACTCCTTTGCCGGGGAGAAGGCAGACGATCCCAGCAGAAGCGCATTCTTCGTACGGTCTCGAACTGCTGCGTCGGCAAGGGTGCGAGGGCTAGCTCAGGCCGGTCTAGCGTGCGCCACTCTCAGGCGGCCCGTCGATCGTTGACTCACGGGCTCTTCTCTCTTGCCTCGCCTGAAACGCCTCATGTTCCTCCTCGGACAGATTCCCGGTGGCAGCCCGAGCAGCTGTCCGGAAAACGTCGTTGGCGGCGCCCTCATCCGTCGGCGGGGATCGACAGCCCGAAGCGTCGCTCTAGGTGTCGCCGCAGGTTGTCCTAGAGTCCTTGGTGTGAGCGCTCGCGCCGGGTTGCGATCGGCGATCGAACGAGTCGCGACCGTCGGGTCGCTTCCCTCCGACACCCCTGAGGAGCGTCTGCGCCGGTCCGCGCTCGTCCTGTGTTCGCTCCTGATCGCGGCTCTGTCGTTCATCTGGATCGCGACCTACGCCCTACTCGGCCTCTGGATCTCAGCGCTCATCCCGTTCGCCTACCAGGTCGCGTCGCTCGTCGGGCTCGCCTTACTCGCCAGGACGAAGCGCTTCACGGTCTACCGGGCCAGCCAGGTCACGATGTGTTGATGCTCCCTTTCCTGCTCCAGTGGAGCCTGGGAGGATTCGTGGAATCGGGGGCTGTCGCGCTCTGGGCCTTCACGGCTCCGCTCGGGGCGCTCGTCTTCTATGGGCCGCGTGGCGCGACCGCCTGGTTCGTCGCATACCTGGCGCTGGTGGCGGGGTCGGCCGCCGTCGATGGCGTCCTGCCGGATCCCGCGAACGACATTCCCTCCTGGCTGGTCGTGACGTTCTTCGCCTTGAACATCTTCGGGCCCTCGATCACGACCTTCGCTCTACTCGAGTATTTCGTCCGTTCGCGCGACCAAGCCCACCGCCTCCTCGCCGCGGAGCAGGAACGGTCGGAGACCCTGCTGCTCAGCATCTTCCCGCGCGCGATCGCGGAGCGATTGAAGCGCTCACCGGAGGTGATCGCGGAGCGAAACGACGAAGTCTCTGTCCTCTTCGCCGACATCACTGGCTGCACGCCTGCCGCAGAGCGCCTGCCCGCCGAGGAGGTCGTCGTCCTTCTGAACGACATCTTCCCGCGAGGGCATCGCGGTCAAGGGAAAGGGCGAGATGACCACATACCTCCTCATCGCGGCACGGCCGGCGCGGGCTACTTCGCCGCCAGCTCCAACGTCGGCCTAGCCCACCCTCCGGAGCCGGCGCGCCCAGGCAGTGGCAGCTCCCTTCGGCCCTGGATGCTCCCAGCCCGCCGGACTGGGCTAACGCCGTGCGCGCCCTGCGGCGCGAGGCTGGACGGGTTCGCCGAAAGCCTGCAGCTGCTCGGCGGCCCGGTTGGCGAGCGGGCGGGCGCCGAGCTTCCGCGCCGCCTGGTACGCGTCGTTGAGCTGTTCGACAGCCGTTTGCAGCTCGCCGACCGCCGCAAGCGCCACCGCCGCCCTAACCCGTACCTCCGCTCGCTCAAAGGGCGCCGCTGTATCAGCGAGTAGCTCGAGCGCTTGCGTGAACTGCCGAGCCGCGCCGTCCGCGTCGCCGTTCAGCAGCGCGAGCTCACCTAGCGCATGCGCGAGTGCCGCCACCGCCTCGGTGTCGCCTGTCACGGCGGCGATCCTCGCAAGCCCGTCGGCGCAGGAGCCGGCACCGCGCTCGTCTCCGCGGTCGGCGAAGAACGTCGTAGCCCAGCGCAGCGCCGAGACCGAGTAATGCCGCTCTTCCCTCGTCTTCCAACGCTCGAGCAACGCGCGCATCCGCTCGGCTGCCTCATCGTCCTTCGCCCCGAGGTGCTCGACACGTGCAAGCCCGTGAGTGACCTCGACCTCGAGGCCGAAGATCCCGTTCTGCCTTGCGAAGGCCAGCGCCTCGGCGAGCAGCCCGCGGGCGCGACCGGGCTCGCCTCGGAATGCGTGCACGCGGCCGAGCTCGCCGGCCGCCACCATTCGAGCGAGAGGAGGCGCCGCTTCCAGCTCAAGCACCTCGCGGCAGACATCCATGGCTCGCCCCCACTCGCCCGTGTGCACCATGACCGGCGCCAGGCAGGCGAAGCAGACGTGGTCAGGGCCTTCTAGCCCTTCCCTCCGACAGAAGTCGCTTGCGCTCGCGAACGCCTCGATCGCCGCCGGGTACGCCCCCGAGTGCTCGAGCGCCGATGCGAGGCGGAAGTAGGCGTCGGCCGCGGCGGCCGTCGCATTCTCCGCAAGCGCGAGAGACAGCGCCGAGCGCGCGAGCCCGACGCCTGTCTCGCCGTCGCCGAGCTTGGTACGCAGCTGCCCTTCGAGCGCCAAGGCTCGCGCCCGAAGCTCGCCGCTGGCGGCCAGCTCGACCTCCTCGGAGCTCGCGGTCACGAGCTCGAGTGCCGCGCTGAAAAGGCCTGCGGCTTGGAGGTGAGCGGCCGCGGTCAGGCGCTCGGTTGCCGCGTCCGCGGCCAGGCCACAGACAGCGAACGCGTCGGCCGATCTCGTGCGCGCCGCGATGGCCCGCTCTCCGCCGCCGGCAAGCTCGTAGACGGCCGCAAGGCGTCGCTCCGCCTCGCCGAGCGCTTTGACGTCGTCCCGGGCCCGCCGCGCGTCCACGACGTCCTCCCACACGCTCGCCGCCTCGACCAGATCGCCGGAGAGCTGCGCGCACAGGCCCAGGCGCTCGAGTGCTACGAGCCGCCCAGCTTCGTCCTCTCCCTCAGGCCAGAGCTCGAGTGCGCGCCGGTCGAGGCCCGCGGCATCTCGGTACGCGTGGACGGCATAGAACGCCTCAGCCGCGGCAAGCAGCTTCGGGCGCGCCCGCTCAGGCTCGTTCGCGGCGAGCCAGTGCTCCGCGAGCAGCTGCGGCGGCGCGCCCGATCGCTCGAGGTGCTCCGCGACCCCGCGATGCTGCGCCCGTCGCCGCGTCCACGGGATCTCCGCGTACACGGCTTCCCGGAGGAGCGGGTGACGGAACGCTGCGAGGCCCTCGCCGATCTCGACGAGAAAGCCTTGCTCGATCGCCTCCTCGAGACCCAGCGCTGCGGCGAGGTCGGCGACAAGCCCCAGATCGACCCGCAGTCCGGCGACCGCCGCCAACTCGAGCGCGCTTCGCGCGGCCTGCGAGAGCCCGTCTGTGCGAATAAGCACCGCCTCCCGGACGCTCTCCGGCAGGGGCATGTCGTGATCGGCCGGGAGCTCCAGCACATCGTCCCGCTCCTCGAGCCGGCCGCTTCCCGAGAGTGCAATCGCGAGCTCTTCGACGAAGAACGGCACGCCCTCCGTCCGCTCGAAGATGCTTCGGGTCAGCCGCGGCCCCAACCTGCGACCGACGGTGCGCGAGGCCAGCTCGGCGGTTTGTGCCTGGTCGAGGGGCTCCAGCACCAGCTCGTCGAGCCGCGCGCGCCGGCGAAGGGCGGCGCGCATGCGACGGAGGGGGTGCGCGCGCGGGATCTCACCGCTCCGATAGACCGCCAGGAAAAGGAGCGGCAGCCCCTCGGCCGACGCCGCAAGCGACGGCAGCAGCTCCAGAGTCGCCTCGTCGCCCCACTGAAGGTCATCGAGGAAGACCACGGTTGGCTCGCGGCCCGCGATGGCTGCGAACGCCTCGCGGAGTGCCTCGGCCAGCGCGAGGTGATCCACGCTCACCGGGGCCGGGCCGAGCTCAGGCAGTAGGGCGGCGAGATGGCCTGCGAGGCGGCCGGACTCCCCGAACGCGCCCGGGTTGAGGCGGTCATACGCGCGAAGTGTCGCGATGACAGGCGCGTAGGGAGCCCTTCCCTGCTCGCTGCCTCCGCCCGGAAGCACAAGGGCTGCGCTTGCACCCAGGGCCGCCTTCGCCAAGCTGGTCTTCCCCACACCCGCCTCCCCCGCAAGCAGCAGGAGGCCGCCGTCTCCCGCGACCGCCCGGTCGAGCCGGTCGTCGAGGACGCCCAGCTCGCGCTCGCGCCCGATGAGCTCGGGGGTGTCCGCCCAGGCTGCGGCCACGTAGGTACGCGCTGGGGCCGAAGCGGAGGCCTTGCGGGCCGCGCCTGGCGGCCCCAGGTCGAGGCTCGGGTCTTGCTGCAGGATCCTTCGCTCGAGCTCGCGAAGCGCAGGCGAGGGCTCGATGCCGAGCTCGTCGGCCAGCGCGCGCCTTGCATCCTGATACGCGCTGAGTGCCTCCGCCTGCCGGCCCGCCCGGTACAGCGCGAGCATGTGTTGCCGCCGGAGGCCCTCGCGAAGCGGATAGCGGGCAACCAGGGCCTCGAGCTCGCCGACCAGATCGGCGTGGCGCGCGAGCAGGAGATCGGTTTCGAGCCGCCCCTCGAGCGCGGAGATCCGAAGCTCCTCGAGCCTCGCGCCCTCCGACGGCGCGAACGGCTCTGACGTGAACTCCGCGAGTGCCGGCCCTCGCCACAGCTCGAGCGCGGCGTGGAAACCCGCAGCCGCCTCTTCGGCCCGAGCAGCGTCGAGGTCTGTCCGAGCGTCCGCGACGAGCCGCTCGAAGCGGTGAAGGTCGACGTCGTCTGAGGCCAGCTGGAGGGAATAGCCGGGCGGGCGCGTGTGCAGCATCCCGGGGGCAAGCACCTTCCGGAGCTTCGAGACATGGATCTGCACCATTTTCTGCGCGCTCTCCGGCACGTCCTCGCCCCAGAGGTCGTCGACGATCCGGTCGATCGCGAGCGTGCGATTGGCGTTCACGACGAGGAGCGCGAGCAACGCACGCTGCTTCCCGGCGGGGAGCCGCACCTCGCGATCGCCGTCGCGCACCTCGAGTGGGCCGAGGATTCGGAAGTCCATACGCGCGCCTTCGAGCCGACCGTACCACGGCGGACGGGCCGCTTTACCGGACGACAACCGCAGAGCAGCCCGCCAGTAGCCGCCTTCCAGTCTCCTCCAGCGCGAGCACCGTCCTCAACGCGAAAGGAGACTGAAGATGAGGAGGACACCACACACCACTGCAGGCCCCAACCACCACCACAAGCCCGCGTCGTTCCACCTCTCCCCAGCGGACGCGCAGAACGCGCCGCCTGAGGAGTACCTCTATGTCGCGGCGATGCGGACCGGGACGGGCGTGGATGCGCCCGACTTCCTGGCGGTCGTCGACACGCGGCCGGAGTCGGACACTTACGGGCAGATCGTGCACGAGACGCCGATGCCCTACGTCGGCGACGAGCTCCACCACTTCGGGTGGAACCGCTGCTCGTCCGCCTGCCACGGGCCCGACCGCTCGCACCTGATCATCCCCGGCTTCCGCTCCTCGCGGGTCTACGTCGTCAACGTCGCCGACGACCCGCTCCGGCCGCAGATCGAGAAGGTGATCGAGCCCGACGAGATCGTGAAGGCGACCGGCTACACGCGCCCGCACACGACCCACTGCATGCCGGGCGAGAACGTCGTCCTCTCGATGCTCGGCGACGCCGACGGCAACGCGTCCGGCGGCTTCGCTGTGATCGACGCGAAGACGTTCGAGATCAAGGGCCGCTGGGAGAACGGCGGCGAGCGACCGCCGATGAACTACGACTTCTGGTACCAGCCGCGCAAGAACACGCTCGTCTCGTCGGAGTTCGGCGCGCCGAACGCCTACGAGCCGGGGTTCGACCTCGCGGACGTGGAGGCCGGCCGCTACGGACAGCGGCTCCACTTCTGGAACCTCGGAAGCCGCGAGCTCGAGCAGACGATCGATCTCGGCGCAAACGGGCTCGTCCCGCTCGAGATCCGCTGGAGGCACGATCCCGACGCCGACGAGGGCTTCGTCGGAGCGGCGCTGTCGTCGGCCATCTGGCGCTTCCACCGCGAGAACGGCTCGTACGCGGCGGAGCCGGTGGTCGCCGTCGACCCTGTCGAGCTCGACAGCTGGCCGATCCCGGTGCCGGGCCTGATCACCGACCTCGTCCTCTCCATGGACGACAAGGCCCTGTACTTCTCGAACTGGCTGCACGGCGACCTGCGCCGTTACGACGTCTCCGACCCGGCCAACCCCCGCCTGACGGGGCGGCTGTGGCTCGGCGGCGTGCTGGGCAAGGAGAGCGACGCCGGCCGGCCGCTCACGGGCGGGCCGCAGATGCTGCAGCTCTCCTACGACGGGCGGCGGCTCTACGTCACCAACTCGCTGCTCTCGACGTGGGACAACCAGTTCTACCCGGAGCTTCGCTCCTACCTGCTCAAGATCGACATCGGCGAGGACGGCTCCATGGCCGTCGACCCCGAGTTCTTCGTCGACTTCCACGACCGCTCCGAGGGCCCCGCGCGGGCGCACGAGGTGCGGCTCCAGGGCGGCGACTCGACCTCGGAGGTGTTCGCGTGATCCTCGGACACCACGGCGGCGAGCTACCGCTCGTCCAGGCGGCGCTCGCGTCCGCCGGAACCCTCTCGCTCCTGCTCATCCCGATCCGGAGCGAGCTCACCCGGTTCGCCAGGCGGCTCCGTCGCCGCCCGACCGACCACTGACGCACGACGACCATAAGGAGACACTGAGATGACCAAGCGAATCACCATCCTGATGACGGCGCTGACCTCCCTCGCGCTGCTCGCCGCGGCGGCGTTCGCCGCCACGACATCAGCGGAGACCCAGCACGGGCTCGGCCACGACAACAGGGGCGGCGCCAAGCTGCAGGAGCGCTACCTCTACGTCAGCACCATCGCGCAGAGCGCAACCGATCCGGACTTCATCGCCGTGATCGGGGCGGATCCACGCCGCAAGGACTTCGGCAAGATCGTCAACCGGATCGACATGCCGAACGTCGGCGACGAGTTGCATCACTACGGCTACTCGGCCGACCAGAAGCGGCTGCTCGTTCCGGGCCTTTTCTCGGGGCGCATGCACGTCTTCGACGTCAAGGGCGCCGGGAAGCAGCTGAAGCTCAAGGCCGTCAGCGACCTGGTCGCCAAGAGCGGCTACGTCGTCCCGCACGGCGTCATGGCGCAGTCCGGCGGGAAGGCCCTCGTCACGATGATCGGGGCCGCTACCGACACCACGCTTCCCGGCGGGATCGTCGAGATCAACGACAAGACCGGCGCGTTCGTCGGCCACTACGGCCCTGGGCCCGTGCGCGGGCCCGGCCAGGCCGCCCCGCGGTACATGTACGACTTCGAGACGCTTCCGGAGGCGGACCGCGGGATCAGCACGACGTTCGGTTCGCCCGCGCAGTGCGGGGGCGGAATCGAGCCCACGTGCCTCGGCGACGACGTCGCGGTATGGGATCTGAGCGAGCGCAAGGTGATCCAGACCGCCGATCTCGGCGACCACAGCGGTGCGCTCATGGCGCACTGGGTCATGGAGCCGGGCATCCGGCGGGCGTACATCAACGCCCCTGGGACGAGCGCCATCTGGCTGGCGGACGACGACGACGGCAACGGCGTCTACGACTTCCAGCAGGTCCTCGGCCCCGACGACGGGCTTGCACTGCCGCCCGACATGCTTCTCTCCCACGACGGCGAGAGCATGTACGTGAGCAACTGGTTCGGGAACTCGGTGCAGAAGTTCGACCTCACCGACCCGTTCAACCCGACCCTCGAGTCTACGGTCTCGGTCCCGCACCCGAACATGCTGCGGCTGAGCCGCGACGACCGGCGCCTCTACGTCACCAACTCGCTACTGACACCGTGGGACAACGACCCGGACTTCGGGCCCGCGCGGAACGACGAGTACGGGATCTGGCTGTATGAGGTGGACGAGAGCTCAGGGAAGCTCGTCCCGACCAAGGCCGGCGGAGGCCCGTGGGTCAGCTTCGAGAACGTCCGCAAGAAGACGACGACCGGCCCCGCAGGGCCGCACTTCGTCCTCTTCGACCCGAGCATCCCGCTCGCACACGGAGAGCACTGAAGACCGAGCGCCGAGGGCGGGCCAGGTCAGCGGCCCGCCCTCGGAAGCCGCGTGTGCGGCAGCGCTCTCGCACCACATACGGATACCTTGAGCCGACCTGGGCGCGGGCAAGGCCTCCTCGATTCGCCGCAGTGTCGCGACCTTGGGCGTACCCTGTGGCTCACGAAAGACGTGATGAAACGTCAGGTCGTGAGTTCGCTCGAAGATGGACAGGCAGCGCTGCAGCAGGGCGCGTGGCAAGAGGCTCGGGTGCACTTCGAGGCCGCACTCGCCGAGGAAGAGACCGCTGACGGCCTGCTGGGTCTTGGCATGGCCGCCGCGGCCCAACTCGACGCAACTACGACTCTGGAGGCTCACGAGCGTGGCTACCGACTGGCGCGCAGCCTCGGTGACGACCGCCGAGCCTCACGTCTGGCTCTGGAGCTCGCGGTCGACTGCATGTACTTCCGCGGGCCTGCCGAGGCCGGTGGCTGGCTCGAGCGTGCTACCCACCTCCTCGAGCACCTGCCGGTCGGCGAGGAGCACGGAATGCTCGTCTATATCCGTGCGACCTCCGCGCTCGGTGCCCACGACCCAGCAACAGCGCTCACGCTGACCGCCGAGGGTCTCGCTATTGCGCGGGAAATCCACTACCTCCCTGGAGAGATGCTGTTCCTTGCGCTCGACGGGCTCACGCTCGTGGCGGCCGGCGATGTCGAGGAGGGCATGCGGCACTTGGACGAGGCGACGACGGCGGCGATGGCGGGCGAAGTCGGAGACGCGCGGTTTGTCGAGCTGATTTGTTGCCATCTGATCGACGCGTGCAAGCGCGTCCGAGACTTTGATCGTGCGGGCGAGTGGTGCCGTCGGGTGGAAGCGCTCGCAAGGCAGCTGGACGACGTCGTGATCTTCACCATGTGCCGGAACTACTACGGGGAGGTCCTGGTCTGGCGGGGCGCCTGGGACGAGGCCGAGCGGGCGCTTGCCGACGCGAGTCGCGATCTCACGAAAGCTGGAAGGGATGCTTCCGACAGCCTCGTACGACTCGCGGAGCTCCGGCGCCGTCAGCGGCGATTCGAGGAGGCCGCGGCACTGCTTGCGGAGGCGGAAGGCCACTCGCTCGCCGCAGTCGTGGCCGCTGGGCTCGCCCTCGACCGAGGCGACGCCCGACGCGGAGCCGAGGAGGCCGAACGGTACCTCCGCCGCATCGGCAACGACGATCGGCTGATGCGGGTGCCCGCGCTCGAGCTCCTCGTTCGTGCGCGACTCGCGCTTGGCCGGATTCGGGAGGCGCAACGGGCGGCTGACGAGCTTGCAGCAACCGCAGAATCGGTTCGCACCACGCCGCTGCACGGCGCCGCGCTGCTCGCGCGGGGTCGGATCGAAACGTATGCCGGATCCGAGGACGCCATCGCGACGCTTACCGACGCGCTCGACCTCTTCCGTGAGAGCGGCGTCCTCGCCGAGGCCGCCGTGGCCCGTCTCGACCTTGCGGCCGCGCTCCGCGCGTTCGGTCGTGAGGAGGAAGCACAGGACGCCGAGAGGATCGGGAGTAGAGAGCTCGCCGGACTTGGGGTGGTCGTGCCGAAGCTCTCGGAAGCTCGACGCCCGCCCGATGCGCTGACTCGTCGCGAGCGCGAAGTCTTAAGACTGCTGGCCCAGGGACGTGGAAACAACGAGATCGCGGCCGAGCTCGTGTTGAGCGTGCGCACCGTCGAGTCTCACGTCGCGAGCATCTACTCGAAGATCGGCGTGTCCGGACGCACTGCACGCGCCGCCGCGACCGCATACGCCCTCGCGAACGGTCTCGGCTGAAGTTCGGTACACGGCTTCGCGAAGTTCCGTACCGGCACGGAGGCGGAACCGGCCGTCGGAGCGCATCGTGTGTGCTCGTTCATCGTCCAAGCAGGAGGTGAAGCGATGCGCTTCCTAGTAGTTCAGACGCCGAAGCACGAGATCCCGCTGGAGCAAGTTTCGGGTCTGCTCACCGCTGAGCGGGAGTGGTACGACCGTAATCGCGAGTACCTCGAGGAATACGGCTGGTTTGTTGACCGCGGCGGCTTCGGCCTCGTGGACGTGCCCGACCTCGAGACACTCAACCGCATTAACAAGGAGCATCCGTTCGCCTACAAGGCGGAGACGCAGATCCGGGCGGTCATCGACGCTGACGTCGCCGTCCAGCAGCTCCGCACGCTGCTCGAGCAGCAGGAAGACACCGTTCCCGCCTAGGTAACCACACGGATTCCGGCGAGGCCCCGACCGATCCGGCCGGGGTCTCGTCGCTTCAACGCCGTTAACGGGTCGTCTCGCTCTAGGCCACCGTTCGAAGCCGGCGCAGGCGGCAGCGCTCCCGCACCGCGCACGGCGTCTCAAGCTGGCGCAACCGCGGGATCCAGTCCGCCGGCAAGTCCCGCCGCGAATCCTCGAAGTCGTCGACGAGCTCGGCCCCGGACGCGTACTGCTTTCTCACGTCGTGATCGTCGCGCGCTTCCTCAGTGAGCAGACGGGCCTCCACCATCGCATCGATCGCAGCGGCGGCCGGGTCAGCGGTCGCGAAGAGCGCGCTGCCCTCGATCTCGCAGACGACCTCGCCGTCGACCTCGACGACTGGGTTGGGGCGGATCACCTGCAGATCGAGGATGAGCCCGTCTGGCGTCAGCGCATCTCGGAAGCGGTGCAGGACGTGCACGACGTCCTCGGGCTCCACTCATCAGAGCGACCAGGAGAAAACGACGATGTCGTACTGTGTTTCGCGGAATCTCGATCTGCCTCGCCGACCCGACCCGAAAGGTCACGCGCTCCTCGTGCTCGGCAGCGAGCTGGGCCTGTGCGGTCGCGACTGCCTCGGCGTCGGAGTCGAAAGCGAAAACGCTCGCGACTTCCTCGGCCAGGCCGGATGTCAGTCGCCCGTCGCCGCAGCCGACCTCGATCACGGACGTGCCGGCGAAGTCGGCGAGGCGGCGCAGCGACGCGAGGTGGACACCTTCCGGGTCGAGGACGGGCGGCATCGACTCTAGGCCACGCTCGCCGGGGCGTGATGGGCGCCCCTGGCGCAGCGCGTCACCGTCGCGATGAAGCGACGTTCGCTCGGGCTCGGTGAGCGGCGCGCGAGGCGTGCGATATGGAAGCGCCGTTCGATGCGGGGTTCGCCCGCGAGTCGGAAGCACTCCAGCTCGCCTCGCTCGACCTCCTCGGCGACGGCGTAGAGGGAGACGAACGCGACTCCCAGTCCTTCCCGTGCCGCCCGCTTGATCGCCTCGGAGGAGTCGAGCTCCCAGACGCGCTTCGGTTCGACGCCAGCGGCACGAAGGGCCCGGTCGGCGACCTGCTGCGTGCTCGAGCGCGCCTCGCGGACGAGGAGCGTGGATTCGGCGAGCGCCTCAGGCTTCACCTTCCCCTTCGTCTTGCGCAGAAGCCCAAGTTTCGCAATCCCGACGATCTCATCGGAGAGCAGCGGCTCGAGCTCGATCCGCTCGTCGGCCGCGGCCTCGCCCACGAGGGCGAGCTGGATGCGGCCGGCCAACAATCGTTCGGTGATCTCTCCGGTCGAGGCGATCTCAACTTCGATCGAGACGTTGGGATGGTCGCGCTGGAAGCAGCCGAGAGTGTCAGGCAGGAGATAGACGCCGGGTGTGGTGGAGGCGCCGATGTGGATCGTCCCCGTCTCGAGTCCGGCGAGCGCGTGCAGCTCCTCCTCGCCGGCGGCCAGAGTCGCGAGCGCCTGGCTGGCGTGCGACGCGAGCACGCGTCCGGCCTCCGTCAGCCTGCTGCCGCGGCCGTTTCGCTCGACGAGGCGCTGACCGGCCGCGGCCTCCAGGAGTCGCAAATGCTCGCTGGCGCTCGGCTGGCCGATCCCAACCGCGCGCGCGGCAGCCGACACGCTTCCGTGGCGGTCGAGCTCGACCAGGAGACGCATGCGCGTCGAGTCCCACAGGAGCGAGAGGGTGGTATCGGTGGAAACGATGGTCGCCATCGGGAGTTTCGCCTAGCGCGATAGCAGCCTACACCCTAGGCTGGAGAATGAAATGATCTTGAGGCCGTTTCTCTATGACGACACCGCCTGCGCGAGCTACCTCTTCGGCTGCCTGACGCGCTCGCAGCTTGCGGTCGTCGATCCGCACGTCGAGCTCGTCGACGCCTATCTCGAAACCGCTGAGCGCGCAGGGTCGCCTATTGCCGCGATCTTCGAGACGCACATGCAGGCCGATCACATCTCCGGCCTCCCCGCGCTCGTCGAGGCGACAGGTGCCACGGCGTATCTCCCGGCGGACGCGCAAGTCGAGTTTGAGCACGTTGGACTGACGGACGGGGAGGTCGTCGAACTCGGGAACACGGTCGTTCGCGCGCTCGCAACGCCGGGCCACGCGCCGGCGCATATGGCCTTCGTCGTGGCCGACCGGCGCCGCGGAACGGATGAGCCGTGGCTCGTCTTCACAGGCGACTCGCTGCTTGTCGGCGACGTCGGGCGGCCCGACCTGCACTCCACCGGTGATCCGGAGCCACTCGCCCGCGAGCAGTCCCGCTCGATCTCGCGCCTGCTCGAGCTTCCCGACCACGTGCTTGTCTACCCGAGCCATTACGGCGGCTCCGTCTGTGGGCGTGCCCTCTCGGGCAACCCCTTTTCCTCGATCGGTTTCGAGCGTCGCCACAACGAGGCCCTCGCGCAAGCCGACGAAGAAGCCTTCGCGCACGCGCTCCTTCAGGACGTGCCTCCTCCGCCGGCCGACCAGGCCGTGATCGTCGCCGCGAACCGCAGCGGGCTCTCACCGGCCCGACGATGACCGACGGCGCAGTTCGCCTCGGGCTTCGGGCGAACGCGGGTCAGTTCGCTCTCCTCGTGGCGCTGAACGCGTTTGTCGGCGCGATGGTCGGCCTCGAGCGAAGCGTCCTCCCGCTCGTCGGAGAGGACGAGTTCGGACTTGCCTCGACAAGCGCGATCCTCTCGTTCGTCGTCGCCTTCGGGATCGCGAAGGCGCTCGCGAATCTCGCCGCCGGCGGACTCGCCGAGCACGTCGGGCGCAAGCGCCTCCTCGTCCTCGGATGGCTGCTCGCGCTGCCGGTGCCATTGCTGATCGCCGTGGCGCCGAGCTGGTGGGTGATCGTCGTGGCCAACCTCTTCCTCGGTCTGAATCAGGGCCTCGCATGGTCGATGACCGTTGTGATGAAGATCGACTTGGTCGGGCCGAGGCGCAGGGGCCTGGCGCTCGGTCTGAACGAGTCGGCCGGCTACCTCGGCGTCGCGCTGACTGCGCTCGCGACGGGAGCGCTGGCGGCGACCTATGCGCCGCGAACGATCGTGTGGGCCGGGGCCGCCGTCATCGCGGCGGCCGGCCTGCTTCTGTCGGTCTTCTTCGTCCGCGACACCGGCGAGCACGTGGACACCGAGCAGCGCGCCCACAGGGCGCACGACGCGCGCTCCTTCCGGAGCGCGTTCGCCCGCGGCACATTGCGCGACCCTGTTCTGCGCGCATGCTCGCAGGCCGGCCTCGTAAACAACCTGAACGACGCGCTTGCCTGGGGCCTCGCCCCGCTCTACCTCGCCGCCAACGGCGCGAGCGTGACCGAGGTGGGCATCGTCGCCGCTGTCTATCCGGCGGTCTGGGGCGCCGGCCAGCTCGTGACCGGATGGCTCTCGGATCACACCGGACGGAAGCCGCTGATCGTTCTGGGGATGCTCGTCCAGGCCGGGGCGCTCGCGCTCCTGGTCGCCGGAGACGGCGCGTTCGCGCCAGCCCTCGGCGCAGCGATCCTCCTGGGGGCCGGGACAGCGCTCGTCTATCCGACCTTGATCGCCGCTGTCTCAGACGTCGCGCAACCAGTCGAGCGCGCCCAGCTGGTGGGCGTCTATCGCTTCTGGCGCGACTTCGGCTTCGTCGTCGGCGCCGTGGTCGCTGGAGTCGTCGCGGACGGCCTCGGAGCCGACTGGGCGATCGCCGTCGTTGCGGCCCTCACGGCCGCGAGCGGTCTCTGGGTTGCGCTGACCCACTGGGCCAGGCAGCCTCGGCCGGTGCGACGATCGGTGACCGATCTTCTCGCCACGGCGCAAGACCTGATCGCACCCCGCCTCGATCCGGAAGACGCTTATCGTGCGATGGCTGACGGAGCTCTTCTCGTCGACCTACGCTCACAGGACGAGCGGCGCCGTCACGGGGTCGTTCCTGGATCGCTGCACATTCCCCGCTCGGTGCTCGAGTGGCGAGTCGATCCCGACTCGGGCTACACGAACCCGTACATCACGAGTCTCGACTGCCGCCTCGTTCTCTTCTGCGCCCAGGGGTTCTCTTCCAGCTTCGCTGCGGCCAGCCTACGCGACTTGGGCTGCAGGCACGCCACGGACATGATCGGAGGGTTCGACGCGTGGAAGGGTGCCGGCCTGCCGGTTCGTGGGCTGGACGAGTCGAGAGACGCAGGTCGCAGTGAGCTGCCGGGCATGGGAGCGCCCGAGCCACTCGTCAAGTCCTGACACACATCAACGGTCGTTTGGATGTTGGTGGCCGACGACCGGCGCAACGTCCTCTGTCTCGATTTCCGCTCGCGGAGGAGCTCCGCCGGCGGCGTCCGAGCGCCGAGGCTGCTGCGGCCGCCGCGGCGCGCGCGGCGCCTGGTGTAAGACGCACTAGATCATGGGTAAGCGGTGCCTGCCTTGGCTCCGCAGACCGATTAGGCAGTGGCGGCCAGGATCGCAGCGAGAGCCATGACGCACACGCGATCACAACGCCCAGATGAGTGTCCCCGAAGCGGGCTGTTTAGGCGACCGCTCCGAGGCCGACCAGCTCCTTGGCCAGAGACTGCGCCGGTCAACGGGTTGCCCGCGGGAATGGCGCGCACACTGGCGCGCGGTCTCTACCTTCACAACTTTTCCCTGCAAATAATGCTTCAGCGCCCGGGCTTCGAATCCGCGTGCGGAGGTTCGACTCCTCCCGGGGCCATGCGGGAAGCGCCGGCGGGGAGCCGGCGCTTCCTCTTGCCGGTCGGGCGTCCGACCTCTCAAGCCGTGAGCGCCGTGCCCAGCTTCTCTCGGCGACTTTCGATCGTCGATGAAGCACAGCAGGCCGCGGTGGTTGCCGAGCGAGTGCTAACCCGCGCCCGCGCGCAGGTAGGCGAGCACCGCCAGCACGCGGCGGTGGTCGTCCGGCGACTGCTGCAGCCCGAGCTTTCGAAAGATCTGGCGTACGTTCGCCTCGACCGTCTTCGGGCTCAGGAAGAGCGTCTGGCAGATGGCGCCGTTCGAGCGCCCCTCGGCCATGAGGCCGAGCACCTCGCGCTCCCGCTCGGTCAGCTCGTCGAGCGGCCCCTCCTCCCGCGGGCGCTTCAGGAGGCGTGAGACGATGGTCGGGTCGATCACGCACTCGCCCTCGTCGATCCGCTTCAGAGCATCCGCGAGCACAGCGATGTCCGAGACCCGGTCCTTGAGGAGGTAGCCGACGCTGTCGGGCGCCTCTTCGAGCAGCCGCATCGCGTACCTCGACTCCAGGTACTGCGAGAGGACGAGAACGCCGACGTGCGGATGCGCCCGCCGGATCTCCTGTGCGGCGGCGATTCCTTCGTCGGTATGCGTCGGCGGCATCTTGATGTCGACGATGGCGACGTCCGGTCGCGTGAGCTCGACCCGCCGCTGGAGTCCGGGCGCGTCCTCGGCTTTTCCGACCACGTCGAACCCGGCGTCGGCGAGGAGGCGCGCCAGCCCTTCCCGCAGGAGCATCGAATCGTCGGCGACGACTAGCCGCATGGGATCTCAACGCGGATTCTGACGCCGCCGTTCGCAACGCGTTCGACTCCGAGGCTACCGTCAAGGGCCCCGACGCGGTCTTCCAGGTCGAGCAGACCTTCCGGCTCCTTCTCTGTCTCGATGTCGACGACGAGCGCGCCGTCCCGCCTCCCGGCGCTCACACGGGCCGCACCCGTCTTCGCAGCTTCGGCGACGACGAGATACGCCGCGGTCTCGACCGGCGCCGGGAACCGCTCCTGCGGCAGCGTGGCGATGTGAACGGGGGCCGCCTCCGCGAGCGCCTCGACGGCCGCGGCAAACCCTTCGTCGCTGAGAACCGCCGGGTGAATAC
>JBOHAM010000167.1:0-18261 GCA_050697735.1 Gaiellaceae bacterium | reverse complement strand
ACCTCGAGAAGAGCCGATCGAGGAACTCGACCACCTGGCGCGCTTCGAGCTGGCTCGAGAGCGGGGTGAAGTCGACGACGTCCGCGAAGAGGATGCTCGCGTCGTCGAAGTGGTCGGCGATCGAGTTCGGATCCGACTGGAGGCGCTGCGCGACCTCGGCCGGGAGGACGTTGAGCAGGAGCGCCTCGACGCGCGCCTGCGCGGTCTCCCGTCCTCGCGCGAAGGTGACGAGCAACAGCATCGCCACGAATGAGACGAGAACGATGTTGAGCACGTCGAAGGTGCGGACGAAGCCGTTAGGGAGATCGGCGCCGTTCGGCCGGACGACCTCGGAGAGAGCGACCGAGAGCAGGATCGCGGCGACGAAGGCTCCGAACCACGGCCAGGCACGGCCCGGCCTGTCGAACGCGACCGCCCCGAGCGGCGCGAGCAGCGACCACATGAGCACCGAGCTCGACTCGTCGATGCCGCCGACCATGATGGTCCCCAGCGCCGGCGCGACGAGGATCAGCAGGAACTGCGCCGTGCGCAGGAAGGCGAAGTTGCGGGTTCGCGCGAAGACGACGAGGCTGATCACCGACCCGGCGACGTAGGCCCACGGCGTGAGCGCGACTCCGTGCTCGCCGAAGGCCCAGTACAGACAACCCCAGGCGAAGGCCACCGGGAGGATGAGGAGCGCCACCCCGACGAGGAGGCGCTTCCGGAAGCGCTCGTCGGCCGTGTCGCGCGGATCCCCGCCGATGGAGAGGGCTCGCTCGTGAAGCGTTGCGGTCATGACTGGCGAGCGTAGACGACGCGGGCTTGCCGAACGCATTCGCCTCTCCCGTTGACGCAGATAGAGTCGAGCTGAGACTCGAGGCCAGGAAAGGAGCGGCCGTGTCCGCAACCGTTCTCGCCTGCGAGCTCGAGGTCCGGCGCTGATGTCCAGCGTGGCTCCTGAGCTCGCCGACGTCGTCCGGAGCGTGATCGACGCGAACAGGTACATGGCGCTCGGCACGGCTGACGAGGCAGGGCATCCGTGGGTCTCGCCCGTGTGGTTTGCGTCCGAGGATTACCGGAACTTCCACTGGCTCTCGTCGCCCGACGCGAAGCACTCGCGGAACCTCGCCGCCCACTCAGAGGTTGCGATTGCGATCTTCGACTCGTCGGTCCCGGTCGGCGGCGCGCAGGCCGTGTACATGAAGGGCCTGGCCAAGGAACTCACGGGCGGCGAGCTCGAACCGGGTCTCGAGGTCTTCGACCGCTTGTCCCGACAGGACCACGGTCACGCTTATGGACTGGACGCTGTGCAGGGATCAGCACTCTTCCGGCTCTATCGCGCGACGGTCTCGGAGCACTGGGTGCTGATCCGGGGCCGGGATCCAGACCGTGGCTCGGGAGTCGACCGCAGCGAGCGCGTGACGCTCGATTAGCGTCGGGCTCGGGCGGCGGGGAGAGCCTGCTACGGTGAATCGTCGGACGGACCCAACCGAGGAAGGGGTGGTTCCGTGTCCGTCCAGTAGGAGTCGCCAGGGCACCCCTCCCTGGTAGCCGGGCTCGTCCCGGACCCGACGCCGTACGGGTCGAGCGACCTCGGCTTTGCCATAACCACGAGAAGGAGGACAGCATGAGAGTCTTCGTCGCAGGCGCGAGCGGTGCGATCGGCACCCGGCTCGTTCCTCAGCTCATCGATCGAGACCACGAGGTGATCGGCACATTCCGGTCGCCTGGGGGCGCCGAGCGCGTACGCGCGCTCGGGGGGCACCCAATCCAGCTGGATCTGCTCGACCCTCGCGCAGTGCGCAAGGTCGTCCTCGAAGCCGAGCCCGAGGCGATCGTCCACCAGGCGACCGCCCTGGCGGACGTGCGCTTCTCCAGGAACTTCGACCGCGTCTTCGCCCAGACGAACCGGCTTCGGACCGAGGGCACCGACGCACTGCTGGCCGCGGCGCGCGAGGCGGGTGTGCGCCGCTTTGTCGCCCAGAGCTTCGCCAGCTACCGGTACGCCCGCGAGGGCGGGCCGGTGAAGACCGAGGACGATCCGCTCGATCCCAATCCGCTGCCGAAGACGCGCCAGAGTCAGGACGCGATGCGGTATCTCGACAAGGCAGTCACGGACGCCGGCGGGGTCGCCCTTCGCTATGGCGGCTTCTACGGCGCCGCCAACGACGGGCTGGTCGAGCCCGTGCGCAAGCGGCAGTTCCCGATCGTCGGCGACGGCGGCGGCATCTCCTCGTTCGTCCACCTGGACGACGCCGCAGCGGCGACCGTCCTCGCGCTGGAGCATGACGCGGCGGGCATCTACAACGTCGTCGACGACGATCCCGCTCCGGTGCGCGAGTGGCTGCCGGTGCTCGCGAACGTGCTCGGCGCCAAGCCGCCGCGCCGCGTTCCCCGCTGGCTCGGGCGGCTGTTCGCCGGCGAGGCGGCGGTCATGATCGGAACCGAGGCGCGCGGCGCCTCGAACGGGAAGGCCAAGCGCGAGCTCGGCTGGACGCTGCGCTACCCGAGCTGGCGCCAAGGCTTCGCCGAGGCGTACGCGAAGCCCAACGCAGCGAGGACCGAGCAGATCCCAGCGCACACGCGCAGCTAGCGGGCTCGAGCCCGACCCCGGCGCGCCGCCAGAATGCACGTCCATGCGATCCCTGCGCACGGTCGTGCTCGTCGAAGGTGTCAGCGATCAGCTCGCACTCGAGGCGCTGGCCGCGCGCCGTGGTCGGCAGCTCGACGCCGAAGGCGTCTCCATCGTGCCCATGGGAGGCGCGCAGGCCATCGGCTCGTTCCTGGAGCGTTACGGCCCCCGAGGGCTGGACGTCAAGCTGGCGGGCCTCTGCGACGCCGGCGAGGAGGGAGACTTCCAGCGGGCGCTGGAGCGCGCCGGACTCGGCGTCGGCCTCACGCGGGCCGAGATGGAAGCGCTCGGCTTTTTCGTGTGCGTGGCAGACCTGGAGGACGAGCTGATCCGCTCTCTCGGCGCGGCGTCCGTCGAGGAGCTACTCGACGCCCAGGGTGAGCTCAGTTCGTTCCGCACCTTCCAGAAGCAACCTGCGTGGCGAGGACGGGCCCTTGAGGAGCAGCTGCGGCGGTTCTTCGGCACCCACAGCGGCCGGAAGATCCGATCCGCGGCCTTACTCGTCGACGCGCTCGACCTCGCGCGAGTGCCGCGGCCGCTCAACCGTCTCCTTGCTCACGTCTGAGAGCTCGGTTCAGAATGACGCCTCGTCGCCGGGGTGTGCTGGGCGCGCGCGAGGCAAGGACGCAGGGAGTGCCCGTACTCGAGAGTACGGGCGCGACTGAGGACGCAGAATCGCGCGCGCCCAGCGCGGCCCGGCGGCCAGGTCTTCATTCTGGATCGAGTTCTAAATCGGCGGCTGCTAGGGTCGCCGGCGTGGGCCTGGTGAAGCCGCCGGCGTTGCGCGAGGGCGACGCGGTCGCTGTCGTGGCGCCGGCCGGGCCGATCGAGCGTGGACAGCTGGATCGGGGCCTCTCAGTGCTCGCGTCCTGGGGCTTGCGGCCCGTCGTGATGCCGAACGTCCACGAGAGCACGGGATACCTGGCCGGGCCGGACGACGCTCGACTCGCCGATCTCGTCTCCGCCTGGCGGGATGCTTCGATCGCCGCGCTCGTCTGCGCCCGCGGAGGCTACGGCGTCATGCGAATCGTCGACCGGTTCGACTACGCGCTGGCAGCTGCCAATCCGAAGGCGTTCGTGGGCTTCAGCGACATCACCGCGTTCCACCTCGCGCTTCTGAAGCGGGCACGCCTGGTGACGTTCTACGGGCCGATGGTCGGGATGGATGAGGAGCTGTGGAGCACGGAGGCTCAGCATCAGACGCTGCGCCGCATGCTCATGGGAGAGGCCGAGACCGGTCCGCTGGCGGTCGTTCCCAAGCCCACCGCGCCGAAGACCCTCGTGCCGGGGATCGCCGAGGGCACCCTGATCGGCGGCAATCTCTCCCTGCTCGCCGCCTCGATCGGAGGGCCGGACCAGCCCGACACCGACGGGGCGATCCTCGTGCTCGACGAGTGGGGCGAGCCGCCGTACCGGATCGACCGGCTGCTCACCCAGCTGGCTCGCGCGAACCTGCTCGGCGGGATCGCGGGCCTGCTGCTCGGGGACGTCTTCTCGACCGCCGGCCAGTCGGAACGCGAGCGCGCGGACGTGGCGCTGGCCGTCCGGCAGATCGAAGCGGTCGCTGTTCCGACGGTGCTCGGCTTTCCGATCGGGCACTCCGAGGCCTTGATCACCCTCCCCCTGGGAGTCCGCGCTCGGCTCGACGCCACGAGCTGCACGCTCGAGCTCCTCGAGATGCCGACCGCGGAGGGCGAGTTCTAAACGTCCCGGAGCTTCGAGACCTCTTCGCGGAAGCGCACGGTCAAGTCCTCGCGGAGCAGCCGCCCGTAGCGCCGCCGGGCGTCGTCCGCCGTCTCGGAGAGGTCCTCATACTCGAACGGCGGCTCCTGGCCACCGATCAGGAGCCGGATCATCGGGCCGGCGTAGTGCTCGAGGAGGTCTCGCTCGACCGGGTCGTACGCGGCCTGCAGCCAGGCGTTCATCTCGTCGGAGCAAAAGAGCCGCAGCAGGCGGTAGGACTCCTGCCGCTCCCGGCTCCGTGCGTTGTTCTCGTCGAGGAGCTGCGCCACGGTCAGCCGCCTGTTCGTCCTGATCGCGGCGAGCCACTCGAACCAGGCCGTGGCCGCCGAGGCGAACCGCTGCACGGCGTCGACCTTGCGCAGCTCCGCCTTCTCCGTGATCGAGGCCTTGTACTTCAGCCGCTCCACCCGCGACCCGGCGATCGCGCTGAGCAGGCCGCCGAGGAGAGCCGAGCCCGCGGCTATGAGCGCGACTTCCATGTCGGCGGAATCGTAACGCCGGCTCTCAGCGGTATCCCGTCGGGTCGGCCGGAAGGCCCGCGTCCTGGATCTCGACCATGTAGCGCCAGCAGTCGGGCTGCGATCCGTCCACGTCCGTGAAGCCGTACTCGCGCGCGAGGCCGCCGGAGGAGAACGAGCCGCCGTTGCGGCTCTGGAGGTCGGCATCGGCCGCGAGCGCGGCGACGGCCCGGCCGACGAAGCGCGGGCTCTCCGAGATGGCGGCGAAGTGCGGGTTGATCCTCGCCCCGTCGCGCCAGTTCTCCTCGGTGACGCCGTAGTTCTCGAGCATCATCTCCGACCGCATCCAGCCGGGCGTGAGCGCGACGGCGGCGCAGCCGTGCGGCTCGAGCTCCTTGCTCTGGGCGAAGGCGAGCCGGATGACGGCTGTCTTGGCCAGGTCGTAGAAGGCCGAGTTCCGGTAGTGCCCGTCGTTGTACTCGCGCGTGCCGTCGGTCATCTCGACCACCAGGCCGCCGGGCCGGCGGATCAGCAGGGGAAGCGCGAAGTGGCTCGTGATGAGGTGCGTGTCGATCGCCAGGCGCAGCATCCGCAAGCCGTTGGCGAGGTCGTGCTCCCAGACCGGCTTGTTCCACTCGAACAGCTTCTCCCCGCCCCAGATGTCGTTGACCAGGACGTCGAGGCGCCCGCTCTCGGCGTCGATCCACTCGACCAGCGCCTTCACCGCCTCGGGCTCCAGGTGGTCGACCGCCGCCGCGATCCCAACGCCGCCCGCGTCCCTGACGAGCTCGGCGGTCTTCTCGATCGTCTCGGGCCGGTCGTACTCCGAGCGGCGCTCCCGCGTGCTGCGGCCGGTGCAGTAAACGATCGCGCCCGCCTCCCCGAGCGAGACAGCGGTACCGCGACCGGCCCCGCGCGTGGCGCCCGTCACGAGCGCGACCTTGCCCTCCAGCGGCTTGCTCACATCGGGGAGGCTACGGAAACCGATGAGATTGCGGCCTGCGCGCGGTCTACAGGTGGCAACGAACTGGAGGAGAGACTCGCATGAAGCTGACGCTCACGACGTTCATCACCGTGGACGGAGTCGTGCAGGCTCCGGGCGGCCGGGACGAGGACCGCGAGGAAGGGTTCGAGCACGGCGGCTGGGTGGCGCCGCACTGGGACGACGAGCTCGGCGAGACGATGAACAGGTGGTTCGCCCGTGTCGACGCGTTCCTGCTCGGCCGGCGGACCTACGAGATCTTCGCGGCGTACTGGCCGAAGGTGACCGATCCGGACGATCCGATCGCCGGCCCGCTCAACAAGCTGCCCAAGTACGTCGCCTCGCGGACGCTGACGGAGGTCCTGTGGGAGAACTCGAGGCTCCTGGAAGGCGACGTCGCCGCCGAGGTCGCCCGGCTCAAGGAGCAGGAGGGCGGCGAGCTGCAGGTGCACGGCAGCGGCAACCTCGCGCAGACGCTCTTCCAGCACGGCCTGGTCGACGAGCTGATGCTCATTACGTTCCCGGTCGTGCTCGGCACGGGCAAGCGTCTCTTCGGCGAGGGCGCGAAGCCCACCGCTTTCGAGCTCGTGGACTCGAGGACCACGGGCAAGGGCGTGAGCATCGACGTCTTCCGGGCCGCCGGCGAGCCCACGTACGGATCGGTCGGCTCGGAGTACGAGGCCTAGCCGGGAGCCCGGTAGCGGGCGAGGGCGATCCAGCTGTCGCGGCCGCGATCGGCCTGGCCGGCGACGACGACCCTGGCCGGGCTCTGGATGGCGACGGCCTCGGCGGAATCCTCGCGGGCGGAGAAGTTGGTCATCACCTTGCCGTTATGGCCGAAATCCGTGTCATGGCCCCCGTCGGGGTAGAAGCGGGCGAGGGCGAAGCGGGCGTCCCCCCTGCCCGCGATGCCGACGGCGAGGATCTTTCCGCTCGGCTGGATGACGACGTCGGTCGCGCGGTCGCGGCTCGCGGTGAAGTCCTTCGCGGTCCTCCCGTCGCCGCCGAAGGTCGCGTCGACCGCCCCGTCCGTCTCGTAGCGGATGAGGGCGAACCGGCCCCCCTTGCTCCCGGTCCTGCCGGCGACGACGATCTTCCCGTCCGTCTGGAGAGCGACTGCGGCGGCCGGCGAGGCGTTCACGAACGCCGTGATGACCTTCCCGTCGCCGTCGAAGGTCGAGTCGAGCGTCCCGTCGGCGTTGTAGCGGGCTACGCCGAACATGGGGCTACCGCTGAAGCCCGGGCGGGCGCCGCCGGCGGCGACGATCTTCCCGTCCGCCTGGATCGCGACGTCGGCCGCGTAGTCGTTGTCCACGTTATCGCTGACGTTGGTGGTCACCTTGCCGTCGCCGTCGAAGCTCGAGTCGAGCGTCCCGTCGGGGTTGTAGCGAGCGAGAGCGAAGTCCTGCGAGTCGCCCTCGAATGGGTACTCCGTGCTGCCGGCGACGACGATCTTGCCGTCGTCCTGGATGGCCACGCTCCGGGCGTAGGCCTCCTCCACATCGCCCGGGTTCCCGGGCGGGAGGAAGTCCGTGGTCACCTTGCCGTTGTCGCCAAAGGTGGTGTCGAGCGTCCCGTCGGGGTCGAAGCGGACGACGGCGAAGCTCGTGTCGACACCCACCGTCGATCCGACGACCACGATCTTCCCGTCAGCCTGGATGGCCACGTCCTCTGCCGAATCCCAGTCATCGGCGAAGTTGACCCTCGCCACCCCGTCCCCGCTGAACGTCCGGTCGAGTCTTCCGCCGGGGTTGTAGCGCAGGACCGCGAACCTGCCGTCGCTTCCCCTGCCCTGGGTTCCGCCCACGACCACGATCCTGCCGTTCGGCTGGACGGCCATGCCGTGAGCCCAGTCGCTCCTGCTCGAAAGGTTCGTCCGCACCGTGCCGTTGTCGCCGAAGCGGCGATCGAGATCGCCCGGCGCCGCGAGGGCAGCCGCCGGCGAGACGGCGCCGAGCGCTAGGAGCAGGAACAGAACGACTGGACGTCTCACCGCAGGACCCCCCTCGGCGTGGTCGGAGCTTGACTTACGGAAGCATACGCGCAGGGTGTCCTTTCGTCACCCAGCCGTTCGTCTCGTCCGCGACCATCCCGACAAGGAGGACGTGATGAAGTACATGCTCTTGATCCAGCAGGGCGAGACCCCGACGCCGCAGTCGGAGGCGTGGGAGCGCCTCTCGGAGGACGAGCAGCAGGCGGTCTACGCCGACTACCAGGCGATCAACGAGACGCCCGGCGTCACCCCCGGCGTCTGGATGGAGTCCCCCGAGGCGGCCACGACCGTCCGCGTGCAGGACGGGAAGACGCTGACCACCGACGGGCCGTTCGTCGCCGTCAAGGAGGCGCTGGGCGGCTACCTCTTCTTCGAGGCCGACGACCTCGACGCCGCCATCGAGCTCGCCGCCCGGATTCCGGCTGCCCGACTCGGCGGGTCGGTCGAGGTGCGCCCGCTCAAGGAGGGCTACTGAGCCTCGAGCAGGTCTTCCGCGACGAGTGGGGCCGCGTCCTCGCCACGCTGATCGGCTTCCTCGGCGACTTCGATCTCGCCGAGGAAGCCGCGCAGGAGGCCTTCGCGATCGCGTCCGAGCGCTGGCCGCGCGAGGGGCTGCCGGCCAACCCCCGCGCGTGGCTCGTCACGACCGCGCGCAACCGCGCGGTCGACCGCATCCGCCGCGATCGCACGGTCGCCGCGAAGACCCGCCTGCTCGACGTGCCCACGGCCGTGGAGGACGACGTGGACGAGACGACCATCCCCGACGAGCGGCTCGAGCTCCTCTTCACCTGCTGCCACCCCGCGCTCGCACTCGACGCCCAGGTGGCGCTCACGCTGCGTGCCCTGGGCGGGCTGACGACCGAGGAGATCGCGCGCGCCTTCCTCGTCCCCGAGGAGACGATGGCCAAGCGCCTCGTGCGCGCGAAGCGCAAGATCAAGGCGGCCGGGATCCCGTTTCGCGTCCCGCCGGCGCATCTCCTTCCCGACCGCCTCGCTGCAGTGCTCGCGGTCGTCTACCTGATCTTCAACGAGGGGTACGGGGGACGCGGAGACCTCGCGGCCGAGGCGATCCGGCTCGGGCGCGCGCTCGCCGAGCTGATGCCGGACGAGCCCGAGGTGCACGGCCTGCTCGCGCTGATGCTCCTGAACGACGCACGGCGGGAAGCTCGCTTCGCCGACGCCACGGTCGTCCTTCTCGACGAACAGGACAGGTTTCTCTGGGACGCCGCTCAGATCGCGGAGGGACGGGCCGCGCTCGACCGCGCTCTCGCGCTCGGAGGCCGGGATGCCTACGTGCTCCAGGCGGCGATCGCGGCGCTGCACGTGGAGGAGCCCCAGGACTGGCCGCAGCTCGCGGCCCTCTACGGCGAGCTCGCCCTTCGCACAGGTTCGCCGGTCGCCGAGCTCAATCAGGCGGTCGCGATCGCCGAGTCCGGCGACGTCGCGGCCGCGCTCGCCCTCGTCGAGCGGCTCGAGCTGGACCGCTACCACTATCTCCACGCGACGCGAGCGGAGCTGCTGCGGCGCCTCGATCGCGTCGAGGACGCCCGCGCGGCCTACGATCGCGCGCTCGAGCTCGTCCACTCGGACGCCGAGCGCCGCTTCCTCGAGCGGCGCCTGGCGGAGCTCCGAGGCTAGCCGCCGACCGGCGGCTGGTGGAGCCCGAATCCCGAGCCCTGGTCGTCGCGGCAGAGCTTGAAGCGGCCGAACCGCGCGATCGAGGCTTCGTCCTCGCCCTCGTCGTGCACCTCCTCGACCTCGCCGCCGAGCGCGCGGACGCGCTCGAGCGCGGCATCGAGATCGTCGACCGCGAAGAAGACGTACGGGCTCGCGCCCGGGTCGCCGCCGTGTATGCCGCCGCTCACGTTCGGCGTCTCGACCGTGAAGCCCATCCCCGACGGGGCCGTCTCCAGCCGCCAGCCGAACAGAGCCTCGTAGAAGGCGCACCCTCGCTCGGCGTCCTCGACCCCAAGCGAGAAGAAGCTCAGGTCCCCAGCCATCTCACTCCCTTTCTCGACGCTCGGACACCGAGAGGCTACGAGCCCACGAGCCGGCTGTCTTGTAGAAAAGTCACCCGAGCTCTGGGGCGGGGACTCACGTAGGTAGCAGGCCCTCTGAAGATGGGTAGGCGCCCCCGATGACGGAGGCGCGCAGCGCCCATACCTTCGAGCGTGTCCACCAGAAGGAGAACCCTGATGACGAACACGCTGGAAGCAACCAAGCCCGATTTCGACGCCGTCAAGCAGCGGCAGCAGCAGGCCTGGGCGAGCGGCGACTTCGCCGTCGTGGCCGGCCGCATCGCGCTCGTCGCCGAGCAGCTCTGTGACACCGCCGACCTGCACGCCGGCTGGCGCGTCCTCGACGTCGCCACCGGCAGCGGCAACGCGGCCATCGCGGCCGCGCGGCTCGGCTGCACGGCGGTCGGCGCCGACTACGTGCCGGCCCTGCTCGAGCGAGGCCGGGAGCGCGCGGCCGCCGAGGGCCTCGACGTGGAGCTCCTGGAGGGAGACGCCGAGGCGCTGCCCTTCCCGGACGCGTCCTTCGACGCGGTCACGTCGGTCTTCGGCTCCATGTTCGCGCCCGACCACTCCCGGGCGGCCGCCGAGCTCCTCCGCGTCTGCCGGCCCGGCGGCACCATCGCCCTGGCCAGCTGGACGCCCGAGGGATTCATCGGCGAGCTCTTCCGCACGACGGCCGCGCACGTGCCGCCGCCGGCGGGGGTGCCCTCCCCGATGCTCTGGGGCACCGAGGCCCACCTGCGCGAGCTGTTCGGCGACGGCATCTGCTCCCTCGAGATGCAGGAGCGGACGTTCACCTGGAGGTTCCGGTCGGCCGAGGAGTTCGTCGAGTTCTTCCGCACCTGGTACGGCCCGACGCTGAAGGCATTCGCGGCGCTCGAGGGCACTGCCCGCGACGCGCTCGAGTCGGATCTCGTCGCGCTCGCCCGCCGGTTCGACCGGCTGGGGAGCGCCGACGCGATCGCCATCCCTGCCACCTACACGGAGACGGTCGCCGTCCGGCGCTGACTCCGACTCCCTCCCACCACTCCCACCGCACGAAAGGAACGAATTCCGATGGACCGGACACTGTTCACACGCAAGACGCTCGCGCTCGGCGGGCTCGTCGGCGCGATCTTCGCGTTCTCGGCGGACGCGGCCATGGCCGGGTACACAGCCCGGGTCGAGGCCGGAACGCTCGAGATCACCGGCGACGCGGCGAGCGACAAGCTGGTGCTGATCTCGGCCGGAGCCGACGTCGTGCTCGACGTGGGCGTGGACGGGACGATCGACTTCACGTTCGACCGGAGCACATTTACCGCGATCCAGGTCGAGGCCGGTCGCGGCGAGGACGAGGTCTACGTCGTCGGCAACATGGCCGACGAGGCCCTGACGATCGACGGCGGGGCGGGCAACGACACGCTCTCGGGCGGCAACGGCCCCGACACGCTCCTGGGCGGCACCGGCAACGACGCCGTCGACGGCCAGCAGGGCACCGACACCGCCTACCTGGGCAGCGGCAACGACCGCTTCCAGTGGGACCCCGGCGACGGCAACGACACGATCGAGGGGCAGACGGGCACGGACACGCTCGCCTTCAACGGGAGCAACGGCTCCGAGCTCATCGAGCTGGCCGCCAACGGCGCTCGCGCGCTCCTCACCCGCAACCTCGGCAACGTCGTCACCGACCTGGACGACGTCGAGACCGTCGACCTGCACGCCTTCGGGAGTGCCGACACGGTCGCCGTCAACGACCTGGCCGGCACCGACCTGCGCACGGTGGACGTCGACCTCCAGCTCTTCGGCGGCGGCGGCGACGGGGCGGCGGACACGGTCCTCGCCCGCGCCACGGAGGGGCCCGACAGCGTCGGCGTCGCCTCCGCGGCGGACAAGGTAATCGTCTCCGGCCTGGCCGCGCAGACGCGCGTGGCCGGGAGCGAGGAGGCACACGACACGGTCGACGTGGCCACGCTCGGCGGCACGGACACGATCGCCACCGGCGTCGGCCTCGTCTCTGGACCGCACTCGATCAACGTCGACGGCGGCCTCGACGCCGACACTGTCCGCTACAGCGGCACGAGCGGCGCGGACACGATCCACGCGCTGGCCAACGGCACCGAGGCCAGCACGGTCAGCCCCGCCACCACGCGGCTCGACGCCACTGCGGTCGAGAGCCTCCTCCTGCTCGGGCTGGGCGGACCGGACTCGTTCGCGTCTGCGGGCAACCTGGCCGCCCTCACCGCCATCACGATGGACGGCGGCCCCGGCAACGACACGCTCAGCGGGAGCAACGGGCCCGACACGCTCCTGGGCGGCACCGGCAACGACATGGTCGACGGGCAGCAGGGCACCGACACGGCCTTCCTGGGCAGCGGCAGCGACCGCTTCCAGTGGGACCCGGGCGACGGCAACGACACGGTCGAGGGCCAGGCCGGCACCGACACCTTCAACCTCAACGGCAGCAGCGCCAACGAGGCCTACGACGTGTCCGCCAACGGCGCGCGCGTCCGCTTCACCCGCAACATCGGCAACGTCATTACCGACCTCGACGACGTCGAGGCCTTCGAGCTCCACCCCTTCGCCGGCACGGACACGGCCACGGTCAACGACCTGGCCGGCACCGACCTGCGCACGGTGGACGTCGACCTCGAGCTGTTCGGCGGCGGCGGCGACGGCGCGGCGGACACGGTGCTGGCCCGCGGCACGGAGGGCGCCGACAGCGTCGGCGTCGCCTCCGCGGCGGGCAAGGTGGTCGTCTCCGGCCTGGCCGCGCAGACGCGCGTGGCCGGGAGCGAGGAGGCACACGACACAGTCGACGTGGCCACGCTCGGCGGCGCGGACACGATCGCCACCGGCGTCGGCCTCGTCTTCGGGCCGCACTCGATCAACGTCGACGGCGGCCCTGACGCCGACGCCGTCCGCTACAGCGGCACGAGCGGCGCGGACGCGATCCACGCGCTGGCCAACGGCACCGAGGCCAGCACGGTCAGCCCCGCCACCACGCGGCTCGACGCGCTTGTCGAGAGCCTCGTCCTGCTCGGGCTGGGAGGCGCCGACACGATCACCGCCGTCGGCAACCTGGCCGCGCTCACCACCATCACGATGGACGGCGGCCCCGGCAACGACACGGTCTCCGGGGGCAACGGCCCCGACACGCTCCTGGGCGGGACGGGCAACGACTTCCTGGACGGCCAGCAGGGCAGCGACCTAGCGCTCGGCGGCAGCGGCTCCGACCGCTTCCAGTGGGACCCGGGCGACGGCAACGACACGGTCGAGGGCCAGACGGGCACAGACGTGCTCGCCTTCAACGGCTCCAACGGGGCCGAGCTCTTCGAGGTCTTCGCCGCCGGCCCGCGCGTGCGCTTCACGCGCAACCTCGGCAACGTCGTCACCGACCTGGACGACGTCGAGCTCTTCAGCCTGCGCACCCTCGGCAGCGCCGACGGGGTCGTCGTCAACGACCTGACCGGCACCGACCTGCGCACGATCGACGTCGACCTCCAGCTCTTCGGCGGGGGCGGCGACGGCGCGGCGGACACGGTTGCGGTCAACGGGACGGACGGGCCGGACGAGATCCGGGTCACCGCCTCCGGCTCGCAGGTACAGGCCTCGGGCCTCGCGGCGCGGACGCGGATCGTCGGCAGCGAGCCGGCCCTCGACACGCTGCTGATCAACGCGCTCGCCGGCGATGACGACGTCACGGTCGCAGCGGCTGTCCAAGCCCTGATCACGCCGGTGATCGACCTGGGGAGCGGCGAGTGACGGCCCTGATTGCACAGCACATGCTCGCGCGGCCGCTCGAGCCTCAGGAGCGGCCGCGCGCGGCCCACGAGATCACTCTGCGCTCCCGCGAGCTCGCTCGCCGGGAGGGGCACCATCGCCCGACCGCAGCAATCCCGCAGGAGCCGGCGCCCCGTCGGCCCCTGCGGGCCGCCACAGCCTGGGCCCGGACGCTCCTGGCCTGAGAGATCAGGGCTGCCCGACCAGGCGAAGCTCGGACGCGCGGCGCGCGGCATCCCGCCGCGTTGCCGCGCCGAGCTTCCTCAGTACGGCGGCCACGTGGTGCTCCGCGGTTCGCGGCGAGACGACGAGCCGCTCGGCGATCTCAGCGTTCGTCAGCCCCTCGACCAGGAGTGCCAGCACCTCGAGCTGGCGCGCAGTGAGCCCGGCCGGGTTGGCGCGCGTCACCTCCCGCGGCCCTGCGGGAACGCGCAGCCCGAGCTCGCGCATGCGCCCGGCCACGCGCCTGGTCAAAGGCTCGGCGCCGAGGCCGCGGGCGATCTCGAGCGCCTCCGCGAGCGACTCCTCGTCGTCGAGCAGCGACAGCATTAAGGCGCGGTCGTAGCTCCATCCCACGTAGCCGAAGGCCTCGGCCGCGCCCAGCCAGTCCCGCCGGACCATGGCGGCGTGTGGCGCCGACATCCGCTCGTCGACCTCACCATCGATGCCCGCGACAGCGGCCCAGGCGACGACGCGCGTTGCGCCCCAGCCGGAGAGGCCGGCACGCTGGCGCAGCTCCTCGATGACCTTCGCGAACCGCTCGGTGGCCATGGGCACGTCGCTCGTCAGCGCCCGCTCGGTCTCGAGCTCGAGGACCGGCGCTATCCGCTGTACCTCACCGGCGCGGTCGGCCTGCGCCGCGAGGTCGGCCAGCCGCGCGTCCGCGTCCGCATCGCCCCGGCGAACGGCCAGCTCGGCGAGGATCGTCTTCGCGAGGATCTGGGCCACGCTGCTGGCGTCCGCCAGCTCGCTGCGGGTCGCGCGCTCGGCCTCCTCCCACTCGCCGGCGCGGAGACGCAGCCAGGCGATGGTCAGCACGGCGTAGGACTCGAGGGTGTACACCTCGTGCTCGCGGGCGTACGCGAGCGCCTGCTCCGCGTAGCGCCGCGCCGCCTCCGGCTGCACCCAGGCGACCATCGGGTAGGCGAGGTTGACGAGCGCCCGCGCGGCCTCGTGCCGGTCGCCGGCCGCGTCGGCGACCGCATGCGCCTCGAGGAGAGCCTCGGTCTTGCCGTGATCGAGGTCGATCATGGCGCTCCCGATGTTGACGAGGGCGTGCGCCCGCGTGCGCTCGTCGCCGAGGCGGACGGCGAGCTCGAGCGCCCGCTCCCCCCACTCGAGCGCCGGCTCGGTCTCCTCGGCGAGCATCGCGAGCTGGGAGAGCCCGCTGTACGCGCGCGCGAGCTCGCCGGACTCGCCGAGCGGCTCGAGGATCGCGATCGCCTCGACCGCCTTCGCGCGCGCCGCCTCGCCGTCGCCGGCGTACCAGTAGAAGCGGGACTGCGCCCGCGTACAGCGGCCGACGGCCTCGGTGTCGCCCAGCTCGCCGTACGCCTCGATCGCCTGCCCCACGGCCGGGAAGGCCTCGTCGATCCGGCCGACGGCGTAGGCGGCGCCGGCCAGCTCCTCGAATACCGCCGCCTGCTCGGCGCGTGTGAGGCGCTCGACGAAGTGCGAGGCACGCCGGTAGTGAGAGTATGCGGCGCGGTTCGCCTCCACCGCCGCCGCCCGCCGCGCAGCGAGGAGCGCGTGCTCGGCGACGACGGCCTCGGCGCCGGCGGCCTCGGCGTGGTGGACGATGTCGGCCGGGTCGGCGTCGGCGGCCAGAAGCGCCTCCAGGATCTCGGCATGCAGCCGGCGCCGTGTGGCGATGGGCAGGCTCGACCTGATCGCGTTGCGGGCCAGCTCGTGGCGGAAGCGCACGTGACGCCCGTCGACGGCGAGGAGCTGACGGCGCTCGGGCTCCTCCGCCGCGGCCGCCCAGCCCGGCATCGCGGCGTCGAGCACAGACGTCGCCACACGGGTCGGCACGACGGAGACGAGCTCGACGAGGCGCCGCTCGGCCTCGCCGAGCCGCGAGGCCCGCCCGAGGACGGCGGTCGCGACCGACGGCGGCAGATCGGCGGTCGTCCGGGCGGCGAGAAGCTCGGTGACGTAGAACGGGTTCCCGCCGGTGGCGGCGTAGACCTCGTCCGCGCAGTCGCCCGCCAGCGACGCGACCGCGCTCTGCGAGAGCGGGTCGAGCGCGAGGAACATCGAGTCGTCGGAACGCGTGGCGCTGATCGCTGCGTGAACGGGATGGTCCGGCCTGGCCTCTCCCTCGCGCCGGGTGAGGACGAGCAGCACGGGCAGCGAGGCAATCCGCCGGGCGAGCACGGTGACGACGTCCAGCGTCGCCTCGTCCGCCCAGTGAACGTCCTCCAAGACGAGGACAGTCGGCTGCGGCGGGAGCCTGAGCTCGGCGACCAGGAGGCGGTGGACCTCGTACGGAGGGGCGCCGTCGGCGAGCGCCTCCTCGAGCGGTGCGGACACGGCTCCGGCGAGGTCGTGGAGCGGGCCGAGCGGACGCGGAATCGAAAGGTCGTCGCACGTGCCGACGAGGATGCGTCCGTCGGGCCCGAGGTCCCCGAGGAACCGCGTGACGAGCGACGTCTTGCCGATTCCCGCCTCCCCGGTGACGACGACAACGCGGCCGTCGCCCCGCGCGGCGTCGTCGTGCGCCGCGGCGAGCATCGCCAGCGCTCCATCCCTTTCCAGGAGCTCCACGGGTCAAAGATAGAGTCCGCCCGTGGCCGAAGCTACCGCCGTCCTCGAGCACGTCACGTCGCGGGATGGAACGCGCATCGGGTTCCGGCGGAGCGGCGAGGGCCAGCCGGTCGTCTTCGCGCACGGGGCGACGAGCGCGCACTGGAGCTTCAGGTTCGTCGTTCCCCTCCTCGCCGACCGCTTCAGCGTCTACGCGGTCGACCGTCGCGGGCGCGGCGACAGCGGTGACCAGCCGGAGTACGCGATCGAGCGAGAGTTCGACGACCTGGCCGCGGTCGTGGACTCCATCCCCGAGCCGGCGAGCCTCTTCGGCCACTCGTACGGCGCGACGGTCGCCCTGGGCGCAGCCCTCGTCGCCCGCAACCTGCGCAAGCTCGTCCTCTACGAGTCCTCTCCGGGATTCTCCGTGGTGTCGAAAGCGGATGTCGACCGCATCGACGAGCTCGTCGCGCAGGGCGAGCGCGAGGAGGCTCTCGTCCACGGGCTTCGGGCGATCGGCTTGACGCCCGACGAGCTCGAGCAGCTGCGGGCCTCCCCCACGTGGGCCGCGCGGGTCGAGGCCGCCCACACGCTGGCCCGCGAGCTCAGAGGCGAAGAGGCGTACCGTGTCGATCCCGAGCGCTTCCGCGACCTCGCCGTCCCGACGCTCCTCCTGCTCGGCGAGGAGAGCGCGGACTGGGCGCGGGAGGGAACCGAGCTGATTCGCGCCGCTCTGCCGGACGCGCGGATCGCCGTGCTGCGCGGCCAGGGGCATATGGCCAACGTGACGGCGCCCGAGCTCGTCGCCGACGAGGTTGCTCGCTTCCTGAGCGAGTGAGCGCAGTCCCGAGTCGTTGACAGGGGTACTCTTCGCGTGCCTGGCTGGGCTGTTCCTCGGGGCGCTGAACGTCACCATGCGCCGGGGGCTTGCGCGCGTCGCGGACGTTGACGCCGGCTCGGCGGTGATGGCGACGCTCGCATTCGTCCTCGTCGCGGCGGCCGCGCTCGTTCTCGGCGTCGGGTTCGACGCAGACGAGCTCTGGCCGTTCGTCCTGCTCGGGGCCTTCGTGCCCGGCCTCACGCAGCTCCTCGTCGTGCACGCGGTGCAGGCGGCGGGCGCATCGCGCGCCGGAATCCTCTTCGGGATGGCGCCGCTCTTCTCGGCGTTCATCGCGATCGTCGCGTTCGACGAGCCGCTCCGCTGGCCGCTCGTTGTGGGAACGCTTCTCGTCGTGGCGGGCGGTGTCGCGCTCGCGTGGGAAGGCGAGCGCCCGGTCGACTATCGCGCGTACGGCGCCGTGCTGGCGGTGGTCGGCGCCGCGGCTTTCGGCCTGCGCGACAACATCGCGCGCGCCGTGAGCGAGGACGTCGCCGCGGAGCCGCTCGCGCAGTCGGCGGCCCTCATGCTCGGAGCGTCGGTCGCCCTGCTGGCAAACCTCTTCCTCCGGCCGTCGGCGCTGCCGCGGTTCCGGGCGGCGCTCTGGCCGTTCGCCGCCTCGGGCCTCGTGCTCGCGGTCGGGCAGGCGACGCTCTTCGAGGCGCTCGACCGGGCGCGGGTGACCGTCGTCGCCCCGCTGGCCGGCACGGGCGTGCTGTGGACGGTGGTGTTCGCCGCGATCTTCCTCGGACGCAGCGAGCTGGTCGGGCGGCGGCTGGTCGTCGTCGCGCTGCTGGTCGTCGCCGGCGGCACCCTCGTGGGCGCGACGCGCTGAGGCCGGAATGGGCAAGTCACTGGGCGAGCGAACCGCGATGGCCGGCTCACGTCTCGTCCACGCCGAAGCCCGCGTACCAACCGGCGAAGTACGCGGCCGTGGCGACGACCGCGACGACGATGATGACGATGGCGACGATCATGTTTCACCTCCCTTCCGCTATCGTCCTCGAGCCGGGATCGGTCGCCGGCGCCGGCGGCCGCGCCGGCGGCGGCGTCTTCGAGCGCTCGGCCCCTCATG
>JBOHAM010000166.1:0-10171 GCA_050697735.1 Gaiellaceae bacterium | reverse complement strand
GGCGGCGATGTAGCTCCGGCGCTGCGACATCGACTGCCCGTACGTCCACGGGGCGGCCTCCGCTCCCGCGGCGCCCGGGCCCAGAGAGCCGAGGACGGCGGCGAGGGCGACCGCGAGGACGGCCGCGACGCCTGCGACGAAGGCACGCATTACCGAATCAGACGCTCCCGACGCCCGAGGCGTTAGGAGGAGGACGCTTGTGTTCCACCGTCACAAGCGTTTCAGGGCCCCGGGGGCCTCGTTCACCCTTCGCCTGGACGCGGTGGAGCTTGTGCTTGTGGAGCACAAGCTCGAGCCGGCGGGCTACTGGGTGAGGGCGTCGGCGCCCGCGACGACCTCCAGGATCTCCTGGGTGATCTCGGCCTGGCGGGCGCGGTTCATGTCCAGCGTGAGGCTGTCGATCAGCTCGCCGGCGTTCTTGGACGCGTTCCGCATCGCCGTCATGCGCGCGCCATGCTCGGAGGCCGCGGACTCGAGAAGCGCGCGGTAGACGGTGGTCTCGAGGTAGGTCGGCAGCAGCCGCTCGAGGATCTGCTCCGGCTCGGGCTCGTAGATGAAGTCGCCCTCGAGCGCGATCTCGTAGGCGCTCTTCTCCTCCTCCTCGAGGAGCGTGCGCGGGATCGGAAGGACGTCCTCGACGGAGACCGTCTGCGTCAGCGGGGAGACGTAGTGGTTGTAGACCATCACCACGCGGTCGACCTCGCTCTCCGTGAAGAGCTTCGCGACGGTCTGCGCGATCGCCGCCGCGTCGGAGTAGGCCGGCCGGTCGGTGAAGTCGACCCAGGCCTGCTCGATCGCGTAGCGGCGGAAACGAAGCGTCGAGCGCCCCTTCTTGCCGGCGACCACCCAGCGGACGTCGGCGCCCTCGCCGCGCGCCTCCCGCTCGAGCTGCAGCGCCCGCCGGATCACCTGCGCGTTGAAGGCCCCGGCGAGGCCGCGGTCCCCCGTGAGCGGGAGGATGGCGACGGCGGAGATGCTCTCCCGCGCCTCGAGGAGCGGGAACCCGCGCGACGGCGTGGCGCGGGCGGTGCCGATCATGAGCTCCCGCATCCGTTCGGCGTACGGCCGAAGGGCCTCGATCCGCGCCTCCGCGCGCCGCAGCTTGGCGGCGGCGACGAGCTCCATCGCCTTCGTGATCTTGCGCGTGTTGCGGACGGAGCGGAGCCGCCGCTTGATGTCCTGGACGGTGGCCATCGCCTACGTGGCGCCCGCCACTCCGGTCTCCTCGTGCACCGAGAAGCTGCCCTTGAACTTCTCGATCTGGGCGCGGGCTGCCTCCTGCGCCTCGTCCGGGAGGTCCTTCGCGTCGCGGATCCCCGCGTAGACGGTCTCCTCGGCGCGCAGGAACTCCCGCAGCTCCTCCTGGAAGCGCGGCACCTGCCCCGGCGGGACGTCGTCCAGGTAGCCGTTGATGCCGGCGAAGATGGCGACCACCTGCTCCTCGAGCGGCCAGGGCTTGTACTGCGGCTGGTTGAGGGTCGCGACCATGCGCTCGCCGCGCGCCAGGGTCCGCTGGGTCTGCGGGTCGAGCTCCGAGCCGAACTGGGCGAAGGCCTCCAGCTCGCGGTACTGCGCCAGGTCGAGGCGCAGGCGGCTGGCGACCTTCTTCATCGCCTTCGTCTGCGCGTTGCCGCCCACGCGAGACACTGAGATGCCGACGTTGATCGCCGGGCGCACGCCCGAATAGAAGAGGTCGGACTCGAGGAAGATCTGGCCGTCCGTGATGGAGATCACGTTCGTCGGGATGTAGGCGGCGACGTCGCCCGCCTGCGTCTCGATCACCGGCAGCGCCGTGAGCGAGCCGTGGCCCAGGGCCTCGTTCAGCTTGCACGCCCGCTCGAGCAGGCGCGAGTGGAGGTAGAAGACGTCGCCGGGGAAGGCCTCGCGGCCGGGAGGACGGCGCAGGAGGAGCGACATCTGCCGGTAGGCGTCCGCGTGCTTGGAGAGGTCGTCGTACATGCAGACGGCGTGCTTCCCGTTGTAGAGGAAGTACTCGCCCATGGCGGTGCCGGCGTACGGCGCCATCCACTTGATCGGCGCCGCCTCCGTCGCCGACGCGGTGACGATGATCGTGTACTCCATCGCCCCGGCCTCCTTGAGGCGCTCGTACACCTGCGCGACAGTCGAGGCCTTCTGGCCGATGGCGACGTAGACGCAGATCATGTCCTGGCCCTTCTGGTTCAGGATCGTGTCCACGAGGATCGCCGTCTTGCCGGTCGAGCGGTCGCCGATCACGAGCTCCCGCTGGCCGCGCCCAATCGGGATCATCGAGTCGATCGCCTTGATCCCCGTCTGGAGAGGCTCGGTGACCGGCTCGCGGTTGACGACCCCGGGCGCCTTGAACTCGAGCTCGCGCGTCTCGGAGGCGTTGATCGGCCCGCCGCCGTCGATCGGCTCGCCGAGCGGGTTCACGATCCTGCCGACGAGCTCCTCGCCGACCGGAACGCTCATCACGTGCCCGCTCCGCTTGACCGTCCCGCCCTCGCCCACCTTCTGCCAGTCGCCGAAGAGCGCGACGCCGACGTTGTCCTCCTCGAGGTTCAGGGCGATGCCCGTCACGTCGTGCTCGAGCTCGACCATCTCCATGGCCATGCAGCTCTCGAGCCCGTACACGCGGGCGATGCCGTCCCCGATCGTGAGGACGGTGCCGACCTCGGAGAGGTCGGTCTCGACGTCGTAGGCCTCGATGCGCTGCTTGAGGATCGACGTGATCTCTTCCGGGCGTAGCTTCACTCTCTGCTCCTAACTCCTCGCGGTCAGTTCCTGCCTGAGCTGGTCGAGCCGGCCGCGCACGCTCGCGTCGAGGCGCTGCGAGCCGGCCTGGATGACGATGCCGCCGATGATCCCCGGATCGACGCGGCGCGTGGCCTCGACGCTCCGGCCCGACGCGTCCTCGATCTGCCGCACGACCTGCGCGGCGTCTTCGTCCGAGAGCTCGACTGCCGTGGTCAGCTCGAGCTCGAGGACGCGCGCCTCGCGCGCGATCAGCCGCTCGAGCTCGCGCTGGATGTCGCCGATCTCGGCGATCCGGCCCTTCTCGGCGACGAGGAGGAGGAAGTTGCGCACGAGCTCGTCGGCCTCGCCGAGGACGGCGCCGAGCGCGTCCCGCTTCACGTGCGCCTCGATCTGCGGGTTGCGCAGGAGCGAACGGAGCTCCGCCGAGTCCTCGACGGTGCCGACGAAGTCGGCCAGCTCCTCGCGCACCTCGGCGAGGCGGCCCTGCTCGCCGGCGGCCGCGAGCAGCGCCTCGGCGTACACGGTGTGGGCGACGGCCAACTCGTCCCCCTAGTTCTCGCTCGCCAGCCGCTTGACGTCGACTTCGTCGATCGTCTCGTCGATCAGGCGGCGCTGGTCGTCCTCGTCGAGCACCTTGCCGGTCACCTTCTCGGAGGCCAGGAGCGTCAGCTCGACGACGTCCCGCCGGATCTGCTCGCGCAGCCTGGCGTTCTCGGCCTCGAGCTCCTCGCGATTCTTCTCCAGGCGCTCCTTCAGATCTGCGTCCGCCTGCTGGCGCGCCTGGTCGAGCTGGCGCTGCGCCTGGCGGCGGGACTCGTCCAGGATCTGCTCCCGGTCGGCCTTCGCCTGCTCGCGCTCGCGCGCTACCTGCTCGCGCAGCTGCCGGGCCTCGGTGCGCGCCTTGTCGGCCTCGTCGAGCGCCTCGCGGATCCGGTCGCGGCGCTGGTCGATCAGCCCCTGGATCCGGCTGAAGGCGAAGCGCCGCAACACCCAGAGCACGATCAGGAACGTGACGATCGTCCAGACCATCAGGCCCGGGACGACGTCGATGAGGGAGCCCTCGTCCTCCTCGGCCGTCGTGGTGGTCTCTTGGGCGAAGAGGAACGCCTGGAGAAGCGTGTCTTCCATCAGTGCCCCTTCCAGTGACGGTCTCGCGTTTCTGGCGAGTGCACGGGGTCGCCAGGCAAGGACGCAGGGAGCGTCAATACGCAAGCGTATTGGCGCGACTGAGGACGCGGCATGGCGGCTCCGGGCGCCGCCAGAAATGCTCTGACTGTTGCTGGAAGGGGCACTAGACGAGGACGAACGCGAGCAGGCCGCCCAGGAGCGCGTAGAACACAACCGCCTCGGTGAGGGCGAAACCGAGCCACTGGATGCCGGTCAGCTCGCCGCGGAGCTCCGGCTGGCGCGCGACCGCCTGGATCATGGAGCCGAAGATCGTGCCGATGCCGATGCCGGCGCCGACCGCGCCGAGGCCGACCCCGACGCCGAAGGCGATCGCCTTCCCCAGGTCGGCGAGACCTGCGTCGGTGGTCTGAGCGAGCAAGATGTCCACTGTTCCTCCTCCTTAGCTCTAATGTTCCGGTTCGATGGCGCCGCCGATGTAGATCCCTGAGAGCAGCGCGAAGACGAAGGCCTGGATCGTGACGACGATCCCGACCTCGAAGAGATAGATCACGAGCCCGAAGCCCACCGAGAAGGGCACGAGCCACCAGGCCGAGAAGATGAAGATGAGGCCGAGCATGACGAGGATCAGCATGTGGCCCGCGAGCATGTTGGCGAAGAGACGCACGGAGAGCGAGATGAGCCGCATGAACTGCGAGATGACCTCGAGCGGGACGATCAGCGCGAGGAGCGGCTTGGGAGCGCCCTCCGGGATCCAGCTCTTGAAGTAGCGGCTCGGGCCGTTGTAGCGGATGCCCTCCACGTGGGTGGCGAAGAACGTGATGAGGGCGAGCGCCAGGGTGACGCTCAGGTTCGCCGTCGCCGCGTAGATGCCGAGCGTCGGCAGCTCGACGCCGAAGAGATCGAACGAATCGTTCGAGATCGGCAGCGGGACGAAGCCGATGATGTTCACGACCCAGATGAAGAGGAAGAGCGAGGCCACGTACGGAAACCAGATGTGGAGCGCCTTCGTCGGGATGCTCGACTCGGCGATCTGGCTCTGCACGAGGTCGTAGACGACCTCGCCCGTGGTCTGCCGCCGGTTCGGCCGCAGGGAGAGCCCGAAGCGCATGAGCCAGATCCCGAGCAGGATCGTGACGATCCCGCCGAGCCAGACGTAGACGACCGCCTTGTTGACGGACAGGTCGAGCGGGCCAAGGTGGAGCGGGATCCACTCCTCGAGGATGAACTCGTGTTGCGGGTCGAAGTCGCTCTCGGCGGCGAAGACGAAGCTCATCGCCGCTGCTCGCCCGAGAAGTAGAGGGTCAGGCTCGCAGCGAGCTCGACGCTGTACGCCGCGGCGTAAACGAGCGCGCCCGCCAGCGCGAGCGACGGGTTCGCCACGGCCACCGCGAGCAGGACGAGGACGAGGACGATCCCGCGGCCCATCATCCCGAAGGCGGCGATCCCCGAGCCGCGCAGCGTCGGCTCGCCGATTCCCGCCCGGTTCAGAAGCAGGCCGACGAGCTGGCTGCCGGCCCAGAGCAGCGCGCCGAGCGCCCAGCCGCGGACGTCCCAGCCGGCCAGCAGGAAGACCGGGAGCGCAACCGCGATCAGAGCACCGCCCAGGAAAATCGGCCTCCTCCGCTCGGGCAGCGGCCGCGGCGTGAGGATCGCTCCGGGCATCAGCGGCATCTTATTCGGCCACAGCCTAGCAGTCCGATCCTGAGTTCGTGACACCGCGATAGCCCTTTTCGTGCCGTAAAGCGCCTACTTTGTGCGGTCGAGCAGACGCGCGCCGAGGTCGAGCACCACGTCCGCGACCAGATCCACGTCGTCCTCCCCGGTGCGCCAGTTGACGATCGCCGGGCGGAAGGCGGTGCGGCCCTCCCAGCTCGTCGTCCCCACGTAGACGCGACCGTCGGCGAGCAGCTCCTCCCCCAGCCGTGCGTTGAGCGGGTTCAGCTCCTCCTGCGGCACGCCCGCCGGCCGGTACCGGAAGCAGACGATGTTGAGCGGGACCTCGGCGAGGCGCTCGAGGTCGTCGGCGTCGTCGACGCGTGCGGCGAGGTGCTGGGCGAGGTCGAGGTGGCGCTCGACCATCTCGCGGTACCCGGCCCGTCCCCACGCGCGCAGCGCCGCCCACACGGGCAGCGAGCGGGCGCGCTGGGAAAGCTCGGGCGTGAGGTAGCCGAAGGTCGGCTCGGGATCGTCCGAGGGGAGGTAGGCGGCCGCGAGGCCGAACACCTTCGTGAGCAGGCCGGCGTCGCGAACGAACGCGAAGCCGCAGTCGTAGGGCACGTTGAGCCACTTGTGGCCGTCCGCGATCACCGAGTCGGCCCGCTCGACGCCCTCGGCGACGTGGGCCACGCGCGGGGAGAGGCGCGCGAAGAGCCCGAACGCCCCGTCCACGTGGAGCCAAGCGCCGTACTCGCCGGCGAGGTCGGCCAGCGCGGCGATCGGGTCGAACTCGCCCGTGTTCACCTCGCCGGCGTTGCCGACGAGGATCGCCGGGGCGCCCTCGAGCCCGCGCAGCGCCTCCTCGAGCGCGGGCAGGTCGATGCGCCCGGCGGCGTCGCGCGAGAACGTCCTCACCGTCTCGCGCCCGATCCCCAGCACGGCGAGCGCCTTCAGGGCGCTCGAGTGGATGAAGCCGCTCGAGAGCACCGGCACCGGCGGCAGGCCGGCAAGGCCCTCGGCGCCCACGTCGCACCCGTGCCGCTCGCCCCACCACTGCCGGGCGGCGGCGAGGCCCATCAGGTTCGCCGCCGTCGCCCCCGTGGAGAGCGCGCCGCCCCACTCGCCCGGCAGGTCGAAGAGCTCCTTCAGCCAGTCGATCGCGACGCGCTCGAGCCGCGTCCCGAGCGGAGAGGCGACCCGCGTGAACGCATTCTGGTCGAGGGCGGTGGCGAGCCAGTCGGCCCCCAGGGCGGCCGGGGTCACGCCCCCCGTGACGAAGTGGAAGAAGCGCGGGCCGGACGAGGCGGTGGCCGCGTCGAGCCCGCCCTCCAGCTCCGCGAGCGCGGCGGCGGCGCCGACCCCCTCCTCCGGCAGCGGGCCGCCGAAGCGGTCGGCGGCCTCCTCGACGCCCGCAGGCAGGACGGGGCGGTCGGAGAGGGCCTCAAGCCAGGCGCTCGAGGCCTCGAAGGCCAGCCGGGCGGCGGCCGCGGTCTCGTCCCCGCCGCTCACGCGCTTCGCAGTCTCCGGTCCTCCTCGTCGTCGGTCGCGCGGCGCTGCCCCACCCATGAACGCAGGCGGCGGACCTTGAGGATCTCGAGCAGGACCACGAGGTAGAGCGAGGCGGCGACGGCCACCGCCCCGATGAGCGCGACCGTCACGGTCGGCCAGAGGTGCCACTCGCCGCCCTCGCGGAAGGGCACGAAGCGCGTGGCGAGCGCGGCGCCCGCGAGGATCGCGCACCAGGTCCACAGGTAGAGGACCGTGCGCCGCTGCGAGAAGCCCCGCCGTATGAAGCGGTGGTGGAGGTGCGCCTGGTCCGGCGCGAACACCGGCTCCCCGTGCCGCAGCCGGCGGACGACGACGAATGACGTGTCCAGGATGGGCACGGCGAGAACGAAGAGCGGAAAGAAGAGGGCCACGGTCGCGGCCGTCTTCAGGGCGCCCTCGATCGACACTGCAGCCAGGGTGAAGCCGAGCAGCAGCGACCCCGAGTCCCCCATGAAGATCCGCGCCGGGTAGAAGTTGTGCCGGAGAAAGCCGAGGCAGGCACCCGCGACGATCGCAGAGAGCACGGCCGCATTCGGACGCGCGAGCGAGAGCGCGATGACGGCGAACGTCCCGCCCGAGATCGTCCCGACGCCGGCGGCGAGCCCGTCGAGGCCGTCGAGGAAGTTGAACATGTTCATGATCGCCACGATCCAGACGATCGAGAGCACCACGGCGAGCCAGTCGGGCAGCTCGTGGATGCCCACGACCGGGAACGTGAAGCGGTCGATCGTCACGCCGGCCTGCACGGCGATGCCGGCGGCCCCGAGCTGCCCGGCCAGCTTCAGCCACCACGGGAGGCCGCGGAAGTCGTCCACGATCCCGACGGTCGTCGCGAGCGCGGCGCCGAGCAGGATCCCGCGGTAGGCCGGGGTCAGGTCGAGGAAGGCAAGCGCGGGAACGAAGATCCCCAGGAAGATGGCGACCCCTCCGAGCCGCGGCACCGCCCGCAGGTGGATGCGGCGCTGCTCGGTCGGCTCGTCCACGACGCCGAGCACACGCGCGACGCGCCCGACCGCCGGGGTGAGCACGAGGACGACGGCGAGCGCGACCAGGAAGCCCCAGAGGACGTCTGGGCTCGACGTGAACTCGTCGAGCACGGCTATTTCGTCCCGTAAAGGCGGTCGCCCGCGTCCCCGAGCCCGGGCACGATGTAGCCCTTCTCGTTCAGGCCGCGGTCGACGGCGGCGACGACGACGTGCACGTCGGGATGCGCGTCGTGGACTCGCTCGATGCCCTCGGGCGCGGCGATGACCGCGATCAGCCGCACAGACTGGGCGCCCGCGCGCTTGACCGTGTCCACGGCCGAGGCGGTCGAGTTGCCGGTGGCGAGCATCGGGTCGAGCAGGATCACGTCCCGGTCGGCGATGTCCGCCGGCAGCTTCACGTAGTACTCGACCGGCTGGAGGGTCTCCTCGTCGCGGTAGAGGCCGATGAATCCGACGCGCGCGCCCGTGATCAGGTCGAGGACGCCGTCGAGCATGCCCACGCCGGCGCGCAGGATGGGGCACACGGCGACCTTCTTCCCGGAGATCCTCGGCACTGTCGCGCGCTCGAGCGGAGTCTCGATCTCGACGTCCTCGGTGGCGAGGTCCTTCGTCACCTCGTACGTGAGCAGGAGCGTGACCTCGTTGACGAGCTGGCGGAACATCTGGGTCGGCGTCTCCTGGTCGCGCAGGAGGCCGAGCTTGTGCTGGACGAGCGGGTGGTCGACGACCGTGACGCGCTGGGTGGCGACGGTCACAGGCGGGCCTCGGGGTAGCCGCGGAAGCCGGCGTACAGCGGCCGCCGCTCGCACAGCCCCTCGCTCCGCACGCGCAGGGCTTCCGTGTCGCCGTCGCCAAGCGCGCCGGCGATGATCGCGCCCACCTCGCGCAGGTCGTCCTCGTCGAAGCCCCGCATCGTCACGGCGGGCGTGCCGAGCCGGATGCCGGAGGCCTCCATGGGCGGGCGCTCGTCGAAGGGCACCGTGTTCCGGTTGGCGGTGATCTTCACCTCGTGCAACCGCTCCTCGGCCGCCTTCCCGGTCCAGTCGCTGCGACGCAGGTCTACCTGCACGAGGTGCGTGTCCGTCCCGCCGGTGAGGAGATCGTGGTCTGCCCCGAGGAGCGCGTCGGCGAGCGCGTCTGCGTTCGCGCGGATCTGCCCCTGGTAGGCGCGGAACGCCTCCGTCGCGGCGATCTTGAAGCACGTCGCCTTGGCGGCGATCACGTGCAGGAGCGGCCCGCCCTGCATGCCCGGGAAGACCGCCTTGTCGAGCGCCTGGGCGTGCTCCTCCTTGCAGAGGACGAGCCCCGCGCGCGGCCCGGCGAGTGTCTTGTGCGTCGTCGAGGTGACGAAGTCGCAATGCGGCACGGGGTTGGGATGCAGGCCGGCCGCGACGAGCCCGGCGACGTGCGCCATGTCGCACAGGAGCAGGGCGCCGACCTCGTCCGCGACGGCGCGGAAGCGGTCGGCCTCGATCGTGCGCGGATAGGCGGAGGCGCCGCAGACGATCAGCTTCGGCCGGTGCTCCTTCGCCAGCCGGAGCACCTCGTCGAAGTCGATCAGGCCGCTCTCGCGGTCGACGCCGTAGCCGACGACGTCGTAGAGCTTGCCGGAGAAGTTGACCTTGAGGCCGTGCGTGAGGTGGCCGCCGTGCGAGAGCTCGAGCGTGAGCATCGTGTCGCCCGGCTTCAGGCACGCGAAGTAGACCGCCATGTTCGTCTGCGCGCCGGCGTGCGGCTGGACGTTTGCGTGCTCGGCGCCGAAGAGCTCCTTCGCGCGGTCGATCGCGAGCTGCTCGATCTCGTCGACCACCTCGCACCCGCCGTAGTAGCGCCGGCCGGGATACCCCTCGGAGTACTTGTTCGTCGGCACGCTGCCGACCGCTTCGAGCATCGCCGGCCAGGTGAAGTTCTCCGAGGCGATGAGCTCGATTTCGCCGCGCTGCCGCTCGAGCTCGCGGCCGAGCAGATCCGCCACCTCGGGATCCACCTCGGAGAGGCCGGCGGCCCGGAGATCCTCGAGGGTCAGCGGCGCGACCGCCATCTCGCGGGATGCTACTCCGCAGGATGGTCGAAGCCTCGGTGAGGGGGTGAGGCTTCAGCCTCACCCCGGTCTTGGG
>JBOHAM010000165.1:0-19237 GCA_050697735.1 Gaiellaceae bacterium | reverse complement strand
GTCGTAAGTCGAGGGCCTCTCGCCCGCCGCCGCGGCGAGGCGCGCGCGCGACTCCTCCAGCCATCCGTCCATGGCCGCAGCTTAGACTCTTGCCCGACGCATGAACGTTGGTGTCGCCAAGGAGTCGGCTCCAGGGGAAACCCGGGTGGCCGTCGTGCCAGACACGGTACGGCGGCTCGTCGCCGACGGGGGCGAGGTGCTCGTCGAGCGGGGCGCCGGCGTGGCGGCAACGTTCGCCGACGCTGCCTACGAGCAGGCCGGCGCCCGCCTCGTCGACGCGGAGGAGCTGTACGCCGAGGCCGATGTGATCTGCAAGGTGCAGAAGCCGTCAGCGGACGAGTTGACGCGCTTGCGCGCCGGGCAGGTGCTGCTCGCCCTGCTCCAGCCGCTCGTCGATCCCGAGCTGACCCGCGCCCTGGCCGAGCGCGACGTCACCGCCTTCTCCCTCGACTCGATCCCGCGTGTGACGCGCGCCCAGCCCATGGACGCCCTCTCCTCGCAGAGCACGGTCGCCGGATACAAGTCAGCCGTCCTTGCCGCCGAGAGCCTGGGGAAGTTCTTCCCGATGCTGACCACGGCTGCGGGCACCATCCCACCGGCCAAGGTCCTCGTCCTCGGCGCGGGCGTCGCAGGGTTGCAGGCGATCGCCACGGCCCGGCGCCTGGGCGCGGTCGTCTCGGCTTTCGACGTGCGCCCGGTCGTAAAGGAGCAGGTGGAGAGCCTGGGCGCAACATTCCTCGAGCTCGACGTCGAGGGAGCCGAGGGTGTCGGCGGCTATGCAGTCGCGCTCGCCGAAGACCAGCACGAGCGCGAGCAGCAGCTGATCGCCCACCACGCCGCCGAGTCCGACGCCGTGATCACGACCGCGCTCGTCCCGGGCCGCCCGGCACCGGAGCTGATCACCGAGAGCGCCGTGCGGGGAATGCACTCGGGCTCCGTGATCGTCGACCTCGCCGCCGAGGCCGGGGGCAACTGCGCCGCGACGAAGCCGGGCGAGACGGTCGTCGTCGACGGGGTCACGATCGTGGGCCTCACGAACCTCCCTGCGACGATGCCGGTGCACGCGAGCCAGATGTACTCCAGGAACGTGCAAGCCTTCCTCGGGCTGATCGTCGCGGAGGGCGACCTCGAGCTCGACTTCGAGGACGAGATCGTGCGGGAGACGTGCGTCGCACACGGCGGCAGGGTCACCAAGGAGCCGGCCGGGTGAGCCAGGCGCTCCTGAACAGCATCACCGTCTTCGTGCTCGCCGTCTTCCTCGGCATCGAGCTGATCTCGCGCGTCCCGGCGCTCCTCCACACCCCGCTCATGTCGGGGACGAACGCGATCCACGGCATCGTCCTCGTCGGCGCGATGCTGATCGCCGGCTCGGCGGACTCGACCCTCGAGCAGGTGCTCGCCTTCGTCGCGGTCGTCTTCGGCACGATCAACGTGGTCGGCGGCTTCCTCGTCACCGACCGCATGCTGGAGATGTTCAAGCGCAAGCCGGCGGAGCGCGACGAGTGACGCTCGCCCTCTCGCAGACGACGATCAACCTGACCTACCTGGTCGCGAGCGTCTGTCTCATCGTCGGGATCAAGCGCCTGTCCTCGCCGGCGACCGCCCGCTCGGGGAACGTCGTCGCGGCCGTCGGGATGGCGATCGCGATCGTGTTCACCTTCCTCGACTCTGACATCGACAGCTACTGGCTGATCGTCGCGGGCATGGCCGTCGGCACCGTGATCGGGGTCGCCTCTGCTCGCATGGTGAAGATGACCGCCATCCCGCAGATGGTGGCGCTCTTCAACGGGGTGGGCGGCGGCGCGGCGGCGCTCATCGCGGCCGCCGAGTTCCACCGGCTCGCTCCGGAGACGGGCCATGTCCTCCACGAGTGGATGGGCGCGATGCTCTTCTCGGCGCTCATCGGATCGGTCAGCTTCTCCGGGAGCCTCGTCGCCTTCGGCAAGCTCCAAGAGCTCCTGCCGGGGCGGCCGCTCGTGTTTCCCGGCCAGCAGCTCGTGAACGGCTTCCTCTTCGCGGCCCTGCTCGCGGTCGGCGTGCTGGCCGGCGCGACGGAGGCGGGCGTCTGGGCGGTCGTCCTCCTCGCGGGCGCACTCCTCTTCGGCGTTCTGCTCGTCCTCCCCATCGGCGGCGCGGACATGCCCGTCGTCATCTCGCTCCTGAACGCCTTCACCGGGCTCGCGGCTGCCTCGGCCGGCTTCGTGCTGGAGAACACGGCCCTGATCATCGGCGGGACGCTGGTCGGGGCCTCGGGAACGCTGCTGACCGTGCTCATGGGACGGGCGATGAACCGCTCGCTCGCCAACGTGCTCTTCGGAGCCTTCGGCGCGCCGGTCGCGGCCGGCGCCGGGGAAGCCGCCGCCGCGTCGGCCGACGGCAAGAGCTACCGCGAGGTGGACGCCGAGGACTGCGCCGTCATGCTCGCCTACGCGAGCCGGGTTGTGATCGTCCCCGGCTACGGCCTCGCCGTTGCGCAGGCCCAGCACAACGTGCGCGAGCTCGCCGACCTGCTCGAGCGCCGCGGCGTGGCCGTCACCTACGGCATCCACCCGGTCGCCGGCCGCATGCCGGGGCACATGAACGTCCTGCTCGCCGAGGCCAACGTCCCCTACCCGCAGCTCCGGGACATGGAGGAGGTCAACCCCGACTTCCCGCGCACGGATGTCGCGCTCGTGATCGGCGCGAACGACGTCACCAATCCGGCCGCGCGCGACAACCCGGAGAGCCCGCTCTACGGGATGCCGATCCTCAACGTCGACCAGGCGGCGAACGTCGTCGTCCTGAAGCGCAGCATGAACCCCGGCTTCGCGGGGATCGACAACGACCTCTTCTACCGGCCGAACACGACCATGCTCTTCGGCGACGCCAAGAGCTCTGTCGAGCGCCTGGTCGCCGCCGTCAAGGCTGCCTAGCTAGTCGTCGTCGCGGTCGTGCTTGCCGCGCTTGCCGTACGTGACCGCCTCGAGCGCGTTCACGACGCCCTCACCGAAGAAGCTCGTCTCGTTCTTCCGGGTGACGACGCAGCGGGCATCGCCGGCAGGGCACGGAAGCGGATCGGCCGACTGCTCGAGGATGACGCGCACGTCGCGCGGATCCATCTTTCCGCTCCACCAGCGGCGATCCTTGCCGAAGCGGCTGACCACGAGTGCCGCCACGCCGCTCACCTGCGCGGCCGCCTGGGAAGAGCCCGCGAAGAAGCGGTAGAACGCGGCGTCCGGGCCGGTGCACGGATCGCAGAGGAGCCGGGGCACCTGCATGGAGGCGGGCCAGGGGCCGAGCACGAGGCCGGCCGGAGGGACGCCCTGCATGAAGTCGCCGCCGGGCGCCGTGACCGTGATCTGGTCGGCGCCGTAGTTCGAGGGCGGCCCGGCCGCGAGGCCGTCGAGCATCCCGATGGAGGAGACGGTGACGACGCCCGGCGCCTGGCTCGGCAGCCGCATGCACCCGCTCTCGCGAAGCGCCTCGAGGTCGATGCCGTCGTTCCCGGCCGAGGCGACCACGCTGACGTCCCGCTTCTGCGCGTACGCGATGGCGCGCTGGACCGCCTTGATGATCGTCTTCTGCGGGCGGTCGTCCTTGCAGAACGCGGTAGTGCCGCCGCTCGGCGCGCTGTCCATCGAATAACTGTTGTTGGTCACGTCGATCCCGTTGTTCGCGGCCCAGACGAACGAGCAGATCACGGCCTCGGGCAGGAAGACGTCCCTCGTCCCCACCCGGGTGCTGGCCTTGATGACCGCGAGCTTCACGTTCGGCGCGATGCCGACGATGCCACGGCCGTTTGCCTCGGCGGCGATCACCCCGGCGACGTTCGTGCCGTGCCCGGAGTCGTCGTTCCAGGCGCTGGGCGAGCCGTCCGGCGCGCCGCTCACGCAGGAGACGCTTCGGGAGGCGTCGACGTTTCCGTCGAGGTCCTTGTGCGATGCGTCCACGCCCGTGTCGATGACGCCGACGGTGACGTCCGGGCTCCCGCCCGTGATCGCGTGCGCCTCCGGAGACTTGATCCGCATGGCCCACCACTGGAGCGGCGAGAACGTGTCTGCGTCCGCCGCCGGCTCGTTGGGGAGCTGCCCGGGGCGGTCTCCCGACCAGGAGCCGCCGGCGGGGCCGCCGCTCATGCCGCCTGTCGCAGCGACGCCCTCGACGAGCCGAAGCCTGTCGAGCGCGTCCGCGAAGCCGGGATCGGAGGACTCGGCGATCGCGACGCCGATCTCGGGATACCCCGCCACGAGGGACCCGCCGGCCCACTCGACGAGCGGCTGCGCGAAGCGCTCCGAGGCCGCGCGATCGTGCTTGAAGAGGACCACGTAACGCTCGGCTCCCGCCGGCCCCGCCACCGCGAGAGCGGTGACGACAGCCGTCGCGAGCACGACGAATCGCACGTTTGGAATCAGGCGCCGCAAGTTGTTCTCCCTGTTGAAACCTCTACCCGATGGGCGAATGCCTCGCCCTGCAGACCGGACTATACGGCCGCCGCCCGGAATTGCCTCCCTCAACCGGGGGAGCGACGATCGGCGGACTTGATCCCCCGTTAGAACCTCGTGCGATAGACGCCGGCGTTACCCGAGCCGAGCGTCCAGCGCGTCGAGTAGACGTTGCCGCCGGCCATGGTGGTCGTCCAGTAGGAGCGCGTGCGGCTCCTGATCGTCTCGAGCGTGCGCCGTGGGCCGCCCCTCACCGAGCCGAGCTTCAACCGCGAGCGGCCGAAGCGGGCCTGGGCGAAGGCGATCTTGCGGCCGTGGAGGGACGGGTTCATGAGCAGCACGACCCGGCTGCGGGCGAAGACGCGCCTCGCACCTCCGAGGTTCTTCACGTAGATCCGCGACTCCCGCCGCGTGGCGGTGTGCCAGGCCAGGCGCCCGTGGCCGATGGAGGGGCGCCCGATGTCGTCGCGCAGCCGGACCGACCCGTGCACAGCCGTCTTGCCCGTGACCAGGTTGCGCGTCACGAGGCGCTTCGTGTCGGTGCCGCGGCGGATGTACGCGAGCAGCGGCCAGTCGAGCGCGGGCTGCGAGACTCGCGAGTTCTCGATACTCGCGAGCTCCCGCCCGTCCGACCAGCGGACGATCTTGATTCCCTCCGAGTCGACGAAGGCGAGGCGATTTCGGTGCAGGGCCGGCTGGCTCGCGTTCGGGAAGACGCGAGGCGACCCTCCGGGACGCCGCACGACCACGCGCCCGTCTTGGGTCGCGTAGGCGAGGACGCCGGCCTGGTAGGTCGGGTCGTAGGCGTTGGAGGCGACGCGCACGGCCCCGCCGGCCGCCGGCGCGGCCGCGAGGAGCAGACCACAGCCGAGGAGCGCGAGCGCGTTCGCGCGGAGAAGCGCGCCGCGCCTGCCGACGAGCCGCTCGACGGCAGCGGTGGGGTCGTCGGCGCGGCGCCGCGGCCAGACGACCATCAGGGCGCGGCCGGCGCCGTAGAGCGAGAGGCAGAGGGCGGCACTCACCGGGCTCGCGAGCGCGAGGGCGCCGGCGCAGGCGACCCAGAAGGTCGAGACCGGGTGGAAGGTGAAGAAGCCTGCACCGAGCCCGGCCCCGTAGCCCGTTGCCCAGACGGGGAGGGGGAGCTCGAAGCGCCAGCGCTCCGGCACCTGGTGCCGAGCCTGCGGCAGCGGGACGCGGACGAGGCCGGCTTCGCGGGCCGCGGCCACGAGCGCGAGCGCGGCCGCGACGAGCACGGCCCGTTCTGCGCCGAGCAGGTTTCCGGCGAAGCCGAGCGCGAGGCCGAGCGCCGCTGCAGTCACGACGGCGGCCACGGCGAAGAGACCCTGGGCGACGACTTGGCGCTTGCGGCTCCCGCACACGGCGGGAGTGAAGGTCTCCAGCATCGACAGTCCTCAGGGCGACCAGGCGCCGGAGATGCCCGCCACGAGCGCGGCCACCGCGACCGCCGTCTCGATCAGCATGGCAGCCCCGTCTCGTAGTACATGATGCAGTAGACCCGCCGGCCGCCCCAGCAGTAGCCGACGAGCGAGGCGTCGCCGTTGATGCGCCGCCGGCTGAAGGAGCAGCAGTCGACGATCTTGCGGATCTGCCCGCCGCAGCAGCGGAACCACGAGCCCTGCGTGCGGAGGTCGCGGAGGCCCTTCACCTCCCGGGTCCAGTCCTCACAGACGCGCGTCCGCGGTGCGGCCGAGAGCAGGGCGCCGTCCGGCCCCCGCAGGCGGCTCCCGGAGCCGTCCACCGGATAGCCGCCCGAGTTGACGAACCGGCCCAGGTTGTCGACCCTGCGGCCGCTCTGCGGATGCAGCGGGAAGCCCCTGCGGTCGATCCGGGAGAGCGGCGGGTTGGGGCTCGGGCACGAGCCCGTCGTCCAGATGTGGCCGCAGAGGTGAAATGCGTCGGCCTCGTCGGGCTTCACGGCGGCCGCGACGGCCGACCCGCCCGCGACGGCCAGCGCGGCGGCGCCCACCCGGCCGAGGAACGACCGGCGCGTGGTCGACTCGGCCAGCTTCGCCGAGAGCTTCTCCGCGGAGCGGTCGAACCGCGAGGAGTCCCTAGGCTGCGGCACCGATCCTCGCTTCCCCGGCGAGGACGAGCGCCTCGACTTCCTCGAGCGTGTTCACGGTGGCCTTCGCCGCGACGACGCCGTCGACGACGTGGACGACGAAGGGCGTCCCCGGCACGTTCCAGCGCTCGAACGCCAGCTCGTCGGTCGCCTCCTCGACTGCCCGGACGGCGAGGCCCTGGCGGCCGAGAGCGGCGATCCCTGGCGCGAGCTGGCGGCAGAGCCGGCACGCGGCCGAGGAAAAGACGACGAGCTCCGCGCCGCGGCCCTGGAGGCTCTCGAGGGCCGGCGCCGGCTCGCCGACCTCGGGTCCCTCCTCGGCCAGCTCGAGCGGCACGCGCGGGCCGAGCCGCAGCGTGAGCACGCCGACCTGCCGGTAGAGCGCGAGCACGAGCAGGGCGAGGACCACGACCGCCGCGGCGAGGAGCCCGAGCGCGACGAAGACGATCGTGTCGCGGGAAGCGGAGATCTCGCTCCCGCCAGCGAAGGCGGCGAGGGCGGCAATGCCCGTGAAGGCCAGCGCCCGCAGGAGCAGCAGGGTCGTCCGCCCCTCGGAGGCGCCGAAGCAGCCGCAGCGCAGACGCTTCAGCCCGCGGAAGCGTGCCTGGGCGAGCGCGGCGACGAAGATCGCCCCCAGCGCGACCGCCGCGTACGCGCTCAGGGGCATTGCGAGGCCCGCGAGGAGCAGCACCCCGACGACGGCCTCGGCGGCCATGAGCCCCCAGGCAGCGGGGCGCGCGACCCGCGCCGGCAGTCCGTACGCGGCGAGCCAGTCCGGCAGGTCGTCGCGGCGGCGCAGCTTGGCGGCTGCGGCCCAGAGAAGGAGGATGCCTGCGACGATCCGGGCGAGTGCGGACAACCCGATCACTGTAGGAGTTGATCGGCCTCCGCGCGCCGGGTCGGGAGAGTTTTCATCAAATCCTCAAAAAGCCGCCGGTAGGCTCTTCGCCGTGCGTGCGTGCGTTCCCACGCTACCCGCAAGCCCTGCTGGACGAACAGGATGAGCACGCGGGCGCGCCTCGTCGGCATGAACCACGTCGCGCTCGAGGTCGGCGACATCGAGGAGGCGCTCGCGTTCTACGGCCGCATCTTCGCCTTCGAGCTCCGCGGGCGGGCGGGGAGCATGGCGTTCCTCGACATGGGCGACCAGTTCCTCGCCCTGGGCGAGGGGCGCCGGCAGGCGGCCGACGACCACCGCCACCTCGGGCTCGTCGTCGACGACAAGGACGCAGTGCGGGCCGCGCTCGAGGAGGCGGGCGCGGAGATCCTTCCCGGTCGGGGGCTCGACTTCCGCGACCCGTGGGGCAACCGGATCCAGGTCGTCGACTACAGCGACGTGCAGTTCTCGAAGGCCCCAGCAGTCCTGCGCGGCATGGGGCTCGAGAGCCTGGAGAAGAGCGAGCGCGCCATCGCGGAACTCCGCGACAAAGGCCTGGGCTAACCGGCGGCTTCGGCGCTCCGAAGCCCGCGGACGGCCCAGAGCGCGAAGAGAGCGACCGCGCCGACGGCGACCGCGAAGGCCGCTGCGACTTCGACGGGCTCGCCGCCGATCAGCCCGCGCCCGGCCTCGAGCAGAAAGGTCGCCGGGTTCGCGCTGGCGACCGCGTGGATCCAGCCGTCGAGGAGCTCGAGCGGCACGTAAACCGGCGCGAGGAAGAGCGTCAGGAAGACGGGCACCTGCATGAGCGGGCCGGCCTGCAGGGTGCGGAACCGCATCGCGATCCCGGCCGCCCAGAGGAGCGCCGCCACGTTCACCAGCAACCCGAGGAGGACAAGACCGGCCAGCTCGACCCCGTCACCGAGGACCTCCATCCCGGAGAGGAGGGCGACCACGGTGACGATCGCGGAGGTCGCGAGCCAGCGGACGAGGGCGACGAGCGCGTAGCCCGCGACGATGCCGGTGCGCCGCGGCGCCGCGAGCAGGAGCCGCCGCGCGAAGCCGCTCTCGAAGTCGCGCGCGATCGCGAAGCCGTTGAAGATGCCGCCGAACGCTGCCGACTGGAGGAAGACGAAGACGAACTGGAAGGCCGTGTAGCCGGCCGGGAACTCGAAGCCGGGTACCTCGGCGACCCGCGAGAGGCCGCCTGCGAACGCGGTGAAGAAGAAGAGCGGGAAGAGCGTCGACGGGACGAGGATCGCCGGGTTCGTGAACGCGTTGTGGATCCCGCGCCAGGCGACGGCGAGCGCGACGGAGCGGAACGACCTCATGCGCGCGCCAGCCTTCCTCGCAGCGCGAGGCTCGCGGCCGTGAGGGCGAGCACCCCGAGCACCACGGCGACGCCGAACCCGAGCGCCAGCGCCTGCGCGTCCCAGCCGCTGATGATCAGGCTCCGGATGCCCTCGATCAGGTACGAGACCGGGTTGATCGTCGCGACCGTTCTGAACCAGTCGATCTCGATCAGGTTCCGGGGGAGGTTCATGGAGGAGAGGAAGAGGAAGACGAAGAGAAGCGGGAACATCGCCTGCACGGCCTCGCCGCTCCCCGTGCGCAGCGCGAGGAACGCGCCGACCGCGCCGAAGGCGATCGCGACGAGGACCGCGAGCAGCAGGATCACGAAGAGCCCGGCCACGCCGCTCTCCGGACGGACGCCGGCGACGAGGCCCACGGTCAGGTAGAGCGTCGCCTGGACGAGCGCGAGCGCGACGATCCCCGCGAGCTGGCCGGCGAGGAGCGCCGCGTTCCGCATCGGCGTGAGCGCGAGGCGGTCGAGAAAGCCGGTCTGGATGTCGCGCGCCAGGTCGGTGCCGGCGCTCGTCGTCGCGAAGAGCGCGCCCTGCATGAACGTGAAGGCGAGCGCGAAGTCGAGGTAGGAGTCGGTTGGGAAGCCGGGGAGCGCCTCCGCCGCACCGAGCCCGCCCACGTTCACGGCCAGGAGGATGAGCGGGAAGAGAAACGAGGGGACGATGTTCACGGGCTGCCGCAGCGTGCGGACGACCGAGCGGCGCGCCAGATGGCCGACCTGAAGGAGGAGCGGGGACGTCAAGCCGGAACGGGCTCGGGCTCGGATTCCGCCTCGAGCTCGTCGCCGGCGCCCTCGAGGGAACGGCCCGTCTTCGCCAGGAAGACGTCGTCGAGCGTGGGCGCGTGGAGCTGGAGGTGCTCGAGGTGGAGCCCCTCCGCCTCGAGGGCGCGGACGACGTCCGCGAGCGCCTCCTCGCCCCCGTCGAGCCGCACGGTGACGCCCTTCGGCGAGCCGGGCACGGGGCGGCCGAAGCGCCCGAGGACCTCGGCCACGGCGGTTCGATCGCCCGAGCTGCAGGGAACCGCCTCGACGCTCGGACGGCCGATCTCCGCCTTGAGCGCCGCCGGCCTCCCCTCAGCCACGATGCGGCCGTGGTCGATGATCCCGATGCGGTCGGCGAGCACGTCGGCCTCCTCGAGGTACTGGGTTGTGAGGAAGACGGTCACGCCCTCGTCGCTCGCCAGGCGCGCGACCTCCGCCCAGAGAGCGTTGCGGCTCTGCGGGTCGAGCCCGGTCGTCGGCTCGTCGAGGAAGAGGATGCTCGGCTCGTGCACGAGCGCGAGGGCGAGGTCGAGTCGGCGCTTCATCCCGCCCGAGTAGGTGCGCACCTTGCGGTCGGCGGCCTGCGTCAGGCCGACGCGCTCGAGCAGGGCCTTGGTCCTGGGGCGCCGCTGCGCCCGCGTCATCCCGTGCAGCGCCGTCTGGAGCCGGAGGTGCTCGCGGCCGGTCAGCAGCGGGTCGAGCGCCGCCTCCTGGAGCGCCGCACCGATGGCGGCCCGCACGCGCGCGCCCTCGTGCGCGACGTCGAAGCCGGCCACCCGCGCGCTCCCCGCCGTCGGCGGCAGGAGCGTCGTGAGCATGTGAACCGTGGTCGACTTGCCGGCCCCGTTCGGCCCGAGGAAGCCGTAGATCTCGCCGGGCGCGACCTCTAGCGCGATCCCGTCGACCGCGCGGATCCCGCCCTTGAACTCCCGGACGAGCCCTTCCGCCTGAATGCCGTGCTCGTCGCGCACCTCCGGGACCCTACCGAGGTAGTTGAGCTTGTCAAGTATCTAAGTCCTCAAGTATCATGCTCGGCATGGCAACGGCCGTCAAGGAGGCGCCTCCTCTCGCTCGCGAGGCGTGGAAGCTGCTCTTCGAGCTGGGCCGCAAGAAGCACGGCCGGCTCGCCGCCGTCTTCGCGGAGGTGGAGCTGACGCCGCCTCAGGCCCACGCCCTGCGCCTCCTCGAGCCCGACCGCCCGCTGGCCATGAGCGAGCTGGCCGACGCGCTCTACTGCCACGCCTCCAACGTCACCGGCATCGTCGACCGGCTCGAGGCGCGCGGCCTCGTGGAACGCCGGCCCGGACAGGACCGGCGCGTGAAGACGCTCGCGCTCACCGAGGCGGGCGCCGCCCTCCGCGAACGCGTCGTGGAGCTGATCAGCGCCCCGCCGGCCGAGATCACGGCGCTCTCCGCCGCCGACCAGCGGGCACTGCGCGACATCCTCACGCGGGCCCTGGCCGGATAGACAGCTGCGTCTACTACAGTAAGACGGGTGAGCACGCCGGTCCTCCCCCGGGAGCGTCAGCTCGAGGCGTGGGTCCGCTTCCTGCGGGCGCACGCGGCGCTCACGCGCGAGCTCTCGGCCGACCTGGTCGCCGAGCACGGCCTCACGATCAACGACTACGAGGTGCTCCTCCACCTCCAGCGGGCGCCTGACAAGCGGCTGCGCCGCGTCGACCTCGCCGGGCGCGTGCTGCTCACCGCGTCCGGGATCACGCGCCTGCTCGAAGGGCTCGAGGACACGGGGCTGGTCGAGCGTGCGGCCTGCGAGACGGATCGCCGCGTCGTCTACGCGCAGCTCACCGAGTCCGGCGAGGCAAAGCTCCGCGAGGCGTCGGGCACCCACCTCGCCGGGATCCGCGAGCTCTTCACCTCGCGCTTCGACGAGGCCGAGCTCGCCGCGCTCTCCACGCTCCTCGGTCGCCTACCCGGCGGGTCCGTGGACGGGGACGACTGCGCCCCTCAGTGAAGTCCAGGCGAGCTATGCTCGCCTCGCCGTGAGCGAGACAAAGATCACGCTGCCCGAGAGCGCGATCCCGGCCGGCTGGTACAACATCGCCGCCGACATGCCGAACCGGCCCCAGCCGGTGCTCCATCCCGGCACCGGCGAGCCCGTCGGCCCCGACGACCTCGCGCCGCTCTTCCCGCTGGAGCTGATCCTCCAGGAGGTCTCGCAGGACGCCGAGATCCCGATCCCGGACGCGGTGCGCGACGTCTACCGGCTGTGGCGCCCGACGCCGCTCTACCGCGCCCTCCGCCTAGAGCAGGAGCTGGGGACGCGCTCGCGGATCTTCTACAAGTACGAGGGCGTCTCGCCCGCGGGCAGCCATAAGCCGAACACGGCGGTGGCGCAGGCCTACTACGTGAAGAAGTCGGGCCGCACCCGCATCGCCACCGAGACGGGCGCCGGCCAGTGGGGCAGCGCGCTCGCGCTCGCCACGCAGCTCTTCGGGCTCGAGTGCAAGGTCTACATGGTCAAGGTCTCGTACGAGCAGAAGCCCTACCGGCGCTCGATGATGGAAACGTGGGGCGCGAGCGTGGTGGCGAGCCCTTCGCCGGACACGAACTCAGGGCGCGCGATCCTCGACGCTGCCCCCGACTCGCCGGGCAGCCTCGGGATCGCCATCTCCGAGGCGGTCGAGGACGCGGCGCAGCGCGAGGACACCGCCTACTCGCTCGGGAGCGTGCTCAACCACGTCCTCATGCACCAGACGGTCATCGGGCAGGAGACGCTGGCACAGCTCGAGCTGGCCGGGGCCTTCCCGGACCTCGTCGCGGGCTGCGTCGGCGGCGGCTCGAACTTCGCGGGGCTCGCGTTCCCCTTCCTGCGCGAGAAGATCGCCGGCCGCGAGCTCGAGGTGCTCGCCTGCGAGCCGGCCGCCTGCCCGACGCTGACACGCGGGCCGTTCGCCTACGACTTCGGCGACACCGGGCAGCTCACGCCGCTCGTGCCCATGCACACGCTCGGCCACGACTTCGTCCCGCCCGGCATCCACGCCGGCGGCCTGCGCTACCACGGCATGGCGCCGCTCGTGTCGCAGCTCGTCCTCGACGGGCTCGTCCGCGCCGAGGCGTACGGGCAGAGGGACGTCTTCGCCTCCGCGGTCCGCTTCGCGCGCGCGGAGGGGATCATCCCGGCTCCCGAGGCCGCGCACGCCGTCCACGGGGTCGTCGAGGCGGCGGCGCGGGCGGATGCCGAGGGGCGCGAGCGCACGATTCTCTTCAACCTCTCGGGCCACGGCCACTTCGACCTCGGCGCGTACGACGCCTACCTGCGCGGAGACCTCGAGGACTTCGAGCTCCCCGAGGACGAGATCGCGCGGGCGCTCAAGGCCATCGAGCCGCTTCCCAAGCCGGCCGGCGTCTCGTCCTGAGATGCTCGGCCGCGCCGGCATCGTGGCGATCGTGCCGGTCTCGGACGTCGAGGCGGCGATCCAGTTCTACGGAGAGACGCTAGGCCTCGAGCTCCAAGAGCGGCGGGACGACCTCCCCGAGAACCGGGAGGCCGAGTTCCGCGCCGGCCAGGGCACGCTCCTCGTCTACGAGAGCGTGGGCGCCGGGAAGAGCAGGCACACGATCGCCGGCTTCCGGGTCGACGACCTCGACACCGTGGTGGCGCGCCTCCGCGAACAGGGCGTCGAGTTCGAGGAGTACGACCTGCCGCAGATGAAGACCGAGGGCGGCATCGCCGCGGTCGGCGACGTCCGCGCGGCGTGGTGCAGGGACCCGGACGGGAACCTGCTCGCAATCGAGTCGGTCGCCGGCTAACCCGTCCGCCGCGCGACGAGCGGCGCGAGGAGCCGGGGCTCGAGCCGGGCCATGAGCTCCGCCGCCTGCTCCTCGCCGATGTCGAGCGCGCGGCGCGAACCGGCGCCCTGCCCGAGGTGCAGGGTGAGCGTGCAGACGCCGGCGCGGCGCTGGCCCGGCGAGCTTCGCAGCTCGAAGGCGACCGCGGCGGCGGGATCGAACTCGGACCAGCGCCGGCGCAGGCTTCTCTCGCGGAGAGTCAGGCGCCGGCCGTCGAAGGAGTACCCGAGCTGGCGGTAGCGATCGAGCGCGAGGAGGACCGCCAGCACCGTGAGCGCCGCGGTCGCTGCGATCGCCCACGGAACGAGCAGAGCCGCGGCCGCGACGAGGAGGAGCACGGGCAGCGGGAGCGCCCGGAGGAGCCTCCGCGTTCGGGCCGCCGTGGGATGCACTGCGAGCGGCGCCCCGGGATCCGGCGCGTGCTGGTCGACGGAGCGCAGGAGCGCGGCGGCCTCGCTTGTCCGCGTCACGGGCGCGAGCGTGGTGCCGCCCGTGCGGCCGCGGAGCCCGGCCGCGATCGCCGTCACGGCGGCGATGCCGAAGGGGCGCCGCAGCGGCGTGTCCCGCAGGTCGGTTCCCCGGATCCGGTCGCGGTCGAGCTGCACCAGCCGTCGCGTGAGCAGCCCGCGCGTCGCCGTAAGCCGCTCGCCGTCGTCCTCGAGGGTGAACTCCCAGTCGACGAGCAGCGAGCCGGCCGCCGCGACGAGCACGACGGCGGCGAGCGCGGCGAGCGCGAGCAGGCCGATCAGGATTGGATCGGTGGGCGCCCGGTCGGCGGCAGCGTCGGCGGCCCGCTCGGCGACGTCGCCCGGCAGGTCGTCCGCGAGGTTGAAGACGAAGCCGACGACCGCTGCGGGAGCGAGCAGGTAGCGCATGCTCGTGATCCCGCCGAGCGCCAGCAGTCCGGGCGTCGCCCGGTACAGGCGCCGCGGCCCCGCCTCGACCTCCTCGTGGCCGCCCGGGGCTCCGAGGAGCACGGCGCGAAGCCGCTCGGCCTCGGCACGGGAGACCGCGGCCAGCGACAGCTCGGCGCGCGAGCCTCCGCCGGCGGCCGCCTCGACCTCGACCTTGACGAGCCCCAGCAAGCGATGGAGGAACGAGGCGGTCACGTCGACCCCGCGCAGCCGCTCGAGCGGGATCGTACGCACCTTGTGGCTCACCACCCCCGAGTGCAGCTCGAGTCGCCCGCCCGCGACGCGGTAGCGGAAGCGCGACCACGAGAGGACGGCCAGCGGAACGCCGACGACGAGGGCCACGGTGAGGAGCGGCACGATCACCCGCGTGCCCGCGGAGAGGAGCAGGGCGGCGGCGGGCAGGAGGCTCACGCCGACGAAGCGGCGCACGATCAGGATCACGGCGAGCGGATGGAGGCGCCCGCCGATCTCCTCTGGACTCACGTGCCTTCCTCGAGCTCGGCGCGGCGGGCGAGCTCGGTGACGAGGTCGTCGGCGACCCCGCGCCGGAGCCCCGGGATCGACGTGCCCCCGGCCGCCGACGCGGTGCTCACCTCGACGGCCACGAGGCCGAAGGCGCGCAGCAGCGGCCCGGCCGTCGTATCCACGGTCTGCAGCCGCGCATGCGGGACGATCTGCTGCCGCCGCCACAGCCGGCCTCTCGCCACGTAGAGGCCGTGCTCGGTCACCTCGTAGCGGAAGTGCCGGTAGCCGAGCCGCACGGCGACAACGGACGAGACCCCGACGACGACGACCGCCAGCCCACCGATGACCCCGAGGAGCCACGCCGCGGTCGTTGCGTCGAGCACCGCCGCGATCGTCGTGCCGGCGACGACGAGGGCGGCGAGCACGGCCGTGCCGATCAGCGCCTGGAGGGTCCAGCACGTCCGCATGCGCGGGTCGATCGCGTTCGCGGGCTCCCGCAGGATCACCGCGACACGATGCCAGACGGCCGACCGCGGGTCGTGCCGCCTAGGCTGCTCGCTTGTCGACGACCTCGTAGCGCGCGTTCGCGGACAGGATCTCCTCCCCGTCCACGCGCATGTGGCCGGGAAGGATGAAGTAGTGAGCCCGATCCTCGTGAATCAGGACGAACTCGCTGACCGAGGCCTCCAGGCGTCCGAAGCAGGCTATGTCCGCACATTCGCAAAGGTAGGGCACTCGCTTCCCGTCCTGAACGCGCACGAGGTCGCTGATGCGCTCGTTCGCGCTGCGGAAGGTGCGTTGGTTCTCGACCAGACGCTCACCGCTAGAGGCCATGTGGATCCACCTTCCGAGGCCGGGGAAGAAGACCGCCGAGCTCGGACTCGTCGATGAGGGCCACTTTTTCGACGAGCATGTAGCGGTCGTTCTCGTCTTCGACCACGCGCTCGACTTCGAGCTTCTCGTGTCCGGGCGCGATCAGAAAGGCGTTCGGCCTCGCCCGGATCGCGTCGTAGTCGACGAGATCCAGCTCGATCGTCTCGCGGCATTCGACGTCGCTGCACTCGCAGAGGTATTCGGTGAGCCTGGCCGAAGGGTCGGAGACCTCGCGCAAGCGCTCGTTCACTTCCCGGAAGATGTCCTGGTTCCGGGCGAACCGCTCCGTCGATACGTTCACGGGGGCTCCTTCCTAGCTGGCTATGAGCCGGGGACGGAGCCTCTCGAGCGCCGCGAGCACCAGAGCTGAAGCGCGGCGGAGGAAACAGGAAGCGCCAAGGGGGCGCACCCGACACCTCATGATAGCCGAGCTCGAGGCGTGACACGGAGCGGCCCGATGGGCCGGGCTGGATTCGAACACCCCTGCAAATCGGGATTTTCTTCCGGCCGCGGGAGCACCGGAGGGGGCACGGCACGCGCACGGACGATCACACCGGACACGCCTGGGCACGCTTGAGCTCAAAGCTCGTGCCCGAGATCGCGGCCTCGGTCGCGCTCGAGTTTCCGCTACCGCGCGTGCTCGAGAGCGCGCTCGCGCCATCGCCGAACGTCACGGCTGAGCTGCTCGAAGCGGGGGTCGTCGAGTTCGAACACCTGAGCTTGGAAGACTGCCGGCGACGGTTCCGCGCATTCTCGGCCATTTCGGTCTGGTTCCGTGGATCGCCTTAGCCATGCGGGTTCGGGATCTCCGATGCCGACTGGGACGTAAGCGCGCGGAGGACGGTCTGCAGCCGGTTCCGTTAGCAGAGCGTTACGCCGCGGGAGAGTCGGGGTAGAACCGCGCGGAGCGTCGAAGCGTAGGAACGAGAAGAACGCTTGACAACCCCCCGACGGGGGAGCACTCGCGAGGAGAAGGGAGGAGATGGCGCTACCGGGCGAAGGAGAGGCAGGCCCCAGGCCATCCGTGCCCGGCTGGGTGTTGGCCGCGTTTTTCGGGGTGGTCGTGGCCGTCTCTGCGACGATCTTCGGTTTCGGATTCGCGCCCGAGGCCCATCACGAGGAGCCCACAGGCGAGCACGCCGAGGCGGTCGAGGAGGGCGGAGAGGAAGCGGAGGCCGAAGGAGGGGCATCGCACGCTGAGGAGGAAGAGGCCGAGGGCGCCACTGCAGGCGCGATCGCGTCCTCGATTCTGATCTCGCTCGCGGGCGTCGCGCTTGTCCCGCTCGCGCTCATGCCCGCACGCCGCCGTCAGGTGCAGGTCGGGCTCGCCGCCGCGGTCGGGGCGGCCTCTGTGGTCGCGCTCTTGTCGATCGGTGCGTCAACTGTCCACTTCGCTGTCATCGCCCAACACTTCGACGAGTGGTGGCTCACTGGGATGTTCTTCCTGACCATTGCGCTCTTCCAGCTCGGCTGGGGACTCCTCGTCCTTCTCCGTCCGTCGGCGCTCGTCTACCTCGCCGGCGCGATCGTCAACGCGCTCATCGTCGTTACCTGGATCGTCTCCCGGACGACCGGCGTGCCGGTCGGACCGGAGGCCGGCGAGGCGGAGCCTGTGGGCTTCCCCGACACGTTGTCCACGGCGTTCGAGGTCGTGCTCGTGATCGTCGTTGTCGCGCTCTTGGCCGACGGGTCGGCTCGACGGCCGGCCTGGCACCTCACGCCTGCGGCGGGTTTGGTCTCCGCCGCTGTGGTCGCGTCGCTCACCGCGCTCGCACTCGTGATCCTCGCGTAGGCACGAGCGAGGTGCGGCCTCGCACGCGGCCGCCTTGGCTCGTGTCTCTACGGCTCGTGCGAGTGGAGGACGTACCCAGCTTCGTCGATCCTCCGGCGCAGCCGTTCTTCGTCGAGCCTTTCGCCGTGGACGGTGACGGTGTGCTGGGCAAGGTCGACGTTCACCTCGTGGACGCCACCCAGTTCGTGGAGAGCGCGCTCGATCGTTGCCTTGCAGTGGCCGCAGCTCATCCCGAGAACCGTGAAGGCGACCTGCTCGTCAGGCATGCTCGCTCATCGGCTCGTCCATCATCCGCAGCATCGGCAGGCCGCCCGTGCGCACGAATCGCCAGACGAGGACTGCGGCCAGCCCCAGGAAGATGATGTTGAGGATGGTCGTGTAGTTCCAGGTGACGCTCGCCTCCACGACCTTGGCACTTCGCTCCTCGGGTACGAGTCCGACTCCCTGGAAGACGAGCTCGACGACGAGGGCGGCGCCGACCATCGCCGCGTAGAAGGTGACGAGCAGGAAGCCGGCGACCTTGAGGCCGTAGTACTTGCGGTAGATGTTGAGGATCGGCAGCACAATCAGGTCGGCGAAGATGAACGCGATGACGCCGCCAAAGCTGATGCCGGCGTTCCAGAGAACGGCGGCGAGCGGGACGTTGCCGATCGAGCAGACGAAGGAGAGAACGGCGACGACCGGGCCGACGAGCGGGCCCCAGAGCTTCGCGAAGGTCTCGTTTCCAGAGAAGAAGAACGCTTCCCACCACGAGTTAGGCACCCAGGCGGCGAGCGCACCGGCGATGAGGAGGCCGCCGAAGATGTCCTTCCAGATCGCCGCCCAGTCCATGACGAAGGAATGGCTGACGGCGGTGAAGCCCATGGGCGAGCCTAGGCGTTGCCAGATGGAGCCGCCGTGGACGGACATGTCCATCTCGGCGTGGCCCTCCATCGAGCCGCGGAGTCCGCGCCCGGCCTGGGCGCGGGCTTCCTCGACGAGCCGTCTGGTCAGCAGGCGCCGGAAGAGCAGCGCCAGGATGACGATCATGAGCGGGCCGCCGACGAACTCGGCGAGCGTGAACTGCCAGCCGAGCAGGATCGCCATCACGATCCCGAGCTCGATTACGAGGTTGGTGGCTGCGAACTCGAACACCATCGCCGAAGTGAAGTCCGCGCCCTTGCGAAAGACCGAGCGCGCCATCGCGACGGCCGCGTAGGAGCAGGAGGAGGAGGCCGCTCCAAGGCCGCAGGCGACGCTGAGCGAGCGCGGCGAGTCGTCGGGCAGGAGCCGGCGCATCTCCGACTTGGAGACGACCGCCTGCACCGCCGCGGAGATGGCGAAGCCGAGGATGAGCGCCCAGAGGATCTCCCAGAACATCCCGAAGGCGAAGCTGACGGCGTCCGCGAGCTCGGAGGCGATATCGGCGAGGAGGATCGGCGCCTCCATCGCCTAGCTGTCCAGCGCGAGCCGGATGTCGTGGGCCAGATTTTCCATCGTCAGGTCGGCGCCGGCGTGGAGAGTCGTGACCCAGACGCCCTCGCGGTCATAGATGCGAACGGGCGCCGAGTGGAGCGTGTCGAGGCCCGTGTCGAAAGAGGCAGCGATCTGGAACTTCTCCCAAAAGGGTCGAAGCCGCTCGACCGGGGCGACGAGGTAGCGGAGCTTGCCCACGGCACGGTTCTTCTCGAGGAAGCTCGCCACCGCCTCGGGCGTGTCCTCTTCGGGGTCGGTACTGATCGCGATCGGGGCGACCTGGGCTCGCTCCTCGGGGCTGAGGCGCTCGAGCGTGCGCGCGATCTGCGAGGCGATGATCGGGCAGGCCTCGGTGCACTGCGAGTCGAGGAACGTGAGCAGCACGACCTTCCCCTCCAGCTCCTGCGAGGAGACGCTCT
>JBOHAM010000164.1:0-4526 GCA_050697735.1 Gaiellaceae bacterium | reverse complement strand
TCCCCACGCGCTACCTCCTGAACGACGCCTCCATCTGGCACGACATCCCTGTCGTCCACGGCTCGATCTACCGCTTCGAGGGCCAGACGACGGTCTTCAAGCCGAAGGAGGGGCCGTGCTACCGCTGTCTCTTCCCGCAACCGCCCCCGCCCGAGCTCGCGCCGAGCTGCGCCGAGGGCGGCGTCCTCGGCGTGCTCCCCGGCATCGTCGGCTCGCTCCAGGCCAACGAGGCGCTCAAGCTCGCTCTCGGCGTCGGCGAGCCGCTAGTCGGCCGCCTGCTCCTCTTCGACGCGCTCGACACGCAGTTCACGGAGATCACCCTGCGCCGCGACCCGGAGTGCCCGGTCTGCGGCGACAGCCCGACGATCACGGAGTACATCGACTACGTCGAGTTCTGCCAGGGCACGGGGGCCCACGCGGTCTCGTGATCCGCGTCCGCATCCCGCCCACCCTGCGCACCGAGGTCGGCGGCGCCCGCGAGGTCGAGGCCGTCGGCACGTCTCTGCGGGACGTGCTCTCCGACCTGGCCGAGCGCTTTCCGGCCCTCGGACGGCAGGTGCTCGAGGACGGCGACGGCATCGCTCCGTTCGTGAACGTCTACGTCGACAGCGAGGACGTCCGCACCCTCCAGGGGCTCGACACGCCCCTGCGCGAGGGCTCCACGGTGATCCTCCTGCCGGCGATGGCCGGCGGCGAGCAGACGCTCACGCCCTCCATCCTCCAGACGATCGGCCGCACGCCGCTCGTCGAGCTGCCGCGCCTCGCGCCCCATCCGGGCGTCCGGCTGTACGCGAAGCTCGAGGGCCAGAACCCGACCGGCTCGATCAAGGACCGCGTGGCGAGGGCGATGATCGAGGCCGCCGAGGCCACCGGCGAGCTCGAGCCCGGCCGGGAGCTCCTCGAGCCGACCAGCGGGAACACGGGCATCTCGCTCGCCATGGTCGCGCGCCTCAAGGGCTATCCCCTCACCTGCGTCGTCCCCGAGAACGCCACGGCCGAGCGCCTCAAGCTCCTCGAGCTCTACGGCGCGAAACTCGTCTTCTCGCCTGCGTCGGAAGGCTCGAACGGCGCCGTTCGCCTCGCCCTCTCCCTGGCGGAGCGCGAGCCGCGCTACTTCGTGCCCTTCCAGTACGCCAACGAGGCAAACCCCCGCGCTCACTACGAGGGCACGGGCGCCGAGATCGCGGACGCCCTCCCCCACGTCGACGCGCTCGTCGCCGGGCTGGGTACCGGCGGCACCCTCATGGGCGCGGGGGACCGCCTCAGGGAGTCCTTCCCGGACGTGCTGGTCGCCGCGGCCGAGCCGCTCCAGGGCGACCTCGTCTACGGCCTCCGCTCGCTCGCCGACGGCTACGTCCCGCCGATCCTCGACGTGGCGAAGCTCGACCGGAAGATGCTCGTGACGAACGAGGAGTCGGTCGAGGGCCTCAGGCTCCTGCTCGAGCGCGAGGCGATCTTCGCCGGCGTCTCCTCGGGGGCCGTCGTCCACGTGGCCCGGCGAATCGCGGAGGAGCTCGAGGAGGGCGTCGTCGTGGCCGTGCTCGCCGACGGCGGCTGGAAGTACCTCTCCGCCGACTTCTGGGAGCGCCCCGCCGGCGAGGTCGGCGCGGCGATGGAAGACCGCCTCTGGTGGTGATCCCCGCCGAGGTGCGCTCGGCGCTCGTCGAGCACGCCGAGGCGGAGCTCCCCGACGAGGCCTGCGGCCTGATCGTGGTGCGCGACGGGCGCGCAGAACGCTTCGTCGCCGGGCGCAACAAGGCGGCGAGCCCCTACCGCTTCGAGCTCGAGGTCGACCCCGAGGTCTGGTTCCTGGAGGACGAGGGCTACGAGCTGGCCGTCTTCCACTCCCACCCCGCCTCGCCGCCGCGGCCCTCGCGGACGGACGTCGAGGCGATCGGCCTCTGGGAGGGCCGGCCCTACGTCATCCTCTCGCTGCGAACCGGCGAGCTGGCCGGCTGGCGAATCGCCGACGGCGCAGTCGAGAGCCTGCCGCTCTCGTAGGCTTCCCGGGAACGATTCCGGCTGTTCGCCGGTCTGAGGGCCATGAAGACGCTTGCGCTCATCGCCACGCTCGCCGCCGCGGCGGCGCTCGCCGGCTGCGGCGACGAGGACGCCCCGTCTCAACCAAACTCGCACGCCGACGGTCCGGGCATCTCGATCGACGAAGCGCTTGCCTCGAGCTTGGATCAACCCCTCCTGGTGAACGGCAACCTGCTCTCCCAAGGCGGCGAGGTCCGTTTGTGCTCCGCTCTTGCCGAATCCTTCCCTCCGCAATGCGGCGGCTCGTCGCTGCAGGTCGAAGGGCTCGAGCTCGAGTGGGTAGAAGGCATCGTGACCGAGGGCGACGTGAGCTGGACCGATCGTCCTGTCCAGCTCCTCGGGGTTGTCGCCGACGGAACGCTGACGGTGAGCGAGAATGCCGCGGAGTGACGGTCGAGCATCCCGAAGGTTGGAACGAGGTCCGCGGCGCCCTCCAGCGCGGCTACCGCTTCAAGGACTTCGCCGAGGCGATCGCCTTCGTCAACCGCGTGGCCGAGGCGGCGGAGGCGGCGAATCACCATCCGGACATCGCGATCAGCTGGAACGCGGTTACGGTTCGCTGGTGGACGCACGTGAAGCGCGCGATCACGGAGACGGACGTCGAACTGGCGCGCCGCACGGACGAGCTGGCCTCGTCCTCCTCGTCGCACTGATCGCGCTGCTCGCGGCGGGCTGTGGGTCGGAGGGAGGAGGCGAGGGCAACGACGGCGGCGGCTCCGCCGAGCCGGCCCCGGCGACGGAGCTGACGATCACGTTCTGGCCCGAGGGCCCGGACGGGCCCTCGCGGGAGGCGACGCTCACGTGCGATCCTGCTGGCGGGACGCATCCGGATCCCGAGGCGGCGTGTGAGATCCTGGCGGTCACGTCGGACCCCGAAGTGCTCGCGCCCGTTCCCCCGGACACGGCCTGCACGATGATCTTCGGCGGACCGGAGCAAGCGACCGTCGTCGGCGTCCTGAGCGGCAAGGAGATCGACGCGGCCTTCGAGCGCTCCAACGGCTGCGAGCTCGACCGCTGGGACCGGCACGCGGCGCTCATCCAACTCGGGGATTGACGCACGCGCCGGGCGGGCGCACAACGAGACGATGAGGCTCGTCGCCACCGCGGTCCTCGCCGGGGCGCTGCTAGCACCGGCCGCGCTTGCCGCGCCCCTTCGCGAGGCACCTGACTGCCCCGTCTTCCCGGCCTCGAGCGTCTGGAACCAGCGCGTCGACCGGCTGCCCGTGCGCAAGGACTCGCGCGCGCTCGTCCGCTCGATCGGCAGGCACCTCAACCTGCACGCGGATTTCGGCTCCGGCCTCTGGGACGGCGGGCCGATCGGCATTCCGGTCACAGTGGTGGATGGGGCACAGTCCGCGTCCTTCGTCGACTTCCTCTACGCAGACGAGAGCGACGCGGGGCCGTACCCGATCCCGCCCAATGTGGCGATCGAGGGTGGCCCGGACGCCGACGGCGACCGCCACGCGATCGTCGTCGATCGCGATTCCTGCCGGCTCTACGAGCTCTTCGACCTCCACCCAGGCTGGTCGGCGGGCTCGGGAGCGATCTGGAGCCTCCGCTCGAACCGTCTCCGCCCGCGCGGCTGGACGTCGGCCGACGCCGCCGGGCTTCCGATCCTGCCGGGGCTCGCCCGCTACGACGAGGTCGCGACCGGTCGGATCGACCACGCCCTCCGGGTCACCGTGCGCCGCTCGCGGCGCGGGTACATCTACCCAGCGCGCCACTTCGCCAGCTCGCTCACCGACCGGCGGCTCCCGCCGATGGGCCTCCGCCTCAAGCTGCGCCGCAGCTTCCCAGTGAGCGGGTTTCCCCGGCAGGCGCGCGTCGTCCTCCGCGCGCTCAAGCGCTACGGGATGATCGTGGCCGACAACGGCTCGAGCTGGTACGTCTCCGGCGCCCCCGACCCGCGCTGGTCGAACGAGCAACTGCACACGCTCCACCGCGTGCGCGGCTCGGACTTCCGCGTCGTGAACACCTCCCGGCTCAGGCCCTGGTCGCGGCCATAGGCCTGAGCGGGATGTTCTGTACCGCCGAGCGCCTGAGCGCGGAGAGCGCCCGCGCCTGGGCGACCGCATCCTCGCGGCCGAGCAGCGGCGCGGACTCGCCCGCAACGGCGCGCGCGAAGTCGTCGAGCTCGAGCCGGTAGGAGTCGGCCGGCTCGACCGGGATCCGCTCGAGGCCGTCCCCGCGGCGGAGCTCGATCCCGGGACGCCGGCAGAGCCAGGGGTCGTCGACGAAGAGCGAGCCCTCGGCGCCGACCGCCTCGAGCGTGGCGCGAAACGGGACGCGCAGGCCGCAGTCGAAGAGCCCGTGCACACCGTCTGCGAAGACGAGCGACCCCGTGAAGAGGTCGTCCACTCCCGTCGGCCCGATCACCTGGCGGCCGAGGACGCTCTCGGGCTCGCCGGCGAGGAGCCGTGCCCCGCTCACGCAGTAGGTGCCGAGGTCGAGCAGCGAGCCGCCGTCGAGGTCGGCGGCGAGGCGGA
>JBOHAM010000163.1:0-12146 GCA_050697735.1 Gaiellaceae bacterium | reverse complement strand
GCCCGCACTGCGGCCGGTCCTTCGAAGCCGACATGCTCGGCGGATCCTCCGAGCGGAATCGCGGCTTCAAATGCCCGCACTGCCGTCTCTTCGTCGCCTTCGCGCCCGCGGAGGAGCAGGACCGCGTGGAGCCCGCCGACAGCTGAGAGCCTTGTTCTAAGAGCTTCTAACGTAATGGGGCCTCGTCGCGGGGGCGTGATGGGTGGTGCGAGGCAAGGACGCAGGGAGCGTCGATATGCAGGCATATCGACGCGACTGAGGACGCAGCATCGCGCCGCCCAGCGCGTTCCCGCGACTCAGAGCTTCATTGCGTTAGGAGCTCTTAGTCCGTCGGCACGCGCTCGCGGAGCGAGGTCGAGCGCCCGCGGAACGCGGCGACCGCGCTCCCGTCCTCCCGGGCGACGTCCACGTCGTAGACGCCCTGACGGCCGTCCCGGGAGCGCTCCTGCGCCACCGCGACAAGCTCGTGTCCCTCCCGGGCCGGCGCCAGGAACTCGATCGAGCACCCGGCCGCCACGGTGACGAGGCCGTGCGAGTTGCAGGCGAAGGCGAAGGCCGAGTCCGCCAGCGCGAAGATCAGCCCGCCGTGGCAGGTGCCGTGGCCGTTGAGCATGCCCGGGCCCACCCGCATGCGCACGCGGGAGTAGCCGGGCCGCGTCTCCTCCAGCACCATGCCCAGCTCCTGCGAGGCCTTGTCGCGCGCGTACATGGCCTCGCCGACCGCTGCCGCCAGGCGCTCGTCCGCCTCAGACACGCCGGACGAGCTCGTCGAGGGGCAGGCGGTTCGCCCGCTCGCTCCACTCCTCTGGTGTCCGCGAGCCAGGGTCGCGTCCGGCCTTCGCCGGATAGCCGAAGGTGAGGATGATCGCCGGACGCTCCCCCTCCTCGAGCGCCAGGACCTCGCCCGCGCGGTCCGGGTCGGGCATGCCGTTGGGCGAGCCGCCGATTCCCTGGTCGTGCGCGGCGAGGAGCATGTTCTGCGCGGCCCGGCCCGCGTCGAAGGCGAGCGGCCCTTTGCCCGAGACCACGACGGCGACGACGAGGGCGGCACCGCGCACGTTGTCGGGCGCGAACACGCACTCGGCGAGACGGGCGCGCCGCTCCTCGTCCTCGACGATCACGAAGCGCCACGGCTGGCGGTTGGAGCCGCTCCCCGCCAGTCGCCCCGCCTGGAGAATGCGCTCGACCGCGTCGGCCGGGAGCGGCCTGGGGTCGTATCGCCGCACCTCCCGCCGTGAGGCGATGGCGAGCCTCGTCTCCACGGAGCCAGTCTAGCCGCGAGTTCCCAGCACTTACCGGGTTTTGCTCCCTGGCGGACGGGAACCTGAAGCTCATGGAGCCTGAACAGCCGCAGCGAGACGAGGAAGAGGAGCCGAGCTCGAACGGGCGGCGGCGCGAGCACTCCGACGACGAGCGCCGGCGGCGTCGACGCTGGATCGGGGATGCGGAGCTCGCGCGCTCCCTCAACGCGGCGATTCAGGACGAGGACGTCGACCGCAACGACTGACGCCTAGTACGAGCACCTACGCCCAGCCCGAGCACCGCGCCGAAGAGCGCGTGGGCCGCGCACTCGTAGGCGAAGACGCGGCCGTTCGAGGCAAGTGGCGGCCAGGCGCCGCTCCGCCGGTCCGGGTGGAGGCGGTCAACGGCCGTCATCGCCGGCCAGAGGGCCAGGTTCTCGGCCTGGGCGGCGAGCACGCCCTGCGCCCAGCCGCAGCCCCCGAGCCGCCGGAACGCCGCGCCGAAGACCGCCCCGTTGGCGAGGTGGACAGCGAGGCCGACGGCGGGAGGCAGCGTATCCTCCGCGCGTGGAGACGCTCGGCCTCGAAGCACGGCGACGCCTCACGCTCTTCGCGACGGTCCTCGGCTCGTCGCTCGCCTTCATCGACGCGACGGTCGTCATCGTCGCCCTGCCGACGATCGAGGAGGACCTCGACCTCGGCCTCACCGGCCAGCAGTGGGTGTTCCTCTCCTACTCGCTGGCGCTCGCCGCCCTCTACCTGGTGGGCGGGGCCGTCGGCGACCGCTACGGGCGGCGCACCGTCTTCGTCGCGGGCTGCGGGGGCTTCGCCCTCGCCTCCGTGCTCGCCGGCCTCGCCCCGGACGCAGTGACGCTCATCCTCGCGCGGGCGCTCCAGGGCGTCGCCGGGGCATTCCTGACCACGAACTCGCTCGCGCTCCTACGCGGCGTCTACGGGGCCGAGTCCGGGCGGGCGATCGGCCTGTGGACCTCGCTCACGAGCGTCGCCACGATCGCGGGGCCCCCAGCGGGCGGGGCCGTCGTCGAATGGACCTCCTGGCGGTGGATCTTCCTCATCAACCTCCCGCTCGCCGGCGCGGCGGTCGCGCTGGCCCTCGTCGGCCGGTGCGACGAGCAGCGCCCCGAGCGCGTCGGCCGCCTCGATCTCCCCGGCGCCGCGCTCGCCGCCGTCGGCCTCGGACTCCTCACCTACGGCCTGGTCGAGGGAGCCGAGCGGGGCTTCGGCGGGCTCTGGTGGGCGTTCGCCGGCGCAGCTGCGGCGCTCGCCGCCTTTGTGGTCGTCGAGCGCCGGGTCGCCGAGCCGATGCTTCCCTTCGAGCTCTTCCGCCGGCGCAACTTCGCCGCGGCGAACGCAGAGACGTTCCTCGTCTACGCGGCCCTCTACGGCTTCTTCGTCTACTTCACCATCTACCTCCAGTTCCTCGGCTTCACGCCGTTCGAAGCCGGGCTCCTCAACATCCCCTCGAGCCTCGTGATGATCGTCCTGGCCGCGCGCTTCGGCGCGCTCGCCGATCGGCACGGGCCGCGCCTCTTCCTCACGCTCGGGCCTGCGCTGATCGGGATCGGGACCCTCGTCTTCATGCTCGTCGAGGAGCAGTCGGATTTCTGGACCGCCGGAATCGCGGGCCTGCTCCTCTTCTCGCTCGGCCTCGCGGTGATGGTCGCGCCGATCACGGCGACGGCACTGAAGTCGGCGCCCGAGCGCTACGCGGGGATCGCCTCGGGCGTGAACTCGACGGTGTCGCGCCTCGGTAGCCTCGTGGCCGTGGCGGTGATCGGCCTCGTGATCGCCCTCGTCTTCGACGCCCGCACGGACGCCGGCGAGGCTGTCCCCATGGCCCGGAACCAGGAGGCGCCCGAGCTCCGCGAGGCCTCGGTGGCCGGGTTCCGCGCCGGCATGGTGATCGCGGCCGCGCTCGCCTTCGCGGGCGCCGCCGTGGGGGCGGCGGCCGTCTCGAACCGCGAGGCCCGCGGCGAGGAGCCTCCGGAGGCCGTCAGCGAACAGGCACCGGCGCCAGCCTGAAGTCGAGCGCCTCGGCGCGCTCGCGGCAGCCGGCGACGGCCTCCTCGCGCGTCTCCCCGAAGCCGTAGAGGATCGCGAGGCGGTAGCTCTGGGCGTCGTTGACGCCCTGGTCGGAGAGGTGGAGGCCCGGGCGCACGAGCAGCTCGACGTCGGGATCCGGGTCGGGCACGGCCTCGACGTACGCGTCTTCGAAGACGCGGAGGCAGTAGCTGACGCCCACGCCCTCCGGCTTGCCGGCCTCCCACGCTGGGTCCTCGCCGAGGGCGAGCGCGAAGAGCGCGTCGTAGGTCGAGCGGTCGTGCAGCCCGAGGACGAGCGGAGCGAACTGCGACGCGATGCGGGCGTTCACCTCGATGATCTGCGCTGGGCCTCTGTCGGGGACGAAGAACTCGACGTTGAAGAAGCCGCCCTCGAAGCCGAGCGCCGGCAGGACGCGCGCCGAGACGTCGTGGAGCTCGGCCAGGCGCTCCTCCGGCAGCGCGCTCGGATACTCGAAGCGCTCGAAGCTCAGCGTGCCGGGGTACTTGACCGAGTCGGTGACGCCGATCGTCGTCACGCGCCCGTCGTGGACATAGCCCTCGAGCGTCACCTCCGCGCCGGCGAGCAGCTCCTCCGCGAGGAAGCCGTGCGCATCGGCGGGGTCGGCTCCGGCCAGAGATGCGATGTCGGCGTAGCGTCTCGTGTAGCGGTCGATCTCGTGCAGGCCGAGCAGCTCGCGCGGGTCGTCGATCCGGAAGACGTTCTGGGAAAGGCGGCCGACGACCGGCTTGACGAAGAAGGGGACGTCGAAGGGCGCTTCGGGAGACTGCGGGTCGAGGAGGGCGAAGAGCGGCGTCGCCTCGGGCGCGGCCCGGCTCTGGAGTGCCCGCGAGGTGGGCTTGTGCTGGCAGGCGATGAGCGCCTGCGGGCTCGGGCCGGGAAGGCCGCGGCGCTCGGCCACGAGCGCCGCGAGCAGCGCCGAGGAGTCCTTCGTCCCCACCACGCCGTCGGCCGGAACCGAGTCGCACTCGGCCAGGAACGCCTGCGGGTCGAACGCCTCGAGCTGGTCGAGGTCCGAGCCCTGGCAGTAAATGCGGTAGCGGTCCTCGAGCCCCGCAGCGTGAATGGCCTTTAAGTCCCGCTCCTGGGGACACAGCAGGAGGATGTCTCTCATGACGTGACCCGCGCGCAGGCGCTCGCCGGAAATCGTACCGATCTGCGTACGCTACGCGCGTGATCGAGGCCAGGACGGACGTCGTCGGGAGCCTCCTGAGGCCGCCGGAGCTGCTCGAGGCGCAGGAGCGGCACGCGGCGGGCGAGCTCACGGACGCCGAGCTCGCCCGCGCCGAGGACCAGGCCGTGGACGAGGCGCTGCGACTCCAGGAGGACGCGGGCCTCGAGATCGTCACCGACGGCGAGATGCGCCGCCTCAGCTTCCAGAGCCAGCTTCCGGCCGCGGTGGACGGATTCGGGGAGTGGGACCTCGACGCGTTCCTCTGGGGCGAGTGGCACTCCGAGGAGCTGGGCGACCTGGAGGTCGAGCGGCCGCCGATCGGGGTGGTCGGGAAGCTCCGACGCAGGCGCTCCCTCTCGGGGGAGGAGTTCGCCTACGCGAGCGGGCGGACCGACCGCATCCTCAAGGTGACGCTCCCCAGCCCCAGCCTGTTCGCCAACTTCTACGACCCCGAGCGCTCGCGGGAGGCCTACCCCACGCTCGAGGAATTCCTCGCCGACGTGGCCGGGATCCTGCGTCAGGAGGTGGACGAGCTCGCGAGCCACGGCGCCGCCTACGTCCAGCTCGACGCTCCTCACTACCCGCTCCTCCTCGATCCGGGCTACCGGGACTTCTACGCGAGCAGGGGCTGGCCCGCGGAGCGCTGGCTCGACCTCGGCCTCGAGCTCGACAACCTCGTCTTCGCCGGTCATCCGGAGGTGACGTTCGGCTTCCATCTCTGCCGCGGCAACCAGGCGGGTCGCTGGCTCGTGGCGGGCGGTTACGACTGGCTGGCGGAGAGGATCTTCCCTCGCGTGCACGCGCAGCGGCTCCTGCTCGAGTACGACGACGACCGCTCCGGCGGCTTCGAGCCGCTCGCCCATGTGCCGGAGGACAAGGTCGTCGTCCTCGGCCTCGTGACGACGAAGACGCCACGGCGGGAGACTGTCGCCGAGCTGGCCGCGCGCATCCGCGACGCCGCCCGCTTCGTCCCCCTGGAGCGCCTCGCGCTCTCGCCGCAGTGCGGCTTCGCCACCTCCGTGCTCGGGAACGCTCTCACGGTCGAGGACGAGGCGGCCAAGCTCCGCACGATCGCCGAGACCGCCGACGAGGTCTGGGGAACGCGGTGAGCATCGCCCTCGACGGCCGCAGCCTCACGGTCGAGCAGGTCGTCGCCGTCGCGCGCGACGGGGCGGCCGTCGGGCTCGACCCGACTGCCGTCGAGCGCATGCGCGAGACCCGAGCGGTCGTCGAGCGCGCCCTCGAGCGCGGCGACGTGGTCTACGGCATGACGACCGGCGTCGGCGCGCGGAAGAAGATCGGCGTGCCGATGGAGGAGGCGGCGGCCTTCAACCGCGCTCTTCTCGCCAACCATCTCGTTGGGGCGGGCCCGGACGCGCCGCCGGACGTCGTGCGGGCGACCATGCTCCGGCTCCTGAACGCGCTGGCGAGCGGGACCCCGGGCGCGCGCCCGGAGATCGCGGAGCGGCTGGTCGACGCGCTGAACGCGGGCGAGCTTCCGCGCGTGCGGCTCCTCGGCTCGCTGGGCCAGGCCGACCTTCCCGCGATGGCCGACCTGGCCCACGGCCTCTTCTCCGCCGTCGAGCTCCAGGCCAAGGAGGCGCTGGCGCTGCTCAACTCGAACGCGTTCTCGACCGGCATGGCGGCGCTCGCGCTCGCCGACGCGGAGCGCCTCCTCGCCGCCCTGGACGTCGCGGGTGCGCTCGACCTGGAGGCCTTCGGGGCCAACCTCACCCTGCTCCATCCGGCTATCGCCGAGGTGCGTCCCTACCCGGGCCTGGCCGAGTCCATCGCCCGCCTGCGCGGGCTCCTGGACGGAAGCTCGCTCTGGGAGCCGGACGCCGCGCGGAACCTCCAGGACCCCCTCTCCTTCCGCACCCTCCCGCACCAGCATGGCGCACTCCGCGACACGCTCGCCTTCGCGCGCGGCCAGCTCGAGATCGAGCTGAACGCCTCGCAGGAGAACCCGCTCGTCGTGCCGGAGGAGGACCGCATCGTCTCGGTGGCCAACTTCGAGATCCTGCCGCTCGCCGCCGCGCTGGACTTCCTCCGCATCGCGCTCGCCCCCGTGCTCACGTCCGCGGCCGAGCGGCTCCTGAAGCTGCTGCAAGGGCCGCTGACGGGGCTCCCGGACGGCCTCGCCCCGCGTCAGGGCCTCGCGGAGAACTCCCTCGGCGAGCACGGGGTCACCGCGCAGGCGCTCACGGCCGAGGCGCGCCTGCTCGCCCAGCCGGTGTCCTTCGAGCTCGTCAGCTCGACGCACGCCGAGGGGATCGAGGACCGGATCACGATGGCCCCGCTCGCGGCCCGCCGCCTGGCCGAGATGGTGGAGCTGGGCGAGGCGCTGGTCGCGATCGAGCTCGTGATCGCCTGCCAGGCCGTCGACCTGCGCCGGCCGGTTCGCCTCGGCGCGGGCACGCGCAGAGCCCACGAGCGCGTGCGCGAGCTCGTGCCCTTCCTCGACGAGGGCGACACGCTCGTGCCCGACCTCGAGTCGGTGCGCGGGCTCGTGCGCTCGGGCGCGCTGACCGCTTCGTGACCCCGCCCGCCTTCCGGCTCGGGATCGTCGGCTGCGGCGGGATCGCGGAGCGCCACGCCCGCGCGGCGGCAGCGTCCGACCGCGTAGCGCTCGTCGCCTGTTGCGACGTCCGCCCCGGCCTCGCCGACGCCTGGGCCGAGGCGCATGCCTGCGAGCGGGCCTTCACGGACTACCGGGCCATGATCCGCGAGCACGAGCTGGACGGCGTCCTGCTCGCCACCTGGCCCAACCTGCACCAGGAGCAGGTGCTCGGCTGCCTGGAGGACGGCGTGCGCGCCGTCCTCTGCGAGAAGGCGCTCGCGCTCGACACCGCCGAGGCGCTGGAGATCTGGGCGGCGGCGCGCGAGACCAACGCGCTCGTCGTCGAGGCCTACATGTACCGGCACCATCCGGCGATCCGGCAGATCGACGAGCTGCTCGCGGCCGGAGAGATCGGCACGGTCGACACGGTTCGCGCCACGTTCGACGTCTTCGACGACGAGGGGGCCTCGCCGGACGACCCGGAGCGGGACTGGCGCCAGCGCGCGGCGTGCGCCGGCGGAGTCCCCTTCGACCTGGCCTGTTACTGCGTGGACGCCTGCAACCGCTTCGCCGCCTCGCCACCGAGGCGCGTGCTGGCCGTCGGCGGGACGAGCGAGCGCTACGGGACGGTCGACCGCCTCCACGGGCTGATCGAGTACGAGAACGGCCGCGTCGGCATGCTGGAGAGCTCGAGGAGGAGCGACTTCGACCACGAGCTCCGGATCGCGGGCGCCCGCGGCCAGGTCCGGCTCCCGGTGGCGTGGCGGATCGAGGGGCCGACGGACGTGCAGGTCAGCCGGAGCGTCGGCTGGGGCGAGTTCGAGACGACCGCTTATCCGGTCCCGGCGGTCGATCCGTTCCGGCTCCAGCTCGAGAGCTTCGCCGCCGCCGCGCGCGGCGAGGCAGAGCCCGTCCCCACGCTCGCCGATTCGGTCGGCGTCGCCTGCACGCTGGACGCCCTCCTCAGGAGCGCGGCCGAGCGCGCCGCCGTCGAGGTCGCGCTTCCGGAGGCGGTCCGGTGATCCCGGTGCTCGTGGACTGCGACCCGGGCCAGGACGACGCGATCGCCCTCCTGCTGGCGCTGGCAAGCCCGGAGCTCGAGCTGCTCGGCGTCACGACCGTGGCCGGGAACCAGACGCTCGCCAAGGTGACCGCGAATGCGCTCCGCGTGCTCGAGCTCGCCGGCCGCGAAGACGTGCCCGTGGCGGCGGGCGCCGACCGGCCGCTCGCCCGCGAGCTCGTCACCGCGGCGGACGCACACGGTGAGAGCGGGCTCGACGGCCCCGAGCTCCCCCCGCCGCGCGGGCGGCCCGTGGACGGGCACGCCGTCGGCTTCCTCGCCGAGCGGATCCGCTCTGCCGGTCGTCCCGTCACCCTCGTGGCGCTCGGACCCCTCACGAACGTGGCCCTCCTCCTCGCGGAGCGGCCGGAGGCCGCGGACGACCTCGACCGCATCGTGCTGATGGGAGGCGCAATCGCCGAGGGGAACATGACCGCGTCGGCCGAGTTCAACGTCTGGGTCGACCCGGAGGCGGCCGCGCGCGTCTTCTCGAGCGGCCTCGACGTGACCATGGTCGGCCTCGACGTGACGAACCGGGCCGTCCTCACTCCGGAGCACGCCGACCGCCTGCGTCCGCAGGGCCAGGTGGGAGCCGCGGTCGCCGCCATGCTCGACTTCTACGGGGGCTTCTACGACCGAGCGTACGACCACGGCGGCTGCCCGGTGCACGACGCCCTCGCCGTGGCCACCCTCGCGAGGCCCGAGCTCGTCCGTACCCAGCCCCGTCACGTCGAGGTCGACACGAGCTCCGGCCTGTGCCGTGGGCGCACCGTCGTCGACATGAGACGCCGAATAGTGCTGCCCGAGCCGAATGCGCACGTGGCCGTCGACGCCGACGTGCCGGCCTTCGTCGCGCTTCTCCTCGACCGTCTCGGCCAACTTGCGAGGCGCGCGACCGTCTGATTGACCGTGTCCGGCCGATGAGCTATAAGCGGGCGCCTACGCGCCGCAAGGCTTCGGGAAGGAGAGGCGAAGATGGATGAGACGCAGCGCCGGCTCGACGAGGTTCGCCGCGAGCGCAGCGAGCTCGAGAACCACCTGATCGACGAGTACGCGTGGGGCAAGATCACGCGCCGCGAGCTCGTGCGCCGCGGAACTGTGATCGGCATGTCCCTCCCGCTCCTCTCGTTCGTCGCCGCCGCGTGCGGCGGGGACGACGGCAACGGCGAGGCGACGCCCACGGGCGGGACCGACACGACCATGGCCAACCTCCAGCCCGGCGGGACGATCCGCGTGGCGCTCATCCAGCCCACGACCGAGCCCAATCCCCTCCTCGTCCAGGACGAGGGCGGCGCCGGCATGCTGGGCTCGACCGGCGAGTACCTCTCCTTCTCCGACGAGAACCTCGAGCTCCAGCCGCGAATCGCCGAAAGCTGGGAGCCGAACGAGGACGGCTCCGTCTGGACGTTCGCCATCCGGCAGGGGATCACGTTCCACAACGGGGCGACGCTCACGGCCGAGGACGTCGTCCAGACCTTCGAGAAGCTCATCAACCCAGACGGCGGCTCGGCGAACGCCCAGTCCGCCCTCGGCGGCGTCCTCTCGCCCGGGAACATCGAGGCTTCTGACGACGCCACGGTCGTCTTCAACCTCGACGCGCCGAACGGCAACTTCCCCACGCTCGTCAGCTCGGCCAACTACAACGCGATCATCATCCCGGCCGACCTCGACCCGGCCGACTGGGGCCAGACGTTCGAGGGCACGGGCCCGTTCAAGCTCGAGAGCTTCACGCCGCAGCAGGGCGCCACCTTCGTACGCAACGACGCGTACTGGGGCGAGAAGGCGAATGCCGACTCGGTGGAGGTCAGGTTCTACGCGGAGGAAGCGCCGATGGTGCTCGCGCTCCAGGGCGACGAGGTCGACTTCATCGAGCACTTCTCCGTCTCCGGCGGTCGGGCGCTGCTCGACGACTCCAACGTCCAGGTCATCGCGATCTCGACCGCCACGCACCGCCAGCTCCACATGCGCACCGACAAGGAGCCGTTCACGGACGCGCGTGTGCGGCAGGCGATCGCACTCTCGATCGACCGGAACGCGCTCGTCGACGGCCTCTGGGAGGGCCGGGCCGAGATCGGGAACGACAGCCCCTTCGCGCCGCTCTACCCGTCGACCGACACCAACGTGGCGCAGCGCGAGCAGGACCTGGAGCAGGCGCGCCAGCTCCTCGCGGACGCCGGCCAGGAGAGCTTCACGGTCCAGCTCGACACCTGGGACGGCTTCGAGATCCCCGACCTCGCCCAGCTCGTGAAGAACTACGCGGCGGAGATCGGTGTCACGATCAACCTCAGGATCACCGACGCCGCCACGTACTACGGCGACGGCGTCTTCGGGAACTCGACCTGGCTCGACTCCGTCATGGGCATCACCGACTACGGCCACCGGCCGGTCCCGAACGTCTACCTCACCGCCGCGCTCGCGGGCGACCCGAAGATCGGCGTCTGGAACTCGGCGCACTTCAGAAACGACGAGTACGACGAGCTCGTGCGCCAGTACGTGGCCGCGCTCGACGTCGAGTCCCAGCGCGGGGTCGCCGGGCAGATCCAGCAGCTCCTGCTCGACGAGACTCCGATCGTCTTCCCGTACTTCTACAACTTCCTGAGCGCGGCCAAGCCGAACCTCCAGGGTGCGGTCTCCGCGGCCACCGGCCAGTTCGACCTCTCGAAGGCGGGTTTCACCGCCTGACTCGTGGGAGAAGACGGGCGGCCGGTGACGACGGTCTCCGGCCGCCCAGGTCGTAGTCTGTAGCGAGCGGCCATGGCACGGTTTCTGCTCAAGCGGCTCGGCCTCGCGGCGATCACGCTCTTCCTGCTCAGCGTGATCGTCTTCCTCGGCGCGTCCGTCCTCCCGGGAAACGTCGCCCGCCGCATCCTCGGCCCGTTCGCCGACCAGGCGGCGGTAGACGCGCTCAACGAGCAGCTCGGCACGGACCGCTCCCTGTTCGTCCAGTACTGGGACTGGATCACAGGCTTCTTCCAGGGCGACCTCGGCGACTCGCATGCTCTCAACGTCCCGGTCAGCGAGCTGATCGGGAACGCCCTCGGGAACTCGGCCAAGCTCGCGGTCTTCGCGTTCGTCCTCGTCGTCCCGCTCGCGATCCTCGGCGGGGTCGTCGCGGCGCTCAGGCGGGACACGCTCGCCGACCGGGTGATAACGATCGGCGGGCTCTCGCTGTCGGTCGTCCCCGAGTTCGTCTCGGGGATCATGCTCATCCTCGTCTTCGGGCTCTGGCTCGACGTCCTCCCGGTCAGCGCGCGGGCGCCCGCGGGCAGCGGCTTCTTCACGCAGCTCGAGTACCTGCTCCTCCCCGCCCTCACGCTCGTCGTCCTCCTGTTCGGCTACATCGCCCGCATCACGCGGGCGGGCGCCATCGAGGCGCTCGACGCCGACTACACGCGGACGGCGGTGCTCAAGGGCCTGCCGCGGCGGACGGTGATCAGGCGCCACGTCCTGCGCAACTCGCTCCTGCCCACGATCGCGGTCGTCGCGACGCAGACGGGCTATCTCATCGGCGGGCTCGTCGTCATCGAGACCCTCTTCAACTATCCCGGTCTGGGCCGCCTCATCTTCACGGCGGCGACGCAGAAGGATCTCCCCGTCCTCGAGGCGGCGGTGCTGATCGTCGGCATCGTGTTCCTGATCGCGATGCTCCTGGCCGACTTCGCCTACTCGCTCCTCAACCCCCGCATCCGCTACGCGAGCGCCGAATGACGGTCATCGAGGATCCCGCCGCCCCCATCGCGATCCCGACCCGGGACGAGGCCAAGATCGCCCGCCGGGAGCGCCTGCGCCTGCTGCGCCGCTCCCCGATCTTCGTCCTCGGGAGCTTCCTGGTCGGCCTCTGGGTCGTCTGCGCGATCTTCGGGACGCTGATCGCCCCGCACGACCCGAGCACCGACGACGTTCTGAACAAGCTCGCGGCGCCGTCGGCCGACCACCTGTTCGGCACCGACCGCCTCGGCCGCGACGTGCTCTCGCGCGTGATCGTCGGCGCCCGCGAGATCCTCATCACCGCGCCGCTCGCGACCATCC
>JBOHAM010000162.1:0-4285 GCA_050697735.1 Gaiellaceae bacterium | reverse complement strand
TCAATCGTCGCAGTGGCACGAGCCTCGGCGCGGCCGGTAGTCGGTCAGGCCACCGCGGGCGTCGAGCTCGACTTCGCAGCACTGGACGAGCACTTCCTTCAGCTGCCGGCGAGCGCGCTGGACGCGCGACTTCATGCCGGAGAGGGAGAGGCCGACCCGACCCGCGGCCTCCTCCTGGGTCAGTCCCTCGAGCTCGGTCAACGTGAGCGCCTCCCGAAAACTCGGGCTCAGGCGCCTGAGCAGGGGGGCGACGCACGCGGCCAGCTCGCCGCGCACATCCGGCGGATCGGGCTCCGGCTCGACGACGAGCTCCGGATCGAGCTCTGTTCCGCGAGCCCCCTCGCGGCGGGCGCTCGCGCTGCGGTAGTGGTCCGCGATCGCGTTCCGCGCGATCGCATAGACCCAGGCGCCGACCGCTTCGGCCCGCTCGACGCCGGCAGCACTACGGTGGATCCGGAGCATGACGTCCTGCAGGATGTCTTCTGCGACCTCGCGCGAGGGAACTCGGCGGCTGACGAAGCCGAGCAGGGCGTCGTGGAACTCGCGCCAGACCGCCTCCGCGTCGAGGGACACCGCCGCTTCCGCGGTACTCACCGGCATCCGCAGGTCTCCGCGTTCGAGGCGCCGCAGCACGCGGCTTTGTCTACCGGGTCACAGCACGAGCGGTGCTCGTCCGGCGGACAGCAGGCGATCGGCATGGCGAACGCGTCGGTCTCTCGCTCGCGTGACATTGCGTCCGAGGTCAACGCTCTCGGGGGCTCAGCGTATTCCCGTGCGGGCCCGTCCTCGCTCCTGCTCACGATTGCTCCTTTCGCTGGACTCACTCATCCAATGAAGACGGGCCTGTGCGCTCAAGGACGCAGCTGCGTCCTTCGCCCGATTGCTCCGTCTGCATGGGTGACCCGATCTCACGGCAGTACGCCGTCGGGAGTTACATCCAGAAATCGACTGGAGGCTGACATGAAGCACCGGCTATCAACGGCTCTGGCACTCGCCGCCGCGGCGGCCGTCATGCTCGTCCCCGGAGGACAGGCGGCTCCCAGGGAGCAGTCCGTTTCGACCGAGGAGTACGTCCCGTTCGTGACCGACTTCCCGAAACCGGCGGAGCAGGAGCCCTACGTCCCGTTCGTCACCGATTTCCCCAGGCCCGCGACGCCGACCGTCCCGGCCGGCATGCCGGTCGCGCCCGACACACGGTCGCCGGCCCCGAGCGCGAGCGAGCTCGACTGGGGCTCCGTCGGCTTCGCGGGCGGTGCCGGAGCCGCGCTCGCCGCGCTGCTCACCGCCGCGTGGGTCGTCCTCCGGCGCCGCGAAAGGCCGGCGCCGTGTTGACGGCCGAGCGGTTCGCAGTGCGAGGGCTGCCGCACGCGGTGGCCGCCTACGTCCGCGAGCACGGCCGAGAGCCGGTCTGGGGCCACGCTGCCGTCACCGAGCCGGCCACGGGCTTCGGGCCGTGCCGGCTCTGTCTGCGGACCTTCCGCGAGGGCGAGGAGCTGCGCACGCTCTTCACGCACGACAGCTACGCCGGCGTCGCCGAGTTCCCGCAGCCGGGGCCGGTCTACATCCACGCGAACGAGTGCGAGCGCTACGAGGGGGTGGGGTTCCCGCCCGACCTGCGCGGGCTCGAGCTGACGTTCGAGGGAGTGGCGTCGGGCCCGCGGGTCCTCGCGCTCGAACGCACGCACGGCCACGGAGTCGAGGAGGCGATCGGACGCCTCCTCGCTCTCGTGGAGGTCGACTACGTCAACGTCCGCAACACCGAGGCGGGGTGCTTCGTCGCCCGCGTCGACCGGGTCCTCGATCAGGCGTAGGTGTAGCCCATGGCCTCGATGTCGCGCGTGTCGGCCTCCGTCTCCGTCCACGGATCCATCGTCGCGGCGGCGCCGGCCAAGGGTGGATTCTGGCCGGGGTTCGCGACCTGCCACTCGGCCCAGATGCGGTCGATCTCACAGTGGTGCATCCAGAACACCGGGTCGCAGGGGGCAGTCGCGATCCCTCCCATGGAGCCGCCCACCCAGACGTGCCCGGAGTTGTGGATCCCTTCGAGCGCCCCGGCGAACGGGTTGAAGGTGCCGTTGGCCATGGCCGCCGCCACGGCCGCCGCATTCGGCAGAAGGGCGCCGCCGATGTTCCGGGTGACGGTGTGCGGCCCGCCGCCGAGGTTCACCGTCGGGGTGAACCCGAGGAGCCACGACGGGAACGCCTGCTCCTCGCTCGACTTCCAGTAGGGGATGCACACGGTCGGGTCGACCGACATGAGCAGCTCCTCCATCCGCACGAGGTAGACCCGGTGCCAGGGGAGGAAGCGGGGGTTCGAGTGCATCTGGTGGATCGCGTTCGAATGGATGTCCACCAGCGGCCCGAGTGCGTTCATCGAGTTGATCTGCGTGAACGCGTTGAGAAAGCGGGTCTGCTCGTCGGCCGTCAGCGTGCGGTGGTCCTTGCGGACGCACAGCTCGTCCTCGTCGCCGTCGCACGTGACCGGCGGCTTGTAGTCCTCCTGGCGCGGCTTGAAGCACGCGTGCTCGAAGGGGTGCGGAACGTAGCGCGGCGGCCTCTTCGACGCGTAGCGCCCGTAGATGCGCGGATCGGGGTAGCGGGGGTTCTCGGGGGGCTCGTGCTCGTAGTGCCGCGGGCGCTCGTAGTCCGGGTCGTAGTACGGCGGATCGTGTGGCTTGTGGCCGTTGTGGCCGTTGTGCTCGTGCGGGCCGTCCTTCTTCTTGTCCTTGCGTGGGGGTCCGTGGCCGTGCGGGCCCTCGCTCTTCCTACCTGCCGACATGAAGCACCTCCGTCCAGCGGGTCCGACTGCGGAGCCGAACCGCGATCGTCGTGATGTCCGCAGGACGGGTGCCGGCGGCCCGGTCTTCCCGCACGCTCGAACCCGGCGAGGCGGTGCTCGCCCGCGCCGGGCACGGGCTCCGTCAGTCGCTCGGGCGGTACGTGCCGAAGCTCCAGAGGTGGCCTTCGAGGTCGCGGGCGACGTACTCGCGGGAGCCGTAGCCGGTGTCGGCGAGCTCGCGCACGATCTCGGCGCCGGCCTTCTTCGCCCGCTCGTAGTGGCCTTCGACGTCCTCGACGACGACGTAGACGCCGCCGGTCACCGCTCCGAGCGTGCCGGCGGTCTCGAGGCCGAGCCCGGCGTCCGTCCGCGAGTCGAGCATGAACACGCTCGGGCCGTAGACGAGCTCTGCATGGACGATGGTGCCGTCCTCGCCCTCGTGGACCTCCCGCCGCTCGAAGCCGAACGCCTCGCAGAGCCACTCGATCGCGGCCTGCCCGTCCTCGTAGCGGGCGAAGGGGAACATCGTCGCCGTCACGGTCTGAATCTGAGTCATCGCGCACCTCCGTTCGGGATCTGGCCCGAAACGCTAGGCGGCGCGCTCTGCGGCGTCTTGTAGAAATTGCACCTGCGCGTCGCGCGCGAACGCGGCGGGGGTGCTGCCCGAGAAGCGGTGGAACTCCTTCACGAAGTGCGCCTGGTCGCTGTACCCGCAGCCGTGCGCGATCTCGGCGCCGTCGAGGCCGCGCTCCACGAGGCTCAGGGCTCGGTTGAAGCGGAGGAGCCGGGCCACGGCCTTCGGCAGCAGGCCGATGTGGTCGCGGAACTGCACGCCGAGATGCTTGCGCGAGCAGCCGAGCTCGGCGGCGAGGGCGCCGATGCGCACGCGACCGCCCGTCTGTTCGAGCCGGCTCCAGGCGTACGCGACGTCTGGACGGACGGGTTCCGCGGCGCCGATCCGCGCCGTCAGGAACGACTCGACGAGCGCCAGCCTGGCGTCCGCGCCCCGTGCGTCCGCGAGCTGCTCCTCGAGCCGGAGAGCGGACGGGCCGAGCACGTCGGCGAGCGGGACGACCCGGTCGACCAGCTCATGCATCGGCAGGCCGAGGAACCTGCGGGCGCCAAGGGGCGTCAGGTTGATCTGCACGCAGCGTGCCATCCCGGGGGATTCCGTGACGGCCCCCGACTCGCCCAGGCCGCCGACGAAAGAACCGTGCTCGGACGAGACGGCCGGATCGGCGAGGTCGAACACCCGGTAGGGCGGCCCGAAGTTGAGGATCAGGGGGACGAAGACCGGCGGCAGATGCCGGTGCCGGACCGGCTCGGCTACGCGCTCCTCGTAGTCCTCGAGCACGAGCACGTCCGCGCGCACGTGAGCTTCCGGCTCGCGCACGGAGAGGTCCCACCGGCCGGCCTCGCTCTCGTGACGGATGACGCGCGTTCGCGGCGGCACGCCCCCATTGTTGCGAACGCGCACGAGACGACGCGGGCCGGCGTGGCCGGCCC
>JBOHAM010000161.1:0-6117 GCA_050697735.1 Gaiellaceae bacterium | reverse complement strand
TCGAGGTCGAGGAGGACGAGGTTCGCGGGCGCGCCGACCTCGATCCGGGGCGGCTCGAGGCCGTAGATGCGCGCCGGCCCCGCACTCAGGCGCTCGAGCAGCGTGGCGAGCGGGAGGACGCCCGGCTCGACGAGCTGGGTGTAGAGCGCCGAGAAGGCCGTCTCGAGGCCGGTGACGCCGAAGGGGGCCTCCTCGAACGGCACCTCCTTCTCGTGCCGGGCGTGCGGCGCGTGATCGGTCGCGATCGCCTCGATGGTGCCGTCGCGGAGGGCCTCGACGAGCGCGCGCCGGTCGTCCTCGGACCGGACGGGCGGGTTCATCTTCACGTTGGGATCGAGCGAGCGCACCGCCTCCTCCGTGAGGCAGAGGTGGTGCGGCGTGACCTCCCCGGTCGCGGCCACGCCGGTCGCCCGCGCGCGCCGTAGCTCGTCGACGGACTCGCGCGCCGAGAGATGAAGAAGGTGCAGCGGGCGCTCCTCGTACGCGGCCAGCGCGAGGTCGCGGCCGACCATGACGCTCTCCGCCACCGAGGGGTAGCCCCCGAAGCCGAGCTCTGCCGCGACGGCGCCCTCGTGGACGTGCCCGCCGCGCGAGAGCGTCGGCTCCTCGCAGTGCACCGCGATCGGCCGGCGAGCTGCGGCGCCGTACTGAAGGGCACGCCGGAGGAGCCCCGGGGCGCCGACGGGGCGGCCGTCGTCGGTGAAACCGGCCGCGCCGCGCTCCGCGAGCTCGACCATCTCGGTGAGCTCGGCGCCCTGCTGCCCCTTTGTGATCGCGGCGAGGAAGCCGACCGGAACCTCGGCCTCCTCCCCCGCCCGCTCGACGAGCGCCCCGAGGACCGCCGCCGAGTCGACGACCGGGTCGGTGTTCGGCATGGCGAGGATCGCGCAGTAGCCGCCGGCCGCTGCGGCGCGGGTGCCCGAGACGAGGTCCTCCTCGTCCTCGCGGCCGGGGGTGCGCAGGTGGACGTGCGGGTCGAGGAACGCCGGCGCCAGGACCTTGCCGTTCCCGCCGGAGGCCGGCTCGATCCGGGCAATGACCCCGTTCTCGACCGTGACCGTCAGCGTCTCGTCGATCCCCAGGCCCGGATCGAGGACGCGCACGCCCTCGAAGGCGAGCGAGTCCTTCCTCCCGTTCGTGCCGAAGAGCATCAGGCCACCTCCTCGATCTCGGCAACCTTCACCTCGACCGGCCCCTGCGTGAGCAGGTCGTAGAGGACCGCCATGCGGACGACGAGGCCGCTGCGCACCTGGCGCTCGACGAGGGACTCCGCCGCGTCCGCGACCGCCGGGTCGATCTCCACGCCGCGGTTCATCGGCCCCGGGTGCATGACCTTCTGGCCCGCGCGGAGCCGCTCCGGCGTCACGCCCCAGCGGGCCGTGGACTCGCGCAGGCTCGGGACGTAGTTCGCGCCCTCGAGCATGCGCTCGCGCTGCATGCGCAGGACGTAGACGACGTCCGCCGCCTTGATGTCCTCGATGTCGTGGGAGATCTCGCAGCCCATTGCCTCGATCCCGCGCGGGATGAGCGGCGGCGGGCCGACGAGCGTCACGCGGGCGCCCATGAGGACGAGCGCCTGGACGTTCGAGCGCGCGACGCGCGAGTGGAGCACGTCGCCGACGATCGCCACGTGGAGCCCCTCGATGCCGCCCAGCTCCTCGTCGATCGTGTAGAGGTCGAGCAGCGCCTGAGTCGGGTGCTGGTGCGTCCCGTCGCCCGCGTTCACGACGTGCGCTGCCGTGTAGCGGGCGGCGAGGTGCGGGGCGCCGATGTGGGCGTGCCGGATCACGACCACGTCCGGGTCGTAGGCGCCAATGGTCAGGAGCGTGTCCTTCAGGGACTCGCCCTTGTCGACGGCCGAGCCCGACGACTTGATCGACATGACGTCGGCGGAGAGGCGCTTGGCGGCGAGCTCGAAGCTCGAGGACGTCCGCGTCGAGGACTCGAAGAACAGGTTCACGACCGTCCGGCCTCGCAGCGTGGGCAGCTTCTTCACGTCCCGCTCGAGCGAGCGCGCGAAGGTGCGGGAGAGGGCCAGCAGGCGCTCGACGTCCTCGCGCTCGAGGTCGGTGATCGAGATCAGGTGCCGCCGCACCGGCGTCCTCGGCGGGAGGAGCTCGGAGCGCAGCAGGGGTCGGACGTCGGCCATGGGCTACCTCACTTTCGGGTGGCGGGGACGAGCAGGACGCGGTCGACCTCGTCGACCTCGAGCAGCTGCACCTGAACGCGCTCGTCGGGCGACGTGGGCAGGTTCTTGCCGACGTAGTCGGGCCGGATCGGCAGCTCGCGGTGGCCGCGGTCGACGAGCACGGCCAGCTGGACCCGGGCGGGTCGGCCGTAGTCGAAGAGGGCGTCGATCGCGGCGCGGATCGTGCGGCCCGTGTAGAGGACGTCGTCGCAGAGGACGCAGGTCATCCCTTCGAGCGGGAAGTCGAGCCGCGTCGCCCTGACGACCGGCTGGGGGTGGAGCGGGGCTTCGCCCCCGCGGACGTGGACGTCGTCGCGGTGAAAGGTGATGTCGAGCGTCCCGAGGGCGACCTCACGCCCGCTGAACTCCTCGATCAGCCGGCGCAGGCGCTGGGCAACGGGGACGCCGCGCGTGTGGATCCCGACGAGGGCGACGCGGTCGAGATCCGGGTTGCGCTCGACGATCTCGTGGGCGATGCGCGCGACGGTGCGCCTGAGCGCCTCTCCGTCCAGCAGCAGCTTGTCCGCCTGTGCGGGCGCAGCCAACATCCACTCCTTTCCGGCCTCACGGGACCGAGTTAAAGGTGCGGCGGAAAGGTTAGCCATCCAGCCGGACGGCGTCCACCTGTTCGAGGAGCCGCCGGTGGAGCTGCTGCGTGGCCGCCCCCGGCGCCACCGCCAACTCCTCGCGCAGGAGGACGCGCAGGCGGTCGTAAACACGCAGTGCCTCGGCCCCGTTGTCCTGCACGGCGAGCGCCTCCATGAGAAGCCGGTGACCGCTCTCGCGGAAAGGCGCCGCGGCGACGAGCGCTCGTCCCGCCCGCTCGGCGGCGGCCAGCTCGGTGCCGCCCATGTGCAGGCCGGCGGTGCCGACGCACTCGAGCGCCCGCAGTCTGACGTCCTCGAGCCAGCGCCGCCGCTCCTCGATCCAGGGGGCGTCGTACCCGGGCAGGAGACCGCGTTCGGCCACGTAGAGGGCGGTGCGGGCGGGAACCCAGGCATCGACCCAGCGGCCGAGCGCGATCGCGGACTCGGCACGGTGGATCCCGGCCCCCGCGGCCTCGAGGTCGATCCACGCCTCGGGAGGAAGTACGAGGCGCACCTCGCTCTTGCCTTCGAGGCTCTCCGGGCCAAGCACGCGCCGAAGCTTGGAGAGAAGCGCGGCGAGCGAGGTTTCTACAGCGTCCGGGGGCCCCTCGGGCCAGAGGGCGGCCGCGAGCTCGTCGCGGGTCGAGCGGCGTGCGCGAGTCGCCGTGAGGTAGGCGAAGAGCGACTTTCCCTGCCGGCCGGGCAGCTCGGCCTCGACCCGTCGTCCGCGAAGCTCCACGACGAGCCGCCCGCAGAGCTGGATCCTCGTGCCGCCCGACGACAAGGTTCCTCCAAGGTTACGGCAAGCCGAGGAGGCGACAATGGCCGCCGTCAAACGCGGGAAGGAGCTATGAGATGAGTAAGGTCGTCAACTGCGAGTGCGGCGAGACCGTCCGGGCCTCGAGCGACGACGAGGTCGTCTCGCTCGTGGAGGCGCACGTCGAGCGCAGCCACCCGGAGCTGGTGGGGAAGCTGTCGCGGGCCGACATCCTCGGCATGGCCGAGGAGGAGTAGCGGTGCGGCTCCTCGTTCAGGTCGCAACGGGCCCCGAGAACCCGACCCGCGCGGCGCTCGGGCTGCTCGCCGCGCGCACTGCGGCGGAGGAAGGGCACGAGGTTCGCCTGTTCCTCGCCGGCGACGGCGTGCAGCTCGCGCGGCCGGAGACGGCGGCAGGCACCCAGGGCATCGGCAGCGGCTCGGTCGCGGAGCACTGGGAGGCGCTCGCCGAGTCGCGTGTCCCCGTGTTCTTGTCCGGTCTCTCGAGCAAGGCGCGCGGGATCGGCGCCGACACGAAGGCCGGTGCCGAGCTGGTCCAGCCGACGAAGCTCGTCGAGCTCGTCGCCTGGGCGGATTCGTCGCTCGTCTACTGAGGAGCGGCGGGGAGGTCGGCCCGGACGATCGCCCACTCGAGTTCGGACTCCACCTCCGCCGGGAGCTCGCGCTCGGCCCGGGCAAGGCCTGCGGCGACCGTCTCGTCGTCGAGGAGGCGTAGGGTTGAGATGAACCGGCCCTGAATCCGCTCGAGCGCCTCCTCCCGCGACAGCCGGGCGCGCTGGAGGAGCCGGCGCGAGCTGATCTGCTCGAAGCCCGCGGCGGCGAGTTCCTCGCCGAGTCTCTCGGGTGCCGGGAAGCGCCGGGAGTCGATCTCCACGATCGCCGGGATGAGCTTGCTGAGCCAGTAGCGGTCGAAGTGCCCGGGCGCGAACGTCGCCACGACGACCCGCCCCCCCGGCGCGAGGACGCGCGCGAGCTCGGCGAGCGCCTGCGGCCGGTCGACGAGATGCACGGCGAGGCGGAGGACGGCCCGCTCGAACCAGCCGTCCTTGAACGGCAGCGCCTCGGCATGGCCCTGCTTGAAGGCGACCCGCTTGCCCGCGTTCGCCCGCGCCTGCGCGAGCATCTCGGCGGAGGGATCGAGCCCCCACACCCGCGCGCCGCGCTCGGCGAGGGCGCCGGCGAGCCTTCCCGTTCCACACCCGACTTCGAGCACGCGGCGGCCGCCCAGGTCGCCCTCCTCCACGAGCACCTCGAAGAGCTCCCACCAGTTGGCGTCGACCGGCCGCAGGCGGTCGTACGTCCCGGCGAGCGGTCCGAAGTCCGGCGCCGTTCCCGCCTTTCTAGCGGCCGCCGATGAGCTCGTCGGGGTCGGTCATGGCCTCGATGGCGTGCTGCGCCTCCTCGAGCGAGTCCTCGGGGACCAGGACCTTCTGGGGCGAGTCATCGAGCGCCGCCGGATGCTGCTCGACCGCGGGCTGGAGCTCCGACGGGATCCCCGCCGAATGGAGGATCGCCTGGATCTCCTCCGCCTCCGCGAGGTCGCCCGCCACCTTCACCTGAACCATCCCCGCCATGTGGCTCCCCCTCCTCCCGCGTCGGACGTGCTCCGGACTTGACGAGCCGGGGGCCGCCCCGCTCGGGAAAGCGAACGTCGATGATATCGAAGTCCCTCGGGACGACCGTCTCGGGGAAGATCGTGCGGGCCTCGCGCACGATGTCCGGCCCGAAGTACCGGTTCGAGAGGTGCGTGAGGGCCAGCATGCGCACTCCGGCGGCGCTCGCCAGCCGGGCCGCGCCGGCGGCGGTCGAGTGCGCCGTCTCGTCCGCGCGGGCCCGCTCCTCCTCGGAAAAGGTGGCCTCGTGCACGAGCAGGTCGCCGCCCTGAGCGATCTCGAGGACGGTCGCAGCCGGAGCTGTGTCCCCCGTGAGGACAACCGTCCGCCCCGGGCGCGGGTCGCCGAGCACCTGCTCCGGCGCCACCGACGTCCCGTTCGCGAGCCGCACGGCCTCACCCGCCTGCAGGCGCCCGAAGAGCGGCCCCGCCTCGACCCCGAGCGCCTCCGCGGCGGCGACGTCGAAGCGGCCCGGGCGCGGCAGCTCGACGAAGGCGTAGCCGTTCGCGGCGACCCCGTGCTCGACCCGGAAGACGATGATCCGGTAGTCGCCCCGGTCGACCACATCGCCGTCGCCGAGTTCGACCAGCTTCACCGCGTAGGTCAGCTTTCCGAAGACGCGCTCGAGCGCGGAGAAGAGGCTGCGGAGGCCGGGCGGCCCGTAGACGGTCAGGGGAGCCTCACGCCCCCGGAGGGCGAAGGTCTTCAGCATGCCGGGCAGGCCGAGGTAGTGGTCGGCGTGGTAGTGCGTGATGAAGACCTCGGGCAGCTCGACGAGGCCCACGCTCGACTTGAGGAGCTGGCGCTGGGTGCCCTCCCCGCAGTCCACGAGGATCCGCTCGCCGCCCCGCCGGACCAGCGTGCCGGAGAGCCCTCGGCGGGCGGTCGGGACAGAGCCCGAGGTCCCCAGGAAGACGAGGTCGAGATCCACGCGGCAAGTCTACGGGGCTAC
>JBOHAM010000160.1:0-13607 GCA_050697735.1 Gaiellaceae bacterium | reverse complement strand
AGGGCGCCGTCGAGCTGGACGTGGACGCGCTCTGCGACGGGGAGGAGACCTGGGTGGCGGCCGTCATGGAGCACGTCGAGGAGGCCGGCGTCCACTCGGGGGACTCGTCCTGCGCCCTGCCGCCCGTCGGCGTGGGCGCGGACGTGGTCGAGGAGTGCGTGGCGATCGTCCGCCGCCTCGCGCCCGCCCTCGGAGTCGTCGGGCTCATCAACGTTCAGCTCGCCCTTCATCGCGGCCGGCTCCACGTGCTGGAAGCGAACCCGCGCGCCTCGCGCACCGTCCCGTTCGCCTCCAAGGCGCTCGGCGTCAATCTCGTCGCGACCGCGTGTCGCCTAATCGCGGGGGCGCGCGTGGCCGACCTGGACATGTCCAGGTGCCAGGCACCGGGACATGTCTCGGTGAAGGCCTCCGTCTTCCCCTTCGCGCGCTTTCCGGGCGCCGACGCCGTGCTCGGGCCGGAAATGCGCTCCACGGGCGAGGTGATGGCGAGCGCCGAGGACTTCCCTTCCGCCTTCGCCAAGGCCGAGCGCGCCGCGGGCCGTCCGCTCCCGGCGGGCGGGACAGCGTTCCTCTCCGTCCGCGACCAGGACAAGCCGGCGGCCGTGGAGCTCGGGCGGAAGCTCGACGCGCTGGGCTTTGCCCTCTGCGCCACGGGCGGCACGGCGGCCGCGCTCGCGAGCGCTGGGCTCGCCGTCGCGCGGGTGCGGAAGGTCACGGAGGCGGGGGAGGGCGCCACCGTCGTCGACCTGATCCGGCGCCGGCACGTCGAGCTCGTCGTCAACGCGCCGGACGGCCGCGGCGCGCGCTCGGACGGCTACCTGATCCGCGAGGCCGCGCTCCTCGCGCGCGTCCCGTGCGTGACCACTCTCGCCGGTGCCGCTGCCGCAGTCGAGGCGATCGCGCGGGCCACTCGCGGCGAGACCCTCTCGCTCCAGGAACGTGTCGCCCGCCCGGCTTAGGGTCCTCGGGGTCGAGCCGGTCGGCCCGTACGCGCTCGTCCGCCTCCATCGGGGCGGGCTCAACCCAGGGACTCCGGGCCAGTTCTTCATGCTGCGCCCGCTCGGCCTGCTGCTGCCGCGCCCCATGAGCCTCTGCCTGGCGCCGGCCGGCGAGCTCGGCTTCCTCGTCGATCCCATCGGGCCCGGAACGCGCGCGCTCGCGGCCCTCGCGCGCGGGGACGAGGTCGACGTGCTCGGCCCGCTCGGCAACGGCTACCGACTCGACGTCGATCGTCCGCTGCTCGTCGGCGGCGGGATCGGCAGCGCGCCGTTCCCCTACCTCTCCGAGCGCCTGGGCGGCCCGCCGGCGCTGCTCGGCTTCCGCACCGCGCACCACGCGGAGGCGTCGGCGCTCGTGCCCAACGCGGAGGTGGTGCTCGAGCCGACCTTCGTGACGGAGCTCCTCGAGCCCGGCTACGACGTGCTCGCGTGCGGCCCGGAGCCGATGCTGGAGGCCGTCCGCGACCTCGCGCCGGACGCCCAGCTCGCCTGGGAGGCGCCCATGGCGTGCGGCTACGGCGCCTGCTACGGCTGCGCCGTCGAGATCGACGGCCGCCTCGCCCGCCTCTGCGTCGAAGGGCCCGTCCTCGGCGGCCGTGCGCCGGTGCCAGGCACCAGGACGTGGCCGGAAGAGGCAGCGGCCGCGTGATCCTGAACGCCTCCGGCTGCCTCGACCCGCTGGCCGCTCCGGACGTCGCGCGCCGCTTCGACGCGCTCGTGACGAAGACGGTGACGCCGCTGCCGCGCGAGGGGAACGCGCCCGTGCGGATCGCCGAGACGGACGTCGGGATGCTGAACTCGATCGGCCTCGCGAACCCCGGCATCGACTGCTTCCTCGCCGACGTCCTCCCGCGCCTCCTCGAGCTCGGGCCGCCCGTGTGGGTCTCGGTCGGGGGCTTCTCCGCCGAAGAGTACGCGGCGTCCTGCGCCCGGCTCGACGCGACGGACGCTGCCGTCCTCGAGCTGAACCTCTCCTGCCCGAACGTGGCGGCCCCCGAGGACGAGGCGACCGCGATCGTGGCCGCCGCCCGCGCGGCGACCGGCAAGCCGCTCTACGCCAAGCTCTCGCCCGCGCTCCCCGACATCGCCGCCGTCGCGACCGTGGCCGCGGAGGCGGGCGCCGACGGCCTCTCGCTCGTGAACACGATCCGCGGCCTCGCGCTCGACCAGGCCACGCTGCGCCCCCGGCTCGCCACTGCCGCAGGCGGCCTCTCGGGCCCCGCCCTCCGGCCCGTTGCCCTCGCGGCCGTCCACGCCTGCTTCCACGCCACCGGCCTGGCGATCGTGGGCATGGGCGGGGTGGAGACCGGCCGGCACGCGCTCGAGCTGATCGCCGCCGGAGCCTCCGCGGTCGCGCTCGGCACCGTTCTCTTCGCCGATCCCGGCTCCCCGGACCGGATCCGCGCCGAGCTCGCGGAGGAGGCAGCCGCCCACGGGCTCGATGGCCCGCTCGCCGCGCGCGGGGCGGCGCACGGCGCCGTTGCCGCTGCCGTCAACGTTGCCCAGTAGGCGACTAACCGGCCCTGCTTGAAGCTCGGAGGGGCGCTGTTAGAATGCCGCGCCATGCAGGGCACGAAGACGCAGGTCCAGGCGCCCCTCCGGTCCCTGGATCAGCGGATGGAGGCACTCCGCCGGGCAAATGAGATCCGCGTCAAGCGGGCGAAGCTCAAGAAGGACCTCAAGGCCGGGTCGGTGCAGATCGAGTCCATCCTCCGCTCCCCACCGGAGTACGTCGAGACGGCGAAGGTCTTCGACATCCTCATGGCCGTTCCGAAGTTCGGGCGCGTGAAGGCCGCCCGCTTCCTGAACCAGTGCCGGATCAGCCAGTCGAAGACCGTGGGCGGGCTCTCCGACCGTCAGCGGGCCGAGCTGGTCGCGCTCCTGCGCCGCTGACGTGCGGCCGAAGCTCTTCGTCGTCACCGGGCCCTCCGGCGCCGGCAAGGGCACCCTGATACGCAGGCTCGTCGAGCGCCGCGACGACCTCGCCGTCGCCGTCTCCGCGACCACGCGGCCCCGCCGTCCCGGCGAGGAGGACGGGCGGGAATACCACTTTCTGAGCGAGGAAGAGTTCGTGCGCCGCATCGGGGCGGGAGACTTCCTCGAGCACGTGAGCTACGTCTCGGGCCACCGCTACGGGACGCTGCGCCAGGAGGTCGGGCGCATCACGGCCTCCGGCCGAAGCTGCGTCCTGGAGCTGGAGACGCAGGGGGCGAAGGAGGTGAAGTCGGCGGAGCCGCAGGCGGTGACGATCTTCGTCGATGCGCCCGGCTTCGACGAGCTCGAGCGCCGGCTGCGCGAGCGGGCGACCGAGAGCACGGGCGAGATCGGGGAGCGCCTCGCGCTCGCGCGCCGCCAGGCCGAGGAGGCCGGCGACTTCGACCACGTCGTCACGAACGACGACGTCGACCGCGCCATGGGCGAGATCGAGCGCATCATCGACCGCTCGCTCGCCGGCCCGAGAGCTGCAGGTAAGCTTCTCTCCTCATGATGTATCCCCGGCTCGACGATCTCCTCGCGAGCGCCGACGGCTCGAGGTACGCGCTCGTGATCGCAGGCGCCAAACGCGCACGGCAGATCAACAACTATCACCATCAGCTCGGCGAGGGCACGTTCGACGACTTCGCGCCCCCGCTCGTGGAGTCCCGCTCCAAGAACTACCTGACCATGGCCCTCGAGGAAGTCGCCGAGGGCAAGATCACGGTCTCGTACTCCTAGCCCGCGGGCAGCGAGGCCCTCGTGGCTCGGGTTCTCCTCGGCGTGACCGGCGGCATCGCCGCCTACAAGGCATGCGAGCTTCTGCGCCTGCTCGTCAGGGACGGCCACGAGGTTACCCCGCTCCTGACGCCGGACGCCGAGCGCTTCGTCACCGCGCACACCTTCGAGGCCCTCGCCCGCCGGGAGGCCGCGCGCGACCTCTATCCGCACCTCGCTGAGGCGGACCTGCTCGTGATCGCGCCCCTCTCGGCGAACACGCTCGCCAAGCTCGCGCACGGCCTCGCCGACACCGTCCTCGCCCAGGCCGCGCTCGCCGTCCGCGCGCCGGTGCTGGCCGCCCCCGCGATGAACGTGCGCATGTGGGAGCACCCCGCCACGCAGGCGAACGTCGCGCTCCTGCGCGAGCGGGGCGTGGAGCTGATCGGGCCGGAGGAGGGCGAGCTCGCCGAGGGTGAGCATGGCGCCGGCCGCATGAGCGAGCCCGAGGTCATCTTCGCCCGCTGCCTCGAGCTCCTGGGCGCGGCGGGCCCGCTGCGCGGGAAGCGGGTCCTCGTCAGCGCCGGAGGAACGAGAGAGCCCCTGGATTCGGTGAGGTATGTGGGCAACCGCTCCTCCGGGAAGATGGGCGTCGCGCTGGCGAAGGAGGCGCAGCGTCGCGGGGCGGAGGTCACTCTCGTCGCCGCGAACCTGGCCGTTGCCGCTCCCGGGGGAGTCGAGGTCGTCGAGGCCCCGACGGCGGCCGCGCTCGGGCGCGAGGTGCTCGCACGCGGGGACGCCGACGTGGTCGTGATGGCCGCGGCGGTCTCCGACTACCGCCCGGCCGAGCCCGAGGCGGGGAAACGCCACAAGAGCGGGGACACCTGGACGATTGCGCTCGAGCCGACGGACGACGTCCTCGCCGAGCTCGGACGGAGGCGGCGCAACGGCCAGGTGCTCGTCGGCTTCGCCGCCGACGAGGGCGAGCCGGGTCTCGAGCGAGCACGCACGAAGTTGACAAACAAGGGAGGGAACCTCTTCGTCTACAACGACGTATCTCGTACCGACATCGGGTTCGAGTCGGACTGGAACGAGCTCGTGCTCCTCTCGGCGGCAGGCGAGAGGACGGTGAGCCGGCGGAGCAAGGAGGAATGCGCTGTGGCTATCCTCGACGAAGTCGAGACCCTGCTGGAGGCGGACTGAATGGACGAGCAAGCGGTCGAAGCGAAGCAGGACGTGGGGGCGGCCCGGGGCGGCGCGCTGACCGAGACCATCGTCGCCAACCTGCGCAAGGTCATCCAGGCGCCGGACGAGACGCTCCAGTTCTCCGTCCTCTGCCTCATCTCCGAGGGGCACCTGATCATCGAGGACTTCCCGGGAGTGGGGAAGACGACGCTCGCCAAGGCGCTCGCACGCTCGGTCGACTGCTCGTTCTCGCGCCTCCAGTTCACGCCGGACCTCCTGCCCTCGGACGTGACCGGGGTGAACGTCTTCAACCAGCGGTCGAACGAGTTCGAGTTCCGTCCGGGGCCGGTGTTCGCCAACATTCTGCTCGTCGACGAGATCAACCGCGCCTCGCCCAAGACCCAGGCCGCCCTGCTCGAGTGCATGCAGGAGCGCCAGGTGACGATGGACGGCGTCTCCTACGGGCTCGCGCCGCCGTTCATGGTCATGGCGACGCAGAACCCGATCGAGTACGAGGGCACCTACCCGCTTCCGGAGGCCGAGCTCGACCGCTTCACGATGCGGATCGCGATCGGCTACCCGCCGCTCGCGGACGAGGCGCGGATGCTCTCGGAGAACGCCGCCGAGACGCCGCTCGACACGCTCGAGCCGGTCGCCACGGCGCAGGAGCTCATGGAGGCGATCGAGGGCGCACGCAGCGTCTACGTGGAGGAGAGCGTGAACCGCTACATCGTGGCGATCCTCCGCCACACGCGGACCGACTCGCGTCTCTTCCTCGGCGCGAGCCCGCGTGCCGGCCTCGCGCTCCTGCGCGTCGCCAAGGCGCGCGCGCTCTCCGGCGGCGCCGACTACGTCTCTCCGGACGACGTGAAGGCGGTCGCGCCGACCGTGCTCGGGCACCGGCTGATCCTCTCGCCGGAGGCCCGCTCCAGCGGCCTGGACGCCGAAGACATCGTCCGCGACGTCCTCGAGCGCACGCCCGTCCCGGTCTAAGGCAGATGCTGACCGACCGCGGCCGCTGGATCCTGGCCCTCGGAGGCGGGATCTACCTCACCGCGTGGGCGTTCGGATCCGAGGCGCTCTATCCGGTTGCGCTCGGGCTCGTCCTCGCGGTGCTCGCCGCCGCGCTGTGGGTGCGGCTTCTCCGGCGCCCGATGAGCCTGCGGCGACGGCTCGACCGCGGCGACCGACTCGCGGGCGACGACGTGCCCGTGCAGCTCGAGCTCGACGCCGAAGGGCTCGTCCCCTCGGGGACGCTCGTCCTGCGTGAGCGGATCGCGCGCCTGGGCGAGCGTGAGACGCCGCTCGTCCGCCGCCACGGCCGTCTCCGCGGCCGCTACGTCCTCCGCCGCGTGCCGCGGGGCCGGTACCCGATCGAGGCGGCCCAGATCGTGATCGAGGATCCGTTCGGGCTCGAGCGGGTCGAGGTGGAGCTCCCCTCCCAGGCCTCGATCCTCGTCTACCCGCGCCTCGTCGACGTCGACCGGCTCTTCTCGGAGTCGGGAGCACGCACGCCCGAGGGTCGCCGGCTGCTCATGCGCCGCCCCTCCGGGTTCGACCTGCACAGCGTGCGCGAGTACGAGGAGGGCGAATCGCTGCGGCGCGTCCACTGGCCCTCGACCGCGAAGCGCGGCCAGCTGATGGTCAAGGAGCTCGAGGACTCGCCTCGCGACGAGACCGCCGTGCTCCTCGACGCCGACGCCGCGACCGTCGTCGGCGAGGCGCCCGAGTCGAGCTTCGAGCTGGCCGTGCGCGCCGCGGGCTCGATCCTCAAGTCGCACGCGAGCCGCGGCCGGCGGGCCGCCCTGGTCGTCAACGCCGCGCGGCCGGTCTACCAGCGCGTTCACACCTTCGACGGCGACTGGCACCGGGCGCTCGAGATCCTCGCCGCGGTGGAGCCCGACGGCCGCTCGCCGCTCGTGAACGTGCTCGCCGACGAGGCGGGGCCGGCGTCGCGGGCCGTCGAGCTCACCGTCGTCACCTCAGCGCTCTCGCCCCGGCTCGTCGAGCGCCTCGCGCACCGCGCGCTCGCCCATCACGGCGCGAGCCTCGTGTACGTGGAGGCGGCGAGCTTCGCCCGTCCCGCGGCGGCCGAGCAGCTCCCCGTCGACGCGGGTGCGCAGCTCCTGCGCCTGCAGCGGGCGGGCGTGCCGGTGATCGTGCTCCGCCGCGGCGACGACCTGGCCGTCCGGCTCGGGGCGGAGGAGATTCGGGCCGTTGGTTAGGCGAGCACTCCTCGTCGGTCTCGTCGCCGTGCTCGTCGCGACGTCCTGGCTGAGGCTGGAGGAGCTGGCCGTCTCGTGGCGGGACTGGGCGCCCATGATCCTGCTCGCCCTCGGCCCGGTGCTTGCGGTCGCCCTCCGGCGCTCGCGGCTCGTTGTCGCCGGCGTACTCATCCTCACGACGATCCTGGCGGCGAGCGCGGCCTTTGACATTCCGCTCGCCGAAGCGCGTCCCTTCGATCAACAGCGCGACTTCTTCGGGCCTGTGCTCGACGGGATCCGGCAGGGCTTCCTCGACTTCTACGAGACGCAGCTCCCGTTCAACCGCATCGACTTCGAGCTCATGCACTCGCTCGTGCTCCTGGCGATCTTCGGGCTGACCGCGCTCACGGGGATGCTGGTGATGGCGAGGCGGCCGGTGGGCACGGCCCTCGCGCTCGTCGTCGCGGTCGGGTGGCCGGCCACGCTCATTCCCGGAGAGAGCCCGCTGCGCGCAGGCGTCCTCGCGCTCGTCGGCGTCCTCGCCGTCCTCTTCCTCCTGCGACGCGACGAGCCGGCGCACGGCGTCCTCCAGGGCGCCGCGGTGGGCCTCCTCCTCGTGGCCGTCGCGGTCGGCGCCTCGACCACGGACGCCGTCGCCAAGGGGGCATTCCTCTCCTGGCAGAGCTGGGATCCCTACGACCGGCCCACCGAGCCCGTCTCGGTGGACTACGTCTGGCGCGCCAACTACCAGGGCATCCAGTTCCCGGAGAACCCGACCACGGTCATGCGCGTCAAGGTGTCGGGCTCCAGGCGGTCGCTCTACTGGCGCGCGACGACGCTCGACGACTACACCGGCCAGGTCTGGGACGAAGAGCTCGAGCTCAACGAGCCGCGGCAGGCGGAGCAGATCGACGCGATCGGCCGGAACACGCTGCTGCCGGAAGCCGCCGCGGACGAGGAGAACTGGGTCCGCCAGGACGTCACGATCGAGGCGCTCCGGGACACGCACCTGCTCGCCTCCGCGCAGCCGGTGCGCTGGCGCCCGGGCACGGAGGCGCCCGTGGCGGACGACGACGGAGACATCGTCGTGCTCCCGCGCTCGCTGCGCCGCGACCAGCGCTACACGGTGTGGAGCTACGTGCCGCGGCCGAATCCCAGCCAGCTGGCCGGGTTCGACGGCGACTACCCCGACGAGCTCGCGCGCTACCTCGAGGTCGTCTACGAGCCGGTGCCGGAGTGGAGCACGCGCGGCCGCGACACGCTGATGGCCGTCTTCTTCGGCGCCGAGCACGCCGACCAGTTCGAGATCACCGAGCTGGAGTCGCTCTACGAGGCGGGGCGCGGCGTGACGAGCCAGGCCGAGTCGCCGTACGAGGCGGCCGTGCTCCTGGAGACCTGGTTCCGCGAGGCGGGCGGCTTCGTGTACGACGAGCAGCCGCCGGCGCCCGTCGGCGGCGTGCCCGCGCTCGTCGACTTCGTCAACGGGCCGAAGCGCGGCTACTGCCAGCACTACGCGGGCGCGATGACGCTCATGCTTCGGCTCCTCGGCGTGCCGGCGCGCGTGGCGGTCGGCTTCACGAGCGGCGCCTACGACGACGACGAGCAGGAGTGGATCGTCTCCGACACCAACGCGCACGCCTGGGTCGAGGTCTGGTTCCCGCGCTTCGGGTGGATCCCATTCGACCCGACGCCCGGGCGCGGGCAGCTGGCGGCCACGTACTCCGTCTACTCGGGCTCGTTCAACGCCGGTGACGCCGCCGAGCTCGGCCTCGCCGAGCGGTTCCAGGGCATCTCCCCGGCGCTCGCGGAGCGCATCCGCTCGGCCAACCAGCGCCCCGGCCTCGAAGGGGCGGGCGTCGGGAGCGGAGGCGCCGGCGCCGTCTCGACCGTGCGCGACCGCGGCCCGAGCATCCTCATGCTCCTCCTGCTGGTCCTCGGCGGCGCGTACCTGGCGCTCGTCCTCTTCAAGGCGATCCGGCGGAGCCTGCGCTTCGCCACGCGCGACACCCGCGCGCTTGCCGCGGCCTGCCGGCGCGACCTCGTCGGCTACCTCGCCGACCAGGGGGTGGAGCTGCCGCCGAGCGCCACCGTCCCCGAGATCGGTGCCGCTCTCGACCGCTACTACGCCGTCAACGCCGACCCGTTCGTGCGCAGCCTCTCCCTCGCCCGCTTCGGGCCTCCCGCCGAGGCCGGCCCGGCGCTCGGGCAGGCCCGCCGCGAGCTCCGCGACGTCCGCCGGGTGCTCCGCCGCCGGCTGGGCGTCCTCAGCCGCCTGCGCGGCGCCGCCAGCCTGCGCTCGCTCGCCCTCTAGGAACGAGCTCCGGCTGCGGCAGGCCTCACCGCTTTCCGTATCGTTGGAGATAGGGATGAGCGAGACCTACGACCTCTACCGGCAGGGCCGTGACCACCTCGCCGCCGGGCACGCGGCGCAGGCGACCGTCCCGCTCGAGAAGGCGAAGAAGCGCGAGCCGGCAAAGGCGTCCATCCGCGAAGCGCTCGGGATCGCCTACTTCCGCATCCGCCGCTTCGCCGAGGCCGAGCAGGAGTTCCGCACGATCCTCGAGCTGGCCCCGGTCGACCACTACGCCCACTTCGCGCTCGGCCGCTGCCTGGAGAAGCAGGGCCGCCCCCAGGAGGCGGTCGGCCACTACCGCCTGGCGACCTTCTTCCGCCCCCAGAGCCAGGACTACCGCCGGGCCCTCGAGGCCCTCGAGCACTGAGACGGAGCGCGCAGAATCACGTCTCGCGCGCGCCTTTCGTTCCAAGTGACACGGTGTTACTTGGCTCGGGGTTTCGCGGGCCCGGCGCGTGCGAAGATCGGGCCGTGCGAGCCGTCGTGCAGCGGGTGCGGGAGGCGCGCGTCCTCGTCGGTGACGAGCCCGTGGGCGCGATCGGGGCCGGGCTCTGCGTCCTCCTGGGCGTGGCCGCAGAGGACGATGAGGCGGTGGCGAACCGGCTCGCGGGCAAGGTCGCGCGCCTGCGGATCTTCGCGAACGAGGAGGGCAAGTTCGACCGGAGCCTCCTCGACACTGGCGGCGGCGCGCTCGTCGTCAGCCAGTTCACGCTGATCGCCGACACGGCGAAGGGGAACCGACCGAGCTTCACCAGGGCGGCGCCGCCCGAGCGGGCGGAGGCGCTCTACGACGCCTTCTGCGCCGCGCTCGAGGGCGAGGGGGTCGAGGTCGCCCAAGGCCGCTTCGGCGCCCGGATGGTCGTGGAGATCGCCAACGAGGGGCCGGTGACCATCGTCCTCGACACTTAGGAGGGCTCGGCGAAACATCGCTTGTGCCGCAGGGCCGCGCCGCCCGCCCCGATGCTGCGTCCTCAGTCGCACCGATATGCCTGCATATCGGCACTCCCTGCGTCCTTGCCTCGGAACGGCCATCGCACCCCTGCGACGAACGACATTCCGCCAAACCCTCCTAGCCGCGGCCCGCGAATGCGGGGCCTGCGCTGCTATCCTGACTGCACCACATTCCCCAGTGTTCGGAGAAGTGGGCGCGCGGCGCCCATTTTTTGCGAAAGGGAACGAAGCGTGCAGGTCTACGAGAAGGAACGACAACTCCATCGCGAGGTCGCGGCGACGGTCGAGGACCGCCTGCCGGACGTCGACGTGCTCGCCGTCGAGCTCGGCGGCCCGGAGAAGCTCACCGTCTACATCGACCATCCCAGCGGCGTCGACCACGCGCTCTGCGAGCGGGTGACCGACGTGCTCCGGGGCTACCTCGACCGCTACACACTCGAGGTCTCCTCGCCGGGGCTCGAGCGCCCGCTCCGCGAGGCGCGCCACTTCGCCGGCGTGGTCGGGCGGCGCGTCGCCATCCGCACGGCGCGCGAGCTCGGCGGGCGCAAGCGCTTCCGCGGCGAGGTCGTCGGCGCCTCCGAGCGCGAGCTCGTGCTGGCGACGGGCGGCGAGCAGGTCGAGATCCCCTACGAGGCCATCGCGCGCGGCAATCTCATCGACGAGGGATAGAGAGGTTTCATGAGCCGGGAGATCCTGGAGGCGGTCAGGGAGATCGAGAAGGAGAAGGGCATCGAGGACGACATGCTCGTCGGCGCCCTCGAAGACGCTCTGCTGGCCGCCTACAAGAAGACGCCGGGCGCCGCCCGGCACGCACAGGTCGAGCTCGACCGCGTCAGCGGCGACTTCCGCGTGTGGTCGATCGAGCTGCCCGCGGACGTCGAGGAGCGCCTCCTGGAGGAAGCCCGCGAGCGCGCGATCGTCGAGCTCGAGGCCGCCGAGGCCGAGAACGGGGAACGCTCGCACACGCTCATCTCCGACGACGACCTCACGATCGACTGGTCCGAGATCCCCGAGGAGCAGGTGAAGCGCTCCGACGTCACGCCCGAGAACTTCGGCCGCATCGCCGCGCAGACGGCCAAGCAGGTGATTCTCCAGCGGATCCGCGAGGCCGAGCGCGAGATGATGTACGACGAGTACGTCGACCGGGTGGGCGAGGTCGTGACCGGGATCGTCCAGCAGGCCGGCGACCGCAACAACGTCCTCGTCGACCTGGGCAAGGTCGAGGCGCTCCTGCCGCGCTCCGAGCAGGTGGACGGGGAGCGCTACGAGCAGGGAAGCCGCATCAAGGCCGTGATCACCGAGGTCCGCTCCGGCACGAAGGGGCCGCAGGTCATCCTCTCGCGCCGCGATCCCGAGCTGATCAAGACGCTCTTCGAGCTCGAGGTGCCCGAGATTGCCGACGGGCTCGTGGAGATCCGCGGCGTCGCGCGCGAGCCCGGCTACCGCTCGAAGATCGCGGTCGAGTCGCACGTCCAGGGCGTCGACCCGGTCGGAGCCTGCGTCGGCCCGCGAGGCTCGCGCGTCCGCATGGTCGTGTCGGAGCTCCGCGGCGAGAAGATCGACATCATCCCCTGGAACCCGGAGCCGGCGCGCTTCGTCGCCAAGGCGCTCTCGCCGGCGCGCGTGCGGGAGGTGCTCGTCGACGACGAGACGATGGAGGCGACCGTCGTCGTCCCGGACGACCAGCTCTCGCTCGCCATCGGCAAGGAGGGCCTGAACGCCCGGCTCGCCGCGCGCCTCACCGGCTGGAAGGTCGACATCACGTCGGATACCGAGTTCGCCCGCAGCGAGGCCGAGGCGGCCTTCGGCGGAGGCGTGGACGAGGAGTTCTCGGGCCGCTGCGCCGCAGTCCTCTCCACCGGCAAGCGCTGCCCGAACACGTCCATCCCCGGCTCGCGCTACTGCGGAATTCCCGCGCACCGCGAGCTGGCCGCGCGCGAGGAGGCGGGCGAGGAGCTCGATCCCTCCCAGGCGGTGCCGGTCGGCGGCGTCGAGGAGCCCGAGGCCGAGGAGGCCGAGGCCGGGGAGGAGGCGCCCGAGGGCGAGGCGCCCGCCGAGCCGGCCGCCGAGGCGCCCCCGGAGCCGGCGGCCGAGGAGGAAGAGCAGCGTGCCTCGTGAGCGCGCCCACGCGGACGTGCGTCGGCTGCGGGCGCAAGGCGCCGCAGCGGGAGCTCGTGCGCTTCGTCGCGCCCGCGGGCGTGCTGGAGGCGGACACGGCCCGGCGGCGTCCCGGCCGCGGCGCGTACACGTGCCGGCGGCTCTCCTGCTTCGAGCGGGCCGCCTCGCGGCGCGCCTTCGCGCGCACGCTGAGGCGCACCGTCAGCGTCCCTTCGGGTTTGAAAGCGTCCCTGGAGGAGGGCTAGTCTCCGGCCGTGGCTGATCGCCGACCCATGCGACCTCGCGGCGGAGGCGGCGGCGGACGTCGCAAGCGCCGCGTGGTCATCGACACGCAGGCTGCCCGCCCGCGTCCCGACCGGCCGCAGCGCGACGGCGTCAAGCAGGCGCCGCGCGAGGCCCAGCCGCAGCCTGCGGCGCAGCCCACCGGGCCGGCCAAGGTCAACTCCGGCGCGACGGTGAAGGAGCTCTCGGCCGCCCTGGGCGTGCCGGTGCCCGAGATCATCAAGATCATGATGGGCGTCGGGGAGATGGTCACCATCACCCAGTCGCTCTCCGACGAGGCGATCGGGATCGTCGCGGCCGAGCTGAAGCCCCCGCGCGAGGTGGAGATCAAGCACGCCGACGAGGAGGAGCTCGAGCCGGAGACCTACGAGGACGACCCGGACGACCTCACCGCGCGCCCGCCCGTGGTCACGATCATGGGCCACGTCGACCACGGGAAGACGACGCTGCTCGACGCGATCCGCGAGAGCGCGGTCGTCGAGACCGAGGCCGGCGGGATCACGCAGCACATCGGCGCCTACCAGGTCGAGCACGACGGCCGGAAGATCACGTTCCTCGACACCCCCGGCCACGAGGCTTTCACAGCCATGCGCGCGCGGGGCGCGAAGGTTACGGACATCGCTGTCCTGGTCGTCGCCGCCGACGACGGCGTTATGCCGCAGACGCGCGAGTCGATCTCGCACGCAAGGGCGGCCGAGGTGCCGATCGTCGTGGGGGTGAACAAGGTCGACTTGCCCGACGCCGACCCCAACCGGGTCCGCGGCGACCTGGCGAGCGAGGGCCTGCAGCCGGAGGAGTGGGGCGGAACGACGCAGTTCTCCGACG
>JBOHAM010000159.1:0-4282 GCA_050697735.1 Gaiellaceae bacterium | reverse complement strand
GGCTTGTGGCGCTCCGTCAGATCGGAGGTGACGACGACGTCGAAGTAGCGCTCGAGCGGAAGGACGGCGAAGGCGAGCTCCACGGTCTTGCGCCGCTTCGCCGTCACGATCCCGAGGCGCCGCCCCTGCGCCTTCAGCTCCACGAGGACGTGCTCGATGCCCGCGAAGGCCTCGAGCTCGTCGTGGAGCGGCTCGTTGTGCTCGCGGTAGACACGCACGAGCTCGTCGACCTGCGCCTCGTCGATGGCGCGCATCTGGTCGTGGATGTTGGAACCACCGACGAGCGCGGCCAGCTCGGCGTCGGGGATCTCGCGCCGGAGCACGGTCTGCGTCGCGTGCCGGAAGGAGGCGAGGATGATCGCCCCGGAGTCGATCAGCGTGCCGTCGAGGTCGAAGAGAACCGTGGGGTAGCGCATCAGTAATGAACTCGCTCGAGGTAGAGGCCCCAGGGCGGCGCGGTCGTCCCGGCCTCGTCCCGCGGGCGGGCTGCGAGCAGGCGCTCGACCGCCCCCGGTTCCTGCTCCAGCATCGTACCGACGAGGGTGCGCACCATGTGCCTCAGGAAGCTGTCGGCCGTGATCGTGAAGCCGAGCACGTCGCCGTCGCGCTCCCAGGCCGCCTCCCGGACGATGCGCGTGAAGGATTCGTGCTGGGTCTCGGTCGGCGTGAAGGCGCGGAAGTCGCGCTCGCCGACGAGGAGTGCCGCACACTCGGCGAGCCGCTCTTCCTCGAGCGGCCGCGGCCACCAGAGCGACCGGCGGAGCTCGAAGGGCGACTGCGTCGGGCGGCGCCAGACCCGGTAGCGGTACGTGCGCGCGGCGGCCGAGAAGCGCGCGCTGAAGCCGTCCTCAGCCGCCTCGGCGGCGACGGCGCCTACGTCGTCCGGGAGAACGCCGTTGAGTGCCTGGGCGGCGCGCTCGGGCGGAGGGCCGCCCTCCGCCGTGAAGCTCGCCACCTGGCCGAGCGCGTGCACGCCGGCGTCGGTGCGCCCAGCCACCGCGAGCCCGTTCCAGCTCGGGTAGACGCGCCCGAGCGCGGCGCGCAGCTCTCCCTCCACGGTTCGCAGACCGGGCTGCGCGGCCCAGCCTGCGAAGCCGGTCCCGTCGTACTCGAGCGTGACCCGCACGGTCGGCACGGCGTCAGGCTACGGGAAGCAATCGTCACGCTCGCGCGCGCCTTTCTTTCCAAGTAACACCGTGTTACTTGGAAATTCTTGTGCCGGGGTTGACACGCTTAGTGGTAAGCGCTAGCTTACGGTAAGCGATGGCTTACATAGATGCGCTCACTGCACTCGCCGACCCCACGCGGCGCACGGTCTTCGAGACGCTTCGCAGCGGGCCGAGGTCGGTCGGCGACCTCGCCCGCGGGCTGCCGGTCAGCCGGCCGGCCGTCTCCCAGCACCTGCGCGTGTTGAAGCGCGCCGGGCTCGTCCGCGAGCGGCGCGTCGGGACGCGCAACTTCTACAGCGTCGACGGCGACGGGCTCGCGGAGCTGCGCGACTACTTCGAGGGCTTCTGGGAGGAGGCGCTGGCCGCCTTCAAGGACGCGGCCGAGGGCGAGGAGGGAGAGGACGAATGACGCTGCACCCGACGACCGTGCTGCTGCTCGCGGACGAACGTCGCCGCGACCTGGAGCGGGCCGCCGCCCCTCCCCCGCGCTCCCGGCCACGGCGACCCCGCCGCCTCAGCCGAGCGCTCCGGCGCGCTGCGCCGGCACTGTCCAGAACCACGTAGAAGGAGGTCGAGATGGAATCCACCAAAGCAACGCAGAGGATCGAGCCCGTGCGGAAGAGCGTCGTCGTCGACGCACCGGTCGAGCACGCGTTCCGAGTCTTCACCGAGCGGATCGGCGAGTGGTGGCCCGTGAAGACGCACTCCGTCCACGAGGAGCTCGCCGAGACGGCGGGCTTCGAGCCCCGGCTCGGCGGCGCAGTCTTCGAGCTCTGGCGCGACGGGCGCGAGAACTGGGGCGAGGTGACGGCCTGGGAGCCGCCCCACCGCCTCGTCTTCACCTGGCGTCCGGGCCTGCAGCCCGAGCAGACCACCGAGGTCGAGGTGCGCTTCACGCCGCGCGAAGGCTCGACGGTCGTCGAGCTCGAGCACCGCGGCTGGGAGGCGCGCGGCGAGCAGGCCGCAGAGGTCCGGGCGGGCTACGACGAGGGCTGGGCCCCCGTGCTCGACCGCTACGCCGAGCTGGCCGGCGACTAGGAAACGGGAGTCGGCGCGCGCTCGGGCACGTAGTCCACGAGCTCCAGGTACGCCATCTGCGCGGCGTCGCCCTGGCGCGGGCCGATCTTCACGATCCGGGTGTAGCCGCCCGGGCGGTCGGCGAAGCGCGGGGCGACGTCCGCGAAGAGGGCGTGCGCCACCGCCTTGGAGCGGAGAAAGGCGACGGCCTGGCGCTGGGCGGCCAGGTCGCCGCGCTTGCCGAGGGTGATCATCTGCTCGACGATCGGGCGCACCTCCTTCGCCTTGGCCTCCGTCGTGCGGATGCGCCCGTGCTCGATCAGCGCGCCGGCGAGGTTCGCGTAGAGCGCCTTCCGGTGGGCCGAGTCCCGGCCCAGCTTCCTGCCTGCGCGCCGATGCCTCACGACTACTCGTCCCTGAGCGTCAGCCCGTGCGCCTGGAGCGTCTCGCGCACTTCCTCGATCGACTTCTTGCCGAAGTTCGGGATCGCGGCGAGCTCGTTCTCGGTCTTGGAGACCAGGTCGCCGATCGTCTCGATGCCCACGCGCTTGAGGCAGTTGTAGCTGCGGACGCCCAGCTCGAGCTCCTCGATGGGGAAGTTCTCCATCCCGTGCGCCTGCGGCGCCTCGGCGGCGTCCGCCTCGGCCGCCTCGCCGAAGCCTTCGATCTTGTCGATGTCGGTGAAGATGGCGAGCTGGCGGATGAGGATCTCGGCCGCCTCGGCGATCGCGTCGCGCGGTGCCAGCGACCCGTCCGTCGCCACGTCGAGCGTCAGCTTGTCGTAGTCGGTCCGCTGCCCGACGCGCGCGGCCTCCACCTCGTAGGAGACGCGCCGCACGGGCGAGAAGATCGAGTCGACCGGGATGACGCCGATCGTGTGCTCGGGCCCCCGGTTGAGCTCGGCCGGCACGTAGCCGCGGCCGCGCCCGATGGTCAACGTGACCTCCAGCCGGCCCTTGTCGGAGAGGTTCGCCACCTCGAGGTCCGGGTTGAGGATCTCGAGGTCGGCCGGGGCCTCGATGTCGGACGCCTTGACGACGCCCGGGCCCTTCTTCTCGAGCCTGACCTCCACCTCGGGCGAGTCGCCGTGCAGGAGGCAGACGAGGTTCTTCAGGTTGAGGATGATGTCGGTGACGTCCTCGCGCACGCCCTTGAGGGTCGTGAACTCGTGCGCGACGCCCTCGATCTTCACCGAGGTGACGGCGGCGCCCTCGAGGGACGAGAGGAGCACCCGGCGCAGCGAGTTGCCGAACGTGTAGCCGAAGCCGCGGTCGAGCGGCTCGATCACGAAGATGCCGCGCTCCTCGGTCACCTCCTCGTGGGTGATCCGGGGCACCTGGAATTCCATGAGCGACGTTCTGGTGGCCATGCTTCCTTTCTACTTGGAGTAGAGCTCGACGATCAGCTGCTCCTGCACCGGCGTGTCGATGTCGGTGCGGTCCGGCAGCTTCAAGACCTTTCCCGAGAGGCCGTCGTGGTCGGCCTGCAGCCAGGGAGCGACCGAGGCGGTCAGGTCGGTCGCGTCACGGACGACCTGTGCGGCCGGGCTGCCCTCCTTGAGCGCGACGACGTCCTCGGGCTTCACCTGGAAGCTCGGGATGTTCACCCGCCGGCCGTTGACCTCGAAGTGGCCGTGGCGGATGAGCTGGCGGGCCTGGGCCCGCGAGCCGGCGAAGCCGAGCCGGTAGACGACGTTGTCGAGGCGCGTCTCGAGCATCCGCAGCAACACCTCGCCGGTGATGCCGGTCATTCGCGACGCCTTCTCGTAGTAGTTGCGGAACTGCTTCTCGAGGATGCCGTAGTAGCGGCGGGCCTTCTGCTTCTCGCGCAGCTGCAGCAGATACTCGGACTGCTTGATCCGGCCGCGGCCGTGCTCCCCGGGTGGGTAGCTGCGCCGCTCGATCGCGCACTTCTCGGTCAGACAGCGCTCGCCCTTGAGGAAGAGCTTCATTCCCTCGCGGCGGCAGACGCGGCACTTCGGGCCGAGATCGCGGGCCACTAGACCCTCCGCCTCTTCTTCTGCCGGACGCCGTTGTGGGCCTGCGGCGTCACGTCCTTGACGCCGAGGATCTCGAGACCGGCCGCCTGGAGCGAGC
>JBOHAM010000158.1:0-4045 GCA_050697735.1 Gaiellaceae bacterium | reverse complement strand
CTGTTGCGGAGGTGATCCGGCGCGCGGCGGCGCTCCCCGTGGCCCCGCCGGAGGAGCTGCCGCGAGATCCTCTCCGTCTCCCCGGCGGCTCCGGCAACACGACGCGCGGCGAGGGCGTCCGGCGCGGCACGGGCTTCGCCGTCGGCTTCAAGAACATCGCCTACTCGGAGGGCTTCGACGACTTCTGCGCCGCGCGGGTGAAGCTGCGGGCGGACGGCGGGGCCGAGATCCACTGCGCCGCCGCCGAGGTCGGGCAGGGCGTCACGAACGTCATCCTCCAGGTGGCGCGCACCGAGCTGGGGACGGACGACGTCGTCCTCGCGCCCGGCACGACCGCGACGGTCGGCTCCTCCGGCTCGTCCTCCGCGTCCCGCATGACCTGGATGGCGGCCGGAGCGGTGCGCGACGCGTGCCGGGCCGCGCTCGCCGAGCGTGACGCGAAGGGCGGTGCGGAGGTCGACGTCGAGCGCATCTACCGCCATCCCCGCACGACCCCGATCGATCCCGAGACGGGGCAGGTGACCGGCGAGCGGGCGCACGTCGCCTTCGCCTGCGCGGCGATGAAGGTGGCCGCGGAGGTGGACGTCGAGCTCGGGCTGACGCGCGTCGTCTGGATCGGAACGGCACAGGACGTCGGCCGGGCGCTCAACCGCCAGGCCGTCGAGGGCCAGATCGAAGGCGGCACCGCGCAGGGCCTCGGCCTCGCGCTGATGGAGGAGATCCAGACGCGCGGCGGGGCGATCACGAACGCGAGCTTCACCGACTACCTGATCCCGACCGCGCTCGACATGCCGCCCGTCGTCTCCGAGCTCGTCGAGGAGCCCGAGCCCGAAGCGCCCTACGGCGTCAAGGGCGTGGGGGAGCCGCCGACGGTTGTCTCCACGGCCGCGATCGTCGCCGCACTGCGCGACGCGACCGGCCGTGAGCTCGCCCGTGTCCCCGTCCGCCCCGACGACATCTGCCTCTGATGGCCCACGAGCTGCGCGACGTCGCGCCCGGGCTCTGGATCTGGCGCCGCGAGCATCCGGACTGGTTTCCGGAAGCCGACTGGGAGCCGCTCGTCACCTCGACCTGCGTCGAGTCCGGCGGCGAGGTGGCGGTCCTCGACCCGCTCGCGCCGCCCGAGGACGCCACGGAGATCTGGGAGCGGCTCGACGCGCGCCCGCCGTCTCTCGCCGTCGTCCTCAAGCCCGACCACGTCCGCGACGTCGACCTCTTCGTCCAGCGCTACGGCGCGCGCGCGTTCGGCCCGCATCTCTTCTGGCGGCACGACATCCCGGAGACCGAGCTGGAGGGCCTCGACCCGGGAGACGAGCTCCCCGGCGGGCTCCTCGCGCTCTACGACGGCCGCGGCCGCAACGAGACCCCGCTCTGGCTGCCCGAGCAGCGGGCGCTGGTCTTCGCCGACGCCCTCACGGCCCCCGGCGGCGAGCTCCGCGTCTGGGCGACCGCCTGGCACGAGGAGCGGGCGCTCCCCGCGCTGCGAGCCCTGCTCGAGCTCCCGTTCGAGCACGTGATCGTCGCGCACGGCGAGCCGGTGCACGACCGCGCCGAGTACGAACGCGCGCTCGAGCGCGCGCCCTGGTCCGGCTAGAGGCGCCGGTGAAAAGCGTCGTCAGGAGCGTCGTCGTCGCCGTCGGCTGCGGCGCCGCGGTCGGGGCGGTCGTGGGTGGGTTTGGCGGACGCGTCGCCATGCGCCTGCTGGCGGTGTGGACGGAGGGGCCGCCGTTCACCCTCACGGGCGCGCAAGTGGGGGAGGTGAGCCTCGGCGGGACGCTCTCGCTGATGGGAAGCACCGCGCAGCTCGGAGCGATCGTCGGCCTCCTCTACGCGGTCGTACGGCGGGCGCTCCCGTCGTCCCGCCGCGCCGCCGTGTTCGGGCTGCTGGCGCTGCTGCTGCCGGGCGGGATCTTCCTCGGAGACAGCGAGTTCGAGCTGTTCGAGCCGCCGCTCGTGGGCGCGGCGCTGTTCCTTCCCATCTTCCTGCTCGGGGGGCTGGCGCTCGTCCCGCTCGTCGAGCGGCTCGACCCGCAGCCGCCGAGGACCTGGACGCGGAACGGCCGACTGGTGATCGCGGCCCTGGCCGTCCTCGGCTTGGCCGCGTTGCTGCGGAACTTGCTCAGGCTCGCGTAGTCAGAGCTCGACGACGACCTTGGCGCCGGCGCCCTCGGCCTGGCGCTGCCACGCCTCTCCGAGGCGTTCGAAGGGGAAGCGCGCCACGTCCACCCGCACCTCGCCCGCCGCGGCGTGCCCGAGCAGGCGCAGGTACTCGCGGTGCATGACGTCGCGCGGCGTGGCGAAGTTCGAGTAGCCGAGGATCTCGAGCTGCTTCCCGCGGACGTCCGCGGAGGCGAACGGCGCCTCGGCGCCCGCGGACTGGCCGATGTGGACGAGGCGCGCGCCCGGCGCCGCCGCCCGCGCGGCCGCGACCGCCGGCGCTCCCCAGACGGGATCGACCACGTAGTTCGGCCCATCGCCGCCGCACGCCTCGCGGAAGGCGTCGGCGAGGTCGTCCTCCTCCAGCGACACGACCGCGTCCGCGCCCAGGCGGCGCGCCCGCTCGAGCGCCTCCGGCCGTCGTCCCGCTGCCACGACCCGTCCCGCTCCGAGCAGCTTCGCGCCCTGCAACGCCACGATCCCGACCGTTCCCGTCGCGCCGAGCACGAGGACCGTCTCGCCCTCCCGCACCGGCGCGCGATAGGCGACCGGCAGCCACCCGGCGAGGCCGGCCACGCCGAGCGCGCCTGCCAGCGCCGGATCGATCCCCTCCGGAAGCGGGACGAGGAGGTCGTCCGGGCCGACCAGGAGCTCAGCGAGGGCGCCGTTTCGCTTCGTGCCGACGTGCGCCCAGACGAGCGTCCCCGGTGCGTGGACGTCGCTCTCGCGCACGACGCCGACCGCCTCCGACCCGGGCACGAACGGGGTCGGCGGCGAGCCGCCGTAGAAGCGCCCGGCCGCGACGTTGACGTCGACGGGGTTGAGCGGGACGGCGACGACCTCGACGAGCGCCTCGCCCTCGCCGCGCGCTGCCTCCGGCGCCTCGCCGGGCTCCGGCAGCCGTCCGATCTCCGAAACGAGGGCGGCGCGCATCGCCAGCGATTCTACGGACCGCCCGGATTCTCGCCTTTCGGGTAGTTGAGCCGCCCGCGGGCGAGGAGCAAACTGCGATCTCTAGGGGAATTCCTGCGGCCCGAGGAGCAATGCGGCAATGGTGGTTCACGTCTCCGACCCTGCGTTCGTGCACGATCTGCTGGCCTCGCTCAAGCGCGCGAACTACAACGCGGCGCAGATGAGCCCGAAGACCGTGGAGGTGAACGTCCCGACGGCTGCGTCGGTGGAGCAGGCGCGCCTCCACCTCGGCTTCTACCTCGCCAACTGGCGCGCGCGGCACCCCGGCATCGTCGCGGACATCCTCCGCTGATACGGAGAAGATCGCCCGATCGAGTGATCACCCGCGGAAGATCGCGTCCGTACGCTCCGTCTTGGAAGGAACTGCCATGAACCTGCGCGATCTCCCTCTCGGAGCCCTGATCGTGCGCGATGGGATCGCGCGGCCCGACGACGTCCGCGTGGCCCTGATCGATGCGCAGGAGAGCGACCTCCGGCTGGGCGAGGTGATGCTCGCCCGCGGCCTCATCCGGGAGCGCGACCTCGCGCGCCTCCTGGCCGAGCAGGAGAAGCTCGAGTTCGTCGACCTCGCCAAGCTCGACCTCGACGACGCTGCCGTCGACTGCCTGCCCGAGTCGCTCGCCCGCCGTCACCAGGCGGTCGCGTTCCGGCTCAACGGCTCGGCCGTTCACGTCGCCGTCGCTGACCCGACGGACGACGCGGGGCTCGACGCGATCCGCGACGCCGCCGGCCGCCGGGTGCGCTTCCACGTGGCGCTCGCGAGCGAGATCACCGCGGCGCTCAGCGAGGCCTACGGCGAGCCGCTCGCAGCCTCCGCCTAACTTCTAGCGCGATATCGTCGCGCTGTGCCGGATCTCGCGCGACGCCTGGCCGTGGCCCGCGGCGACGAGCTCGCCGACGTCGTCGTCGAGGGCGG
>JBOHAM010000157.1:0-23667 GCA_050697735.1 Gaiellaceae bacterium | reverse complement strand
CGCGGCTCGACGACGCGGCAGATCGTGGCGATGCTCTTCGAGTCGGGCGCCGAGGAGGTCCACGTCCGCGTCTCCTCCCCGCCCGTCGTCTCCCCGTGCTTCTACGGCATCGACATGGCCGGCGAGGACGAGTTGATCGCCGCCGGCCGCTCGCCTGAGGACGTGCGGGACGAGCTCGGCGCCACCTCGCTCGCCTACCTCTCGCTCGACGGCCTCCAGGAGGCCACCAGGCGTCCGGCGGACTCCTTCTGCCGCGCGTGCCTGACCCGGGACTACCCGACGCGGATCCCCGAGGATCTGCGCCTGGCGAAGCTCCGCTTCGAGCGCACGCCGGCCTGATCCAGGACTGGATTCTCGCTCGGCGGCGGAGTACGATCGCGCCCGCACCTGGGACAAGTGTCACGAACTACGAAAGGGAGGTGGTGTCGATGACCCGACTCCTCCGTTGGGTCGTACCCCTGGGAATCGTGAGCGCACTCGCGTTCGCGGTTCCGGCGGGCGGGCAGGCAGAGCCCGACCTGGCGAAGAAGATGGCCCTCATCGCCAACGTGCCGGGCGTCGAGAACCCGGCGACGCCGGGCGTCAGCTTCACGAACTCGGACCTCGCGTTCTGGGGGACGAAGGTCTTCGCAGGCGACTACGGCGGCTTCCGGATCTTCCAGGTCTCGCGGCCCGGGCAGCCGAAGCTCCTGTCGGAGTTCCGCTGTCCCGGCGTCCAGAGCGACATCTCGGTCTGGGAAGGGCTGCTGTTCCAGTCGCTCGACTCCGCACGGACATCGGCGGCCTGCAGCTCCTCGCCTGCGAGCCCGACCACGCCGGGCATGTTCGAGGGGATTCGCATCTTCGACATCAGCGACCCGCGCAACCCGTCGCTGATCACGGGTGTGCAGACCGACTGCGGCTCCCACACGCACACGCTCGTGCCCGACCTCGACAACGACCGGATCCTCGTCTACGTGTCGTCGTACGCGCTCACGGCCGGCAGCGTCGGGCCCGACTGCCTCGCCGACACGGGGACGACGAAGGGTCACAACAAGATCTCGGTCATCTCCGTTCCGCTCGGGAATCCGGCCGCGGCCGCGGTGGTCTCGGAGCCGACGCTGGACCCGGGCACGCAGCAGTTCGACGGCAACGCGTTCATCCCGGGACTCGGCCTGCTGACGACGACGGGCTGCCACGACATCACCGTGTTCGTGGAGCTCGAGCTGGCGGCGGCCGCGTGCCTCTCCGAGGGCCAGGTCTGGGACATCTCCGACCCGGTGAACCCGGACTTCCTCTACCGGGTGGACACGCCCCTCGTGGGGGCGTGGCACAACTCCGCCTTCACCTGGGACGGCAAGTACATCGCCTGGGGTGACGAGGCCGGCGGTGGCATCTTCCCCGAGTGCGAGGCGAGCGATCCTCCCACGGAGGGCGCGATCTGGTTCTACCGCTTCGGCGAGACGGCTCCGACGAGCACGTTCAAGATCCCGCGCTTCGAGGTGGAGCACTGCACCGCGCACAACTTCAACTTCGTCAGCACGGCGCAGCACTACCGACTGGTGGGCGCCTGGTACGCGGGTGGGACCTCGGTCGTCGACTTCGACGACCCGGCGAACCCGAAGGAGGTCGCCTTCTTCAAGCCGATGAACCCGATGGGGGCCTCGTGGTCCTCCTACTGGTACAACGGCGAGGTCTACTCAAACGACATCGAGCGCGGTCTCGACATCATCAGGCTCGTCGGGAAGCCGCGGCAGGGGAACGGGAAGGGTCTGCCCTTCGCCAACCCGCAGACGCAGATGAACGTGATCGACTGAGCTTCCGGCTCAGTGGTCTTTTCCGGGCGCCCCTCGCGGGGCGCCCGGCCATTTTCTCGCAGCGAAAGTCGAGTCCGAGTAGGATCGCGCCGCCGTTTTGCAACCAACCAAGGGGGAGGTGGTCGTTCGATGCGGCGATTCTCCGTGCTCCTGGCAGGCGTGCTCGTTGCGTTCGGCATGCTGGCCACGACGGCCTCGGCGCAACCTGCGTTCGAGGCCGAGGACATCAAGGTCAACGGCTTCAGCGAGCGCTCCAGCCCGGCGACGCAGTCCGATCTGGCCTTCAAGGGCGGGCTCATGCTCGCCGGGAACTACAACGGGCTGCGGATCTTCGACATCGGGCGGCCGAAGAATCCGAGGCTCGTGAAGGACCTGTGGTGCCCCGGCCCGCAGAACGACGTCTCCATCTGGCGCGACGTCGTCGTCATGTCCGTGGACACCGTGCTCACCGGGCCCGAGTGCTCCGCCGGCGCGCTCAACGCCGCCGACCCGCCGACGCTCGAGAGCGGCTGGGAGGGCCTGCGGATCTTCAGCCTCAAGGAGATCCTGCGGGCGCCGGTGGACGCGGACGGGTTCACGCGCGTGCAGCCGATCGCGGACGTCTACATCAAGTGCGGCTCCCACACGCACACGGGCATCCCGCACGGGCGCCACGTGGACATCTACGTGGCCTCGTATCCGCTCCGCTCGGGCCCCGACTGCGGGCCGCACGACGACCCGAGCGACACGCACAACCCGCTCCACGAGATCCTCTCGATCGCGCAGGTCGACCTGAACAGGCCGGAGGAGGCGAAGCTCCTCAAGGAGGTTCCGATCGACGTCCCGACGTTCAACGAGGATCCCGTCTTCCTGCCGCCGCCGAACTTCAACCCGATGCGCGGCTGCCACGACATCAACGTGCACATGGGCCTCGACCAGGCTGCCGCCGCGTGCTCGAGCGTCGGCCAGCTCTGGGACATCTCCGACCCGCACAACCCGGGCACCCTCGATCCGCTCTGGGAGATCGACGAGCCGGAGGTGCAGTTCTACCACTCGGCCCTGTTCAGCGAGGACACGGACACGATCGTCTTCACCGACGAGATCGTGGCCGGGCATTGCTTCGACGGCACGGGCAGCGGTCAGCTCTGGTTCCACAACCGAAGCGACGGGGCTCTCCGGAGCTCGTTCCAGATCCCGCGGGACCAGGGCGGGGCCTACTGCTCGGCGCACCTGTCCAACAACCTGCCCACCAACAAGATCGACGCGATGGTCTCCGCCTGGTACGGCGGCGGTGCCACCGTCATCGACTTCACCGACGTGGAGAATCCCGAGGAGATCGCGTACTTCGATCCCGAGGGCGGCAGCATCTGGGCGGCGTACTGGTACAAGAACAACATCTACGCGAGCGACATCCCGCACGGGACGTGGTTCCTCGACATGGTCGAGAAGCTCGTTCCCAAGCAGCGGACGGGCGGTCGCGAGATGAATCCGCAGACGCAGTTCTAGCCCGCTTTCGCAGGCTGGACTCACGACCCCGGGCCCTCGACGAGGGCCCGGGGTCTTTCACTCGTCAGTCGAGGCCGCCGACATCGAGCACGACCGTCCGCAGGTCGGTCATGTCGAGCAGGGTGTAGCGGCCGCCGATCCGGCCCCAACCGGTGCGGGTGCCGGAGGCTCCGCCGAAGGGCTCGTGGGCCTCCCAGTAGTCGGTCGAGTCGTTGACGACGACGTTCCCGACGCGCAGGTTGTCGAGGTAGCGGAAGGCCCGCCTGAGGCTCCGGGTGTAGACGGCCGCCTGGAGCCCGAGGTGCGAGTCGTTGGCGACCGCCAGTGCCTCGTCGTCGTCGGCGACGGTGATGAGCGGGACGATCGGCCCGAAGGTCTCGTCGCGGTTGATGAGCGTGTCGAGGCCGACGCTGTCCACGACCGTCGGCTGGTAGTAGAGGCGGGTTGGGCGCCCGTCGTCGCGGGAGCCGCCGACGACGATCTCCGCCCCGCGCTCGACTGCGTCCTCGAGGTGCGCGTCCATCTTCGCCGCGGTCGGCTCGTTGTTCAGCGGGCCGACGAGCGTCTCGTCGTCGAACGGGTCGCCGAGCTTCCAGCCCTCCGCCTCCTTCACAACCGCGGTCAGGAAGTCGTCGTGGACGCGCCGGTCGACGAGGACGCGCTCGGTCGCGCAGCAGACCTGGCCGGCGCAGAAGAACCCGCCGTAGACGGCCCCCTTGGCGGCCGCCTCGACGTCGGCGTCGGCGCACACGACCACCGGGCCGTTCCCGCTCGCCTCGATCAGCGACCGCTTGAGCCCGGCGGCCTGGACGATCTTCTCGGCGGTCGTGTGGGAGCCGACGAAGCCGACGCAGTCGACGTTCTCGTCGCGGATCAGCCGCGCGCCGACCGCGCCGTCGCCGTAGATGACGTTGACGACGCCCTCGGGCAGGCCGGCGTCGGCCATGATCTGCATGAAGTTCGCCAGTGCCACCGGCGTCCACTCGGACGGCTTGACGACCATCGTGTTGCCGGCGGCGATGCCCGGGGCGATCAGCTCGACCGGGATGGTGATGGGGAAGTTCCACGGCGTGATCGCGGCGTACACGCCGTTCGGCTTGCGGAAGGTGAGGATGCGCTTGTTCACGTCCTGGGACGGGATAACCGCCGTCTCCAGCCGCTTCACGTCCTCCGCGGCGAGCCTGAAGTTCTCGGCCGACTCCTCGAACTCCGCGATCGCCTCCGCCCGGAAGGGCTTCCCTTGCTCGAGCGAGAGCTCGCGCGCGAGGGGCTCCGTACGCTCCTCGATGAGGTCGGCGATCCGGTGGCAGACCTCGGCGCGCTCCCAGGCGGAGAGCGCGCCCCAGCCCGGCTGCGCCTCGCGCGCCGCCTTCGCTGCCAGGGCGACGTCCTCCTCGCTCGCGTTGGGCGCCGCCGCGAGCGTCTCGCCCGTGACCGGCGAGACGATCTCGCGCGCCTCCTCGCCGGTGGCGTCGACCCAGTCGCCGCCGACGAAGTTCTGCAGCGTCCTCAGTGGATCCGCTCCCACGCCTCGTCGAGCACCTGGCGCAGGGCGCCGACCATCTCGTCGAACTCCTCCGGCCCGGCGACGAGCGGCGGCGCGAACTGCGCGCACGTCTCCCCGCGGTCGTCGAAGCGCGTGTAGATGCCGAGCTCCCGCATGCGCGGCGTCAGGAAGCCCTTGATCAGGTCGTCACGCTCCGCCGGGGCGAACGTCTCCTTCGTCTCCTTGTCCTTGACGAGCTCGAGCGAGTAGAAGTAGCCGTCGCCGCGCACGTCGCCGACCATCGGGTGCTCCGCCAGGAGGCGCTCGCAACGCTCGCGGAGCTCCGGCCCCAGCCGCTGTGAGCGCCCAACGAGGTCCTCCCGCTCGAAGATCTCCAGGTTGGCGAGCGCGATCGCGCAGGAGAGCGGGTGGCCGCCGAACGTGATCCCGTGGACGAATGACGTCTTCGGCTCGGAGAAGAAGGGCTCGATCACCTGCGGCGCCGCTACGACCGCGCCGAGCGGCGCGTAGGCGGACGTGATCCCCTTCGCCAGCGTCATCAGGTCCGGTCGGACGCCGTAGCGGGTCGAGCCGAACCAGTCGCCGACCCGCCCGAAGCCGCAGATCACCTCGTCGGCGACGAGCAGGAGGCCGTGCGCGTCGCAGATCTCCCGCACCCGGTCGAAGTAGCCCGGCGGCGGCGTGATCGAGCCCGCGGAGTTCTGGACCGGCTCCATGATCACGGCCGCGACCGTCTCCGGCCCCTCGTTCTGGACGATGGCGTCGATCTCGTCCGCGCAGCGGAGCGTGCACTCCGGCTTCTCCGCGCAGTACGGGCAGCGGTAGCGGTAGGGCATCGGCGCGCGCAGGCAGCCGGGCACGAGCGGCTCGAACTGCGACCGCAACGCGGGGCTCCCGTTGATCGAGAGCGCCCCCATGGTCGTCCCGTGGTAGGCGCTGCGCCGCGTGACGAACTTGTAGCGGGTCGGTTCCCCGCGCAGGCGGTGGTACTGGCGCGCGATCTTGAGGGCCGACTCGATCGCCTCCGAGCCGCCGCCGACGAAGAAGATCCGGCCGACGTCGATCGGCACGAGCTCCGTCACCTTCTCGGCCAGCTCGAGCGAGGGCGGCGTGGCGAAGCCGACCCAGTTCGTGAAGAAGGGAAGCTCCTCGAGCTGCCGCTTCGCGGCCTCGGCGATCTCCGGCCAGGGCCCGTAGCCGATGTTGACGCAGTAGAGGGCGGAGAGCGCGTCCAGGTAGCGGTTGCCCTCCGAGTCCCAGATGTGGCAACCCTCCGCACGCTCGATCACGATCCGGCCCGCGCCGGCCGGGGTGAAGTGGCGCCAGAGGTGGTCCTGAGTCGCGGCGTTCATCAGACGGTCGGCCCGGATTCAATCAGGCGGCGGCTGAGGCTGCGGAGCGCACCGGCGGGCGGCGAGTGTCCCCTCGAGGATCGCCTCCTCCAGGCCCCGTGGGCTGAGGCAATCGCCCGCTTCGTGGACCTCGAGCCCGCGGGCGGCGAGGTCCTCGGGGAGAGCGCGCTCCGGCACGCGGCCGAGGGCGAGGACGACCAGGTCGGCGGGGAGGCTCGTCTCCATCTCGGGCGCGAACAGGTTGCGGAAGAGGACACGACCCGGCTCGGCGCCGGCGAGCTCGAGGTGGTGCTCGACCTGCACCCCGGCCCCGTAGAGCCGCGCCGCATAGACGTTCCGCTGATACTGGTGGAGCGTCTCGCCGAGCGCGGCCGAGCCGACGGCCAGCGCCACCTCGTTGCCGGCGGCGGCGAGGAGCTCGGCGCAGGCGAGCCCGGAGGCATCGCCGCCCCAGTCCGCGACGACGACTCGGCGCCCGCTCGGTCGCGGCGCGCCGAGCACGTCCCAGGCCTGGACGGCCTTGATCCCGTCGAGTGCTACGGCAGGCTCGTAGGGCCGCGCTCCCGTTGCGACGACGACCGCGTCGGGCTCGAGCGAGGCGACGAGCTCGCCGTCCGCCTCGGTCTCGAGGCGCAGCTCGACGCCTCCCGCCCGTAGGAGCCGCTCGTAGTTGCTGGCGAGCGAGCCGGCCGTCTCGGTGTGCACCGGCGCGGAGCCGGCGAGCGCTGCCTGGCCGCCGATGCGATCGCTCCGCTCGAGCAGGACGACCTCGTGGCCGGCGGCTCCCGCCTCCGCGGCCGCAGCGAGGCCGGCGGGCCCGGCGCCCACGACGACGATGCGCCGCCGCTCGGCTGCCCGGGGCGGCGCGCCCAGCGTCCGCTCGCGACCCGCGCGCGGGTTCTGGGCGCAGGCGATCGGCGTGCCGGCGTGGTAATGCGCGATGCAGGCGTTGCAGCCGATGCAGCGGAGCACCTCCTCGAGCCGCCCCTCGCGCGCCTTGCGTGGCAGGTCGGGATCCGTGATCAGCGCCCGCGTCATCCCGGCGGCGTCGCAGCGGCCCTCCGCGATGAGCCGCTCGGCGTCCACCGGGTCGACGATGCGCGAGGTCGCCACGACCGGCGGCCCGCCGAGGAACGGCGCCGTCAGATCGGCGATCGCGTTCTCGGCCACCGGCGGCGGTGGGACGATGCCGCTCGACCCGCGGTACGTCGAGGAGCCGCCGAGCGCGACGCTCAGGTAGTCCACGCGCGGCGCGATCTCGCCCACGACGGCTCGGGCCGCCTCCGAGTCGGCGGAGAGCCGCACCCCGAGCGCCAGCAAAGGGGCCGCCGCCCGCACCGCCTCGAGGACGGCGAGCAGGAAGCGCGCCGGCTTCGCCCAGACGTCGTCCCGGCGGTTCAGCTCGGGCGTGAAGAACTGCGCGGCCAGGTACTCGTGCGCGGCCGAGACCTCGACCCCGTCGAGCCCGGCGGCGGCGGCCAGCTCCGCCGCGCGCGCGTACCCAGCAACGATGGAGGCGATCTCCTCCTCGGCGAGCGGGCGCGGCTCGACGTGGAAGCGCAGGCTGGGGACTGCAGAGGGCGCGAGCGCGGGCGGCCGGGGCGCGCTCGCGATCTGCTCGCGGCCGCCGTGGAAGAGCTGGAGGACGAGCCGCGTGCCGTGGCGCCGCACCGCCGCGGCCACGCCCGCGAGCGCGGGCACGATCTCCTCCCGGTACCCGGCCAGCGTGTGCGGCGTCAGCAGGCCCGAGGGATGGACGGCCGTCGCCTCGAGGACGATCAGCCCGACCCCGCCGCGGGCCCGCGCCGAGTGGTAGGCGAGGAAGTCCTCGGTGGGCAGGTGGTCCTCGACCAGCGTCGTCTGGTGCGCGGTCGACACGACCCGGTTGGGCAGCTCGACCGGCCCGATGCCGAGCGGGCTGAAGAGGTGCTCGAGCACGACTCCCGGCGCTAGCCGCCGCGGCCGTTGCGGGCGCCGAGCGCCTGCCTCGCCTTCACCGCGAGCCAGAGCTCCATGCGCTGCTCGGGGTCGTCGGGGTGGCGCCCGGTCTGCTCGCGCAGCCGTTCCATGCGGTAGCGGAGCGTGTGCCGGTGGACGCCGAGGCTCTCGGCGGCGTCGCTCCAGCGGCAGCCCGAGTCGAGCAGAGCGCCGAGCGAGTCCAGGAGGCGCGGGCTCTCCGCCGCCGGGCCGAGCACCCGCGCGACGTACGCCTCGAGCGCTGCATCCGGCAGGCTGAGCAGGAGCTCGAGCGAGCCGAGGTCGCGGTAGGAGGCGACGTCGCCGCCCGTGTCGAGCGCTGCGCGCGCCTCGAGCAGACTGCGGCCGAGGGCCCGCCCGTGCGCTGGGCGGCCGACGCCGACGCGCGCCCGTCGCCCCGCTCTTGCGACCTTCTCGGCGAGCCCGAGGATCTCGTCCTCCCCCGAGGCCTCGACGAGGAACGCAGCGCGGTCGCGGCGGGCCGTCGAGAGGTAGCGCACACGCCGCCGGTCGAGCTCCTGGGCGACCTCGCGACGGACCTCCTCAGCGGTCTCTCCGTTTCGCGGGACGGCGAGGAGCGCGGCGTAGCTGCCCGCCGGCTCGAGCCCGAAGGCGGCCATACGCCGGCCCGTCTCGCGGTCGTCCAGCCGCTCGTCCTCGAGATCCTCGAGCAGGTCGCCAGCGAGGCGCAGCTCGGCCAGGCTGACGGCCCGCCGCCGCGAGAGCTCGAACGCGAGCGCGGTCTGCCCGTGGTGGAGGACGAGCCTGTCGTACTCGCCGAACGGCCGCTCCTCGCGGGCAGCGCGAAGCGTCGCCACTTCGCCGCCGGCGACCACGGGGAGCTCGAGGGCCGAGTCGAAAGGAATGCGCCGCCGGCCGTGGCGCTCGCTGACGACGCGACCGTGCTCGTTGACGAGGGCGAGGCTGCAGTCGAGGTGGTTGCCGAGGACCGCGAGCAGGCTGTGGAGGCCGCGACCGCGGATGACGGCGTCCGCCAGGCGCTCGTGCACCTCGAGCGCGCGCGTCTGCTGCTCGAGCTGCTCGTTGGCGAGGTGCCTCACGGCCGCCTTCGTGATCGCGACGAAGGGCACCTCGTACGGGACGACGAGCACGGGAAACGAGAGCCGGTTGGCCTCCTCGACGAGCGGCGCGGGCACGTCCGCGAAGCCGAAGCCCGTGCCGAAGCCGAGGCCGGCCAGCCCATGCTGCGCCAGCTGGCGGACGTAGGCGCGCTGGGTCGTGGCCAGCTCCCCGACGCCGAGGCCAGTCGTGAGCAGGAACTCGCCGCCCTCGAGGAACTGGGTCGGGTCGGCCAGCTCGGAGACGTGCAGCCAGCTGACCGCGCCGCCGAGGCCGTCCGCGCCCGCGGCGACCGCGAGCTCCAGGTCCGGCATCTGCGCGATGTCCCGAACGGTCAGCATGCGCCCTTTCGACTCGGTGGCCAAGAAGGTAGGCCGGGGGCGGGCGCGGATCAAGTCCCAACCGGCAGGCCGGCCGGGCTTTCTCGACACGATGTCGAAGGCGGGCGCGCGCCCGCCTACCGGTTCTCGTAGACCTTCCCGGCCTTGGCGATGCCGCGGGAGATGATGAAGGCGGCGGCGAGGACGATCGTGGCGGTGAGGAACGCCGGCCAGTCGACGGAGTCGGCCGCCACCGTCACGATCAGGGCGACGACCCAGGCCACGAGGAAGACGACGAGCTCTCCGGTGGGAGCCGGCATGGACGGCATGGGGTAGTAGTGGCGCTCGTAGCTCTGCGCCGGAGGCGGCGGCGGGGGCGGCGGCGTGCTCGTCATGCGTCCTCCTTGGCTCGGGCGGTCGGCGGCATGCTATCGCGCTCGCCCCGCTGGATCCCGGGAGCCCGCCCGTTACGATTGCCCCGCCCGGTGCAGCTCTTCCACTACCACCTCGTGACGAGCAAGGTCCGGCTCCTCGAGGCCCGCTATCTCGGCAAGCTCGGGTTCGGCCTCGTCGGCCGCTACGGCTGGAAGGGCGAGACCTCGGAGTGGTTCGAGCCGGGCACCTCCTGGGAGGAGCTCGACGAGATGGGCTTTCGCCTGCGCCTCGTCGAGCTGGCCCGCGGCGCCGTCAACGTCGTGCTCCAGCCCGGTCACTGGGAGCACCCGCGCGTCGATCACATCGGCATCGCCCTCGACGACGACGGGTTCACCGAGGCGCTCGAGCGCTCGGCCGACCTCGGCCTGAAGATCCAGGATCACCCCGGAAAGCGCACGTTCGTGGCCACCGAGGCGGGCTACCGGCTCGAGCTGCACCCGCCGCGCGAGTGGATCGAGGACCTGCTGGCGAACATGGACGAGCTGCGCCTCGGCGAGCTGCACCTCCGCTCCCACGACCCGGAGGAGAAGGCGGTCGCCCTGGCGGAGATCCTCGGCGTCGACCGGCTCGACTGCGACGTCGTCGTCGGCGACACGCTCGTCCGCTTCCTCCCCGACGGGCCCGAAGGGCGCCCCGAGCTCCTGGGCGAGGTGCTGATGTGAGCGCCTACGGACAGGCTGGGGTCTCGCTCGCCAAGGCGGAGGAGGTCGTCGAGCGGCTGCGGGCGGCGGTCGACTCGACCCGGACGGAGCGCGTGGAGGGCGGGCTCGGCGCGTTCGCGGGGCTGTTCGCGCTCGACGAGGAGCGGCTGCTCGCCGCCACGATGGACAGCGTCGGCACGAAGATCGTCCTCTCGCGCCGAGCGGGACGGCTCTTCGACGCGGGCGTCGACCTCGCCGCGCACTGCGCCAACGACCTGCTCACCACCGGAGCCGAGCCGCTCTTCTTCCTGGACTACGCGGCGGCCGGCACGCTCGATCTGGCCGAGGTGGCCGAGCTCGTCGCGGGGGCCGCATCCGTTTGCCGCGAGGCGGGCTGCGCGATCCTCGGCGGCGAGACGGCCGAGCTGCCCGGGATCTACCGCGAGGGCGAGCTGGACTTCGCCGGGACGATGGTCGGGCTCGTGCGCCGGGCCGACCTCGTGGACGGGTCGCGCTGCGAGCCCGGCGACGCCGTGCTCGGGCTGCCGTCCTCGGGCCTGCACGCGAACGGCTTCACGCTCGTCCGCCGAGTGCTCGGCGACGAGGACTTCGACGCCGACCTGCTCCTGCCACCCACGCGTCTCTACCTGGGCGACGTCCGGCGCCTGCGCGAGCGCTGCGACGTGCGCGCCCTCGCCCACGTCACCGGCGGCGGCATTCCGGGGAACCTTCCGCGGGCGCTGCCCGACGGCCTGGGCGCACGCCTCGACCCGGGCGCCTGGGAGCGCCCGCCGGTCTATGCCTGGCTCGCCGAGCGCGGCGTTCCGGAGGAAGAGCAGCGCCGCGTCTTCAACCTGGGCATCGGCTACTGCGCGGTCGTGCCGTCCTCGGACGCAGAGCGGGCCGGGCTGCCCGTGGTCGGGCGACTCGTCGAGGGCGCTCCGGGAGTCGCCTGGGCAGACGAGGCGTGATCGGCGTCCTCGTCTCGGGGCGCGGCTCGAATCTCCAGGCCCTGCTCGACGAAGGGCTCCCGATCGCGGCGGTGGCGTCGAACGTCCCCGGAGCCGGCGCCCTCGAGAGGGCGGAGGCGGCCGGCGTCCCCACGCGCGTGTTCCCTCTCGACGACTACTCCTCCCGCGAGGAGCGCGACGCCGAGATGGCGTCCTGGCTCGCCGGGCACGGCGTCGAGCTGGTGGTCTGCGCGGGGTACATGCACCTGCTCACGCCGCCGTTCCTCGCGCGCTTCACGGCGCTCAACGTCCACCCGTCGCTCCTCCCAGCCTTCGCGGGGACAACGCCGATCGAGGACGCGCTCGCCGCCGGCGTCGCCGAGACGGGCGTCACCGTCCACTTCGTCGACGAGGGGATCGACACGGGCCCGGTCGTCGTGCGGGAGGCCGTCCGCATCGAGCCAGGCGATACGCCCGAGTCACTGCGCGAGCGGCTGCACGAGGTCGAGCACCGGCTGCTCCCCGCTGCAGTGCGCCGCTATCTGGCAGGCGCATTACGCTCCTGAGCTGCGATGCAGGTCGGGCGGGCGCTCATCTCGGTGTTCGACAAGACTGGTCTGGACGTCTTCGCCCGCGGCCTCAACGACCTTGGGATCGAGATCGTGGCGAGCGGCGGGACGGCCGCCTACGTGGCCGAGCTCGGCATCGACGTGGTGCCGGTCGAGGAGCTGACCGACGTCCCCGAGCTCCTCGGCGGGCGCGTCAAGACCCTGCATCCGAACATTCACGCCGGCATCCTCGCCCGCCGCGGCCGCGAGGCCGACCTCGACCAGCTGCGCGCGGAGGGCATCCGCACCTTCGACCTCGTCTGCGTCAACCTCTATCCGTTCCAGAGCGTCACCGGGCGCCGGAACGTGCGCGAGGAAGAGGCCGTCGAGATGATCGACATCGGCGGCCCGGCGCTCCTGCGCGCGGCCGCGAAGAACTTCGTCGACGTCGTGCCCGTCTGCGACCCGGGCCGCTACGAGGAGCTCCTGGGCCTCCTCTCCCGCGACAGGGTCGACCTCGACCTGCGCCGCCGGCTGGCGGCCGAGGCCTTCGCGCACACGGCCGCCTACGAGGCATCGATCGCCACCTGGTTCGCCGACGTCGAGACCTTCCCGCCGCGGCTTCTGCTCTCGCTCGAGCGCCAGTCCGGCCTCCCCTACGGCGAGAACCCGCACCAGCGCGCCGCCTACTACGCCGAGGCGGGCGCCCGCCGCCACCTGCTCTCGCGCGTGGAGCACCTGAACGGGAAGCCGCTCTCCTTCAACAACCTCAACGACCTCGACGCCGCGCGCGCGCTCGCCCGGGAGTTCGCGCTGCCGACCTGTGTGATCGTCAAGCACGCGAACCCGTGCGGCTGCGGGGTCGCCGCGACGATCGAGGAGGCCTACGAGAAGGCGCTCGCGGCCGACCCGGTCTCCGCCTACGGGGGCGTGATCGCGCTCAACCGCCGGGTCTCGCCGGAGCTCGCGGGCAGACTGGCCGACCACTTCCTCGAGGTGCTGATCGCCCCCGAGTACGAGGACGACGCGCTCGCGAAGCTCAGGGAGAAGGAGGCGCTGCGGGTGCTCGCCGACCGCGAGCGCCGCGGGCCGGCGCCCGGCGACCGCGACTACCGCCGGGTGCTGGGCGGCTTCCTCGTCCAGGACGCCGATGCCGAGGTGGACGACCGCGAGGGCATGGAGGTCGTCGCCGGCGGACCGCCGGAGGAGCAGGTCTGGGGCGACCTCCTCTTCGCCTGGCGCGTCGTCAAGCACGTCGCCTCGAACGCGATCGTCATTGCCCGCGACCTGCAGACGCTCGGTATCGGCGCGGGTCAGATGAGCCGGGTGGACGCCGTGCGGCTCGCGCTCGAGAAGGCGGCCGAGCAGGGCCACGACGTCACCGGCGCAGTCCTGGCCTCGGACGCGTTCTTCCCCTTCGCGGACGGCCCGCGGCTCGCGCTCGAGGCCGGCGTCTCGGCGGTCGTCCAGCCGGGCGGCTCGAAGCGCGACGAGGAGGTCGTCGCGGCGATGGCGGAGGCGGGCGCAGCCATGGTCTTCACCTCTCGCCGCCATTTCCGACACTGACGCCGAGAGCAGTCTCGCCGAGCCGGACGGCTTCGATCTCGGCGTGCGCGGCGTTGAAGGCGTCGAGGACTGCCGGGTCGAAGAGCGTTCCCCGGCCCGCCTCCAGCATCGCCCGCGCCTCGTCCGCCGTGTGCGCTGCCTGGTAGACGCGCTCGCTCGTGAGCGCGTCGAAGACGTCGGCGACCGCGGCGATCCGCCCCTCGAGCGGGATCTCGTCCTCGCGGAGGCCGCGTGGGTAGCCGGAGCCGTTCACGCGCTCGTGGTGGGTCAGCGCGATGCTGGCGGCCAGCTCGAGGAGCGGCGAGCCCGACCCGGCGAGCAGGCGGTGTCCGAGCTCCGGATGGCGGCGCACTGCGTCCCATTCCTCCGCGGTCAGCGCGCTCGGCGTGCAGAGGATCGAGTCCGGGATGCCGATCTTGCCGACATCGTGGAGGAGCGCCGCCAGGCGGATCTCCTCGCAGCCGACCTCGTCGACCTCGAGCCGGCGGGCGAGAATCGCGCAGTAGGAGCTCATCCGCTCGACGTGCTTGCCCGTCTCGACGTCGCGGTACTCGGCCGCGAGGGCAAGTCGGCGCACGGTCTCCTCATAGGCGGACGTGAGGACGTTCCGCTCGAGCTGCCGGCGGCGGAGGGCGTTGGCGACGCCGATGGCGAGCGCGCTCTCGGGGACGGGCTTCGTCAGGTACCCGTAGCACCCGAGCTCGAGGGCCTCCTCCCAGACCTCGGGGTCCTCGATGCCGCTCACCATGAGGGCTGCCGTCTCAGGGTGGCACTGCCCGAGCTCGCGCACGACGTCGAGCCCCGACTCGCCGCCCAGCCGGACGTCGCAGAGGAGGAGCTCGGCTGGGCGCTCGTCGAGGAGCCGGCGCGCCTCGGCGCCGTCGCCCGCCTCCCTGCACGCATGGCCGTTGCGCTCGAGCAGCGTTCGGAGCAGCGAGCGCATCGCCCTGTCGTCGTCAACGATGACGATGTCGGCCAACGGCACCGAATACGCTACCGGCCGTGGCGCGCGAATACCCCACCGTCCTCGACCTCGTCGGGCGGACGCCGCTTGTGCGGCTCCAGCGGCTGGCCCCGGAGGGCGGCCCCACGCTCCTGGCGAAGCTCGAGTACATGAACCCAGGCGGGAGCGTCAAGGACAGGATCGGCCTGCGGATGATCGAGACGGCCGAGCGCGAGGGGAAGCTCCGCCCCGGCGGGACGATCGTGGAGCCGACGAGCGGCAACACCGGGGTCGGACTGGCGATCGCGGCGGCGCTCAAGGGCTACCGGTGCGTCTTCGTCATGCCGGACAAGATCGCCGAGGAGAAGCGCGCGCTCCTGCGCGCGTACGGCGCCGAGGTCGTCATCTGCCCGACGGCAGTGCCGCCCGAATCGCCGGAGAGCTACTACTCGGTCTCGAACCGCCTCACGGAGGAGATCCCGGGCGCGTTCAAGCCCGACCAGTACTCGAACGACGCCAACCCGGAGGCGCACTACGAGACCACGGGGCCCGAGATCTGGGAGGCGACCGGCGGCGAGCTCGACGCGATCGTCTTCTCCGTCGGAACCGGCGGGACGATCTCCGGCACGGCGCGCTACCTGCGCGAGCGCAAGCCCGACCTGCTCGTCGTCGGCGCCGACCCCGAGGGGTCGATCTTCTCCAACCCAGATGCCGTCCATCCGTACCTCGTGGAAGGCATCGGGGAAGACTTCTGGCCCACGACCTACGACCCGTCCCTGGTGGACGAGTACGTGACCGTGTCGGACCGCGACTCGTTCCGCACGGCGCGGCGGCTCGCGCGTGAGGAAGGGCTCCTCGTGGGCGGCTCGGGCGGTACGGCGGTCTGGGCCATGCTCCAGGTGGCGCAGCGGTTCGGACCGGAGGCGACGCTGGTCACGCTCGTCCCGGACTCGGGCCGCGGCTACCTGTCGAAGCTCTACGACGACAACTGGCTCATGGAGCACGGCTTCCTCGAGCGACCCGCGCCGGCGACGATCGAGGAGGTGCTCGCCTTCAAGCGCCAGGAGGAGCCGAAAATGCCGGAGCTCGTGACGGTCGAGAGCCAGCAGCGGATCGGCGAGGCGATCGACCTCATGCAGCGCTACTCGATCTCGCAGATCCCGGTCGTCCGCCACGACGGCCCCGAGTCGCTCGCCGACGTGGTCGGCTCGATCCGCGAGCGCGGCCTGCTCGACCGTGTCTTCAGGAACCCGGACGCCCTCGGCGACGAGGTCGCCGCCGCGATGGAGCCGCCCCTGCCGGCGGTCGAGATCGCCGAGTCCGTGGACACGGTCTTCGCTGACCTCTCGGCCGGGAACCCGGCGGTCGTCGTCGCCCGCGCCGGCCGCCCCGTGGGCGTCATCACCCGCGCCGACCTGCTCGAATACCTCGCCCACGGCCGCGCGTAGACTGACGCCGTGGAGTTCGAGACGCGCGCGATCCACGCCGGACAGGAGCCGGATCCCGCTACCGGAGCGGTGATCACGCCCATCTACCAGACGACCACGTACCTCCAGGACGCGGTCGGCGTGAACAAGGGCTACGACTACTCGCGCGCCGGGAACCCGACGCGGACGGCGCTCGAGACGTGCCTCGCCTCGCTCGAGAGCGCCGAGCACGGGCTCGCGTACTCCTCCGGCCTGGGCGCGACGACGACGATCATGCACCTCGTCAGCCCGGGTGAGCGCGTCGTCTCGGTGAACGACGTCTACGGCGGCGTCTACCGCATGTTCTCCCAGGTTTACGAGCCGAAGGGCTACCGCTTCACGTACCTCTCGGCCGAGGAGATCGCCGCCAGCCTGGAGGAGCACCTCGACGAGACAACCCGAATCGTCTGGCTCGAGACGCCCACGAACCCTCTCCTCAACCTGATCGACATCCGCAAGGCGGCCGCCGCCGCCCACGCGGTCGGCGCGCTGGTCGTGGTCGACAACACCTTCGCTACCCCCTATCTCCAGCGGCCGCTCGAACTGGGCGCCGACCTCGTCCTCCACTCGACCACGAAGTACCTCGGCGGGCACTCGGACGTAATCGGGGGCTTCGTCGCCACGAACGACCCGACCGTCGCGGACCGGCTCCGCTTCCTGCAGAAGGCGCTCGGCGCCGTGCCGGGGCCCTTCGACTGCTGGCTCGTCCTCCGCGGCCTGAAGACGCTCGCGCTCCGCATGGAGCGCCACTGCGAGAACGCGCACGCGCTCGCCGCCTTCCTAGCCGGCCATCCGGCTGTCGAACGCGTCTACTACCCGGGCCTCCCCGGCCACCCCGGCCACGCGCTGGCCGAGAGCCAGATGCGGGACTTCGGGGGGATGATCTCCTTCCTGGTCGCCGACGCCGAGGAGGCCGAGGCGCTGGTCGGGCGCACGAAGGTGTGGACGCTCGCCGAGAGCCTCGGCGGTGTGGAGAGCCTCATCGAGGTCCCCGCGCGGATGACGCACGCCTCGACGGCCGACGCGCCCTTCGCCACCCCCGGCAACCTGATCCGCCTCTCGGTCGGAATCGAGTCGGCGCACGACCTCGTCGCCGACCTCGAGCAGGCGCTCGTCCCCGTCGCGGCCGCCCGTCGCGAGGCCTAGGAGACCGCAGCCCCGGCGAGCGCCGCGGTGAACGCTGCCTCGTAGTCGCGCACCATCCGCTCCGCGGAGAAGTGCTCCTCGACGAACCGGCGGCACTCGAGCGGCTCGAGCATGTCGGCGTCCGCGAGCGCGGCGGCCATGTCCCGGTAGTCGTCCACGATCACGCCCGACCGCCCGTGCTCGATCACCTCCGGGACGGCGCCCCAGCGCGTGGCGATCACCGGCGTCCCGCAGGCCATCGACTCGATCATGACGAGCCCGAACGGCTCCTCCCATTCGATCGGGAAGAGCGTCGCGCGCGCGTTCTGCAGCAGTGCCACCTTCTTGCCGTGGCTCGTCTCCCCCAGGTACTCGATCCCGTCCCCGAGGAGCGGCGCGACATAGTCCTCGAAGTACTGGCGCTCGGCGGGCTCCCGCATCTTCCCCGCGATCCGGAGGGGGACGCCGGCCTCGCGCGCGACCTCGGCCGCCCGATGACAGCCCTTGTCGGCGCTCATCCGCCCGAGGAAGAGCAGGTACTCGCCGCGCTCCGTGTGCACCGGATAGGAGTCCAGGTCGAGCGCGTTGTGGCAGTTGGCCACCCAGTGGAGGTCGGGCTGCGGCTTGCGCTGGTTGAGGGAGAGCGAGATCAGGCCAACCTGCGGCGCGACGCGCGCCAGCGTGGCGTAGAGCTCCCCGTCGACGCCGGTCAGGGGCCCGTGCACGGTATGGACGACCGGCGTCGCGACCGTCGCGCCGAGGGCGGCCGCAAGCGGGCCCGAGTGGTCGTTGACGATGTCGAACTCGTCCCCCCGCTCGTAGCAGGAGAGCGCGTGGCGGAGCTCCGGGCCGCTCTTTCCGATCTCCCCCGAGGGCGCCTCCTCGAAGATCGAGGCCAGCGTCGCCTTCGTGAACGAGTCGCCCGAGGCGAAGAGCGTCACCTCGTGCCCGGACGTCGCCAGCCCGTCGGCGAGGAGCGAGACGACCCACTCGATCCCGCCGTAGCCAACCGGCGGGACCGGGAACCACACCGGGCTCAGGATCGCGATCCTCACGCCTGCTCGATCATGACGCGTCCGTCCTCGAGGAGCACGTCCCACGCCCGGTCGAAGGCGCGCACGCCGGAGAACCGGAGCGAGCCGGCCCAGGCGGGCACGTCGTCCGGGGCAATCGTGCCCAGGACGTGCCGGCGATTGTCCGGCTCGAGGCCGAGCAGGAGCTGGAGGAGGAGCACCGGCGTGCCGGCGGCCCAGGCCTGCGGCCGCGCGGCGGTCGGATACGGGATCGGGAACGGCGTGTCCGTGCGCGTGAAGCCCGCGAAGACCTCCGGGAGTTGGTAGTCGAAGTACGTGGCCGCATTGAGCATCCGGCGGACGATCCGCTGCGCCTCGGGCCAGCGGCCGTAGCGGGCGAGGCCCCAGGCGATCAGGGAGTTGTCGTGCGGCCAGACCGTGCCGTTGTGGTAGGCGAGCGGGTTGTAGCCCGCGTCGCCGGCCGACATCGTCCGCACCCCCCACCCGGACCAGAGCTCCTCGCCCATGAGCTGGTCCACGACGGCGTCGACGCGCTCGGGCGGGACGATCCCGCTCCAGAGGAGGTGGCCGATGTTGGAGGTGAGCGCGTCGACGCGCTGCTTCTCGCCGTCGAGCGCGAGCGCGTAGTAGCCGCCGCGCGCCTCGCACCAGAACGCCTCATCGAAGCGCTTGCGCAGCTCGGCGGCCTCGCGCTCGAGCCGCTCGGCCAGCTCGCGCTCGCGCCAGACCTCGCGCGCCAACTCGGCGAGGCGGGTCTTCGCGTCGTAGACGTAGCCCTGCACCTCGCAGGGGGCGATCGGCGCCTGGGCGCTGCGGCCGTCCGCGAAGAGCTGCGAGTCGCCGGAGTCCTTCCAGGACTGGTTGAGGAGCCCACGCGGCGAGCGGCGCTCGTACTCGACGAAGCCGTCGCCGTCGAGGTCCCCGTAGCGGTCGATCCACTCGAGCGCGCGCAGAGCCGGCTTGTGCAGGTCGCGGACGAGGCCCGCGTCGTCGGTCCAGCGCCAGACCTCGGAGAGGAGGACGAGGTAGAGGGGCGTCGCGTCGACCGTCCCGTAGTAGCGCGGGAACCACGCGCGGGCGCCCTGGCCATGCCGCACCTCGTGGACGATCTTCCCCGGCTCGGCGTCGGCCTCCGGGTCGTCCTCGCGCGCCTGGAGCTCAGCGAGGACGGCGAGCGCGTTCTGGGCGAGCTCCGGCCCGAAGAGAAGAGTCTGGAGGCACGTGATGATCGTGTCGCGCCCGAAGACGGTCATAAACCACGGCATCCCCGCGGCCGGAAGCTGGCCGGGGACGCGCTTGTCCTCGTCCATACGGAGCGAGGAGAGGTCGGCCGCCGAGCGCCGGAACGTGTGCGTGAGCTCGTCCCACGTGGCGCGGAGCTGCGGCACCCGCAGGTGCCACGCCGCGAGCGAGGCGCGCACGCGCGCGAGCTCGTCGCCGAAGCGCCGCTCGACGATCTCCGCCGCCGTGCGCACGCCGTCCGGCGCCGGGATCACGTCCGCGCGCAGGCGCCAGGTCTCGCGCGGGCCCAGCTCGACCCGGTACGTCACGGTCGAGTCGACCGCCTCGCCGCGCTCGGAGAGCACGACCTGCGTGAGCCCGGGGAAGCCGCCGTCGTCCGAGACGATGACGAACTGATTCTCGTCGCGCTCGAACGCCGGGGGCACGGCCGGCGGAAGGGGCCGCGCGCGCTCGGGGTCTCCGAGCGAGAAGTCGTACTCTTTGACCGCGAAGATGTCCGCGAAGTCGTTGCCGAGCTCGAGCGCGAGGTCGAAGGCGAGCGGCCGCCGGGAGTGGTTCTGGACGACGATGTGCTCCTGCATCGAGTCGCCGACGAAGCGTTCCCGCCCGATCGAGAGCTCGTCCTGCGCGAGGTCGCCCGCGACCGGGTTCCGCAGGAAGAAGGCGGCCGAGTAGTACTCCACCTTCCGCGAGGAGAGGATCAGCGGCCGGGACCCGTTGATGGTCAGCACCCAGCGCGAGAGGAAGCGCGTGTCATGGGCGAAGAGCCCCATCGTGGGCTCCGAGATGTCGCCGAGCTCGTCCGAGACGCAGAACGTCGAGCCTTCGAGGATGGTCAGCGGCACCGGCAGTGCTCCATCAGCGGCGGACGATTGCGTCCTGGCTGGCCTGCTGGAGCGGCTTGACGACGATCTCGTCGATGTTCACGTGCGGCGGCCGCGTCACGGCCCAGAGGATGCAGTCGGCCACGTCGTCGGGCGTCAGGTAGTCGACCCCGCGGTAGACGGCCGCCTTCCTCCCCGCGTCACCGCCGAAGCGGACATCCGAGAACTCGGTGTCGCCGACCATGCCGGGGTCGACGGTGGTCACGCGGACGCGCCCCACGAGCTCCTTGCGCAGGACGTACGTGAGGGCACGCACCGCGGTCTTCGTGCCGACGTACATGCCGCCCGCCACGTAGGCCTCGCGTCCTGCCCACGAGCCGAGGTTGACGACGTGCCCCCGCCCGTCCTCCATGTGCGGGAGCACGAGCCGTGTGATGCGGACGAGGCCCGCGACGTTCGTCTCCCACATGACCCGGTCGTCCTCGTCGGAGCCTTCGGCGATCTCGGTGCGCCCGAGCGCCAAGCCGGCGTTGTTGACCAGGATGTCGACGCGGCCGAGCTCGGCGGCGACGCGCTCGACGAAGGCGGCCGAGCTCGCGCCGTCGGTGACGTCGAGCGGGCCGTAGACATGACGCTCGCCCAACTCCTCCTCGACCTCAGCCAGGCGCTCCACCCGCCGCGCGCCCAGCGCGAGCCGCGCCCCCTCGGCGGCCAGCGCTCGGGCGGTCGAGAGGCCGATCCCGGCCGAGGCCCCCGTGACGACGGCCGTCGTTCCCTCCAGGCTGGGCATCCGGGGAAGCCTATGCGGATGAATGCACTGCCGCGTCCACGAGGTCGCCCAGGCTCCCCCCGTGACGGCCGTGGGCCAGGCCGACGAGGTAGCAGAGGAGCGGCGCGTTGATGCGCTCTCCGCTCTCGTGCGCCGCGATCCGCGCCAGCTCGAGGAGGTCGTCCGCCTCCGCCTGCGTCAGGTCGTAGCGCCCGAGCTCCTCGCCGACGGCGCGGGCGAGCCGGGCGCGCGCCTCCTCCAGCCACACGTCCATGGCAGCAGCTTAGACTCCGCCGCGATGAAGGTGGGGGTCGCGAAGGAGTCTGCGCCGGGGGAGACCCGCGTGGCCGTCGTCCCGGACACCGTGCGCCGGCTGGCCGGCGAGGGCGTCGAGTTCCTCGTCGAGCGGGGCGCCGGCGAGACGGCCACGTTCGCCGACGGCGCCTACGAGGATGCGGGCGCGGCCGTCGTCTCCGCCGAGGAGCTCTACGCGCAGGCGGATGTCGTGTGCAAGGTCCGCCGGCCGTCCGCCGAGGAGCTCGGCCGCCTGCGGGAGGGGCAGGTGCTCGTCGCGCTGCTCCAGCCCGCGACGGAGCCCGCGCTCCTCGAGGAGCTGGCGAGCCGAGGCGTGACGGCGTTCTCCATGGACGCGATCCCGCGTGTGACGCGGGCGCAGCCGATGGACGCGCTTTCCTCGCAGAGCACGGTCTCGGGCTACAAGGCGGCGCTGCTGGCCGCCGAGCACCTGGGCAAGTTCTTTCCCATGCTGACGACCGCCGCGGGCACGATCCCGCCCGCCAAGGTGCTCGTCCTCGGCGCCGGCGTGGCCGGTCTCCAGGCGATCGCCACGGCACGCCGCCTGGGCGCCGTCGTCTCGGCCTTCGACGTCCGCCCGGTCGTAAAGGAGCAGGTGGAGAGCCTCGGCGCCTCGTTCCTCGAGCTGGACGTCGAGGGCGCCGAGGGAGTCGGCGGCTACGCGGTCGCGCTCGCGGAGGACCAGCACGCGCGGGAGCAGGAGCTGATCGCCCGCCACGCGGCGGAGTCGGACGCCGTCATCACCACGGCGCTCGTCCCCGGGCGGCCCGCTCCGGAGCTCATCACGGAGGCGGGCGTACGCGGGATGCGCACCGGGTCGGTGATCGTCGACCTCGCGGCCGAGGCCGGCGGGAACTGCGCCGCGACGCAGCCGGGCGAGACGATCGTCTCGGACGGCGTGACGATCGTCGGCCTCACGAACGTCCCGGCAACGATGCCGGTGCACGCGAGCCAGATGTACTCGCGGAACGTGCAGGCCTTCCTCTCGCTCCTCGTCCGCGACGGGGAGCTCGCGCTGGACTTCGAGGACGAGATCGTGCGCGGGACCTGCGTCGCCCACGGCGGCAAGGTCATGCGGGAGAGCGCGTGAGCTCGTCGCTCCTCACGAGCATCACGGTGTTCGTGCTCGCCGTCTTCCTCGGCTTCGAGCTCATCTCGCGCGTGCCGACGCTCCTGCACACGCCGCTCATGTCCGGCACGAACGCGGTCCACGGCATCGTGCTCGTCGGGGCGATGCTGATCGCCGGCTCGGCCGACTCGACGCTCGAGCAGGTGCTCGCCTTCGTGGCGGTCGTCTTCGGGACGATCAACGTCGTCGGCGGGTTCCTCGTCACCGACCGCATGCTCGAGATGTTCAAGCGCAAGCCGGGCGAGCGCGAGCAGGAATGACGGTCGCCCTCTCCCTGACGACGATCAACGTCGCCTACCTCGCCGCGGGAGTCCTCCTGATCGTCGGGATCAAGCGGCTCTCGTCGCCGGCGACGGCGCGCTCCGGGAACGTCGTCGCGGCCGTCGGCATGGCGGTCGCCCTCCTCTTCACGCTCCTGCACCCAGACGTGGACTCCTACTGGCTCATCGCGATCGGCGTCGCCGTCGGGACCGTGATCGGCGTGGTCTCGGCCCGCCGCGTCCGCATGACCGCCATGCCGCAGATGGTCGCCCTCTTCAACGGGGTCGGCGGCGGAGCGGCGGCCCTGATCGCGGCGGCCGAGTTCCACCGGCTGACGCCGCCCGGCGGCCACGTCGATCCCGACACGATGGGCGCCATCCTCTTCTCCGCGCTCGTCGGGTCGATCAGCTTCTCGGGGAGCCTCGTCGCGTTCGGCAAGCTGCAGGAGCTCCTCCCGGGGAGACCGCTCGTGTTCCCGGCGCAGCAGGTCGTGAACGGGCTCCTCTTCGCCGGGCTCGTCGGCGTCGGCATCGCGGCCGGAGCGACCGAGGCGGGCCCCTGGGCGGTCGTCCTGCTCGCCGGCGCGCTCATCTTCGGCGTCCTGCTCGTCCTCCCCATCGGCGGGGCGGACATGCCGGTCGTCATCTCGCTCCTCAACGCCTTTACCGGGCTGGCGGCCGCGTCGGCCGGCTTCGTGCTCGAGAACACGGCGCTCATCATCGGCGGGACGCTCGTCGGTGCCTCGGGGACGCTGCTCACGGTCCTCATGGGGCGCGCCATGAACCGCTCCCTCGCCAACGTGCTCTTCGGCGCGTTCGGCGCGCCGGCCGCCGTCGGGCCCGCCGAGGCGGCGTCCGCCGACGGCAAGAGCTACCGGGAGGTCGACGCCGAGGACTGCGCCG
>JBOHAM010000156.1:0-5000 GCA_050697735.1 Gaiellaceae bacterium | reverse complement strand
TCAGCGACGACACGACCGTCACCGCGATCAAGAACAACGCGATCTGGGTCGGGGTGGTGCCCGCCCTCGTGACCGCGATCGGGCTCCTCTTCGCGGTCATGACCGAGCGGGTGAGCTGGTCGGTCGCCTTCAAGACGGTCGTCTTCATGCCGATGGCCATCTCGCTCTTCGCCGCGGGCGTCATCTGGCGGGCGGCGATGTACCAGCAGGAGCCGGACCGCGGCGCCGTCAACGCCGTCATCGCAAGCGTGAAGGACGCCGTCAGCCCTGCTGGCGTGCTCTCCCGCGCCCAGCCCTCGAGCGAGGCGATCGAGGGGACGCCCCAGGGGGGCCTCACGCTCACCGAGGCCATCGGCCCGGGCGACAACGCGCTCCTCGGCCTCACCGGCATCAGGGCCGAGGAGGTGCCCGCGGACGCCGCGCAGGCGGTCGTGCCCGAACCGCTCGACGGCGGCATCACGGGGGTCGTGTGGCGGGACTTCAGTCCGGGGGGCGGCACGCCGGGCGAGGTCGAGGCGGAGGAGGTCGGGCTGCCCGGCGTAACCGTCGAGCTGCGGGACGCGGACGGCGCCCAGGTCGACTCGACGACGACCGAGGCGGACGGGAGCTTCGCCTTCGAGGAGGTCGAGGGCGGGGAGTACCGGGTGGCCATCGGCCCCGAGACGTTCGCGACCGGGTTTGGCGGCGTCGCGTGGCTCGGCGCCGACCTGATCACCATCTCGATGATCGTCGCCTACATCTGGATCTGGGCGGGCTTCTCCATGGTCGTGATCGCCGCCGGCCTCGCCGCGATCTCGCGTGAGGTGCTGGAGGCCGCGCGCACGGACGGCGCGAGCGAATGGCAGGTCTTCAGGCGCGTGACGGTGCCGCTGCTCGCGCCGGTGCTCACGGTCGTCTTCATCACGATGCTCATCAACGTGCTCAAGGTGTTCGACATCGTCCTCTCCGTGGCGCCCGGCTCGGTGCAGGACGACGGCACCGTGATCGCGCTCGAGATGTGGCGCGAGTCGTTCACCGCCGCCAGCAACTACGGCTTCGGCTCGGCGATCGCCGTCTTCCTCTTCGTCCTCGTGGTCCCGATCCTGCTCCTCAACATCCGCCGCTTCAGAAGGGAGGCCTAGTGCCCCTCCCAGCAATCCTCGCCGGCTCCTGGCCCGCGATCACGCGGCGCCAGTGCCCACCCTCACCCTTACCAAGGCCTCTAGCCTTGGCTGCGGGCGAGTGCGGCCCCTGGCTTGGTGCTCGCGACCCAGAAGCTCGACAGCATCACTGGAAGGGGCACTGATGACATCCGCCGCCGCTGCCGAGGCCCGCCCGGCTCCCGTCGTCGAGGAGAGCATGTCGGCGAGGATCCTCCGCGTTCTCGCCAGAGCCCCGGTCCACGCCATCCTCGTCGTCATCGGCCTCTTCTGGCTCGTGCCCACGATCGGGCTCTTCATCATCTCGCTGATGGACCCGGCCGACCTCGCCTCGAACGGCTGGTGGACCGTGTTCGCCGAGCCGAGCCGGCTCACGCTCGAGAACTACAGCGCGCTCGCCGACAACGACACGATCACTTCGTCGCTCTGGACGACGCTCTGGATCGCGATCGGCGGAACTGCCCTGCCGATCTTCGTCGCCGCGCTCGCCGGCTACGCGTTCGCCTGGCTCGAGTTCCCCGGGCGAGACTGGCTCTTCATCCTCGTGATCGCGTTGCTCGTCGTGCCGCTCCAGATGGCGCTCATCCCGATGTTCTCGCTCTACAACGTCCAGGTCCTCGGGCTCGAGCTCTACGACACCATCTGGGCGATGATCCTCTTCCACACCGCCTTCGGGCTCCCGTTCGCCATCTTCCTCCTGCGCAACTTCTTCATCGGGATTCCGAGGGAGCTGCTCGAGGCGGCCCGGATCGACGGCGCGTCCGAGATCCGGATCTTCCTGCGCCTCATCCTCCCGCTCGGCCTCCCGGCAATCGCCTCGCTCGCCATCTTCCAGTTCCTCTGGGCCTGGAACGACCTCCTGGTGGCACTGGTGTTCGGACGCGAGACCGTGCCGATCAACGTGGCGGTCTTCTCGCAGCTCCGGCAGTTCGGGGCCAACCTGGAGCTCATCGCGCCGGCCTCGTTCGTCTCGCTCATAATTCCGCTGATCGTGTTCTTCGCGTTCCAGCGCTACTTCGTCCAGGGCCTGCTGGCGGGCTCCGTCAAGTAGTCGCGGAACCGTGGAGAGTGTGTGCGCAATCGTCGGCGGTGGCCTCGCCGGCTTCGTCGCCCATGCGACCCTCCGAAAAGGGGGCTTCGAACCGGCCGAAATCGCCGTGTTCGGAACGGACTCGGATCCGGCGGCCGTCTGGCGCGTGCGCGCGGCGGCGATCCGGCAGCGGCGCATGCGCTCGGAGAGCGACGGCCACTGCGCGCCCGCCTCCTTTCCCGGGCTCGCGGTAGGCGCGGCGGTCCGCCGCCGCAGCGTCGTCCCGCTGGTGCAGACGCTTGCCGACCGCTACCACCCCACGGTGGCCGAGTTCCTCGAGCACGTCGAGCAGCTGCGCGCCGAGACCGGGTGGGACGAGAGCTTCAGGCCGGCGCGGATCGAGCGCGTCCGCGCGATCGAGGGCGGCTTCGAGGTCGAGGGACACGGCACGTTCGCCCACGTCCTACTGGCCCCCGGCCATCCCGGCCTCGCCTTCCCCGACGAGCTCGAGCGCGATCCGCGCGCCGTGCACGCCTACGAGCCGCACGACTACGCGGACGAGGTCGAGGTCGTGGGCGCCGGCATGGCCGCCGCCACCGAGTGGCTGAACGCGCTCGCCGCCGGGGCGACGGTCACCTCCGTCCGGCGACGCGAGCCTGAGCGGCGCCCGCTGAACCTCCCCCGCGAGCTCTTCACGCGCCGTGGCCTGGCCGCGTACCACCGCGCCGCGCCGGGCGAGCGCGTGGCGTTCCTCCGCCGCTACGGCGCCCCGTCCTATCCGGCGGGGCGGGCCTGGGACGAGCCGCTCGAACGCGCCCGCCGGGAGCGCCGCTTCCAGGTCGCCGGGGAGCCGAACGGGGCCGGCCAGGTCATCTGCGCCACGGGCTTCAAGCGCGGCTTTCGGCACGACGCGCTGCTCGCGCGCCTCGTGTGCGAACACGACATCGAGACGGCCGAGGGCTGGATCGTCCTCGCTCCGGACTCGACGGTGCCGGCGCTGACCGACGGCGGGCGGACGCTCGCCCTCGCCGGCGCGCCCTCCCAGTGGGCTTTCCCCGCCGCCGACACGCTGATGGGCGCGAAATACGTCGCGCGCCGGTTCCTCCGACGGGTGCAGGCATGGCGTACACGCTGAGGGGCCGGCTCGAGTCGCGGCTCGCGGCTGCGCTCCTCCCGCTGCTGGCCGCGTGCGTCGTCGCCCTCGCCGAGAAGGCGTGGTGGCCGGTCGAGCTCGCCGCGCTCATGCTGGCGGTGGGGCTCGCCCTCGACGCCGCCGTCTACCACCGCCTGATCGGCTACCAGCCGGGCTGGGCCGCGCTCCCGCTCGGGCTGCTCGAGCTCGCCGTCGTCATGGGCCTCGCGCGCCTCCTCGACGTGGCCGCGCCTCTCGGCGCCGCGCTCGCCTTCTACGCGGGCACGTGGCTGCTCGCGCAGATCCTCGGCCACGCCGTTCTGCCGGTCGCGCGCCTCACCTACGGCGACGACGGGGGCGAGCTCGGCCGGACGGGCCCGGGGCTCGCCGTCACGGCCTCCGCTCTCCTCGTGGCCGCCCTCGGGGTCGCCTGGCAGACCCAGCCGCCGGTCGTGCACCTGGAGGCCGGCGTTCACGAAAGTCCGCTCGTCCTCGACTACTCGCAGCGGCTCGTGGGGGAGCCGGGAGCGGTCGTCCGCGGCGGGATCGTGGTCACCGCGAACGACGTCACCGTGCGCGACGTCACCGTCGTCGGCGGGGAGCACGGGATCGAGGTCGACGGCGCCGAGCGCGTGCTGCTCGAGGACGTGATCGTGCGCGGAGCGACGCTGGACGGCATCCACGTCCGCCGGAGCCAGGTAACGATCCGTGACTGCATCGTCGGCGATCCCGCCGGCACGCACTCCCAGGGGATCGACATCTCGTTCGGCTTCGATCTCGCGCCGTCGCTCGTCGAGCGTTGCGAGGTGAGCGGTGGGATGGAGGGCATCGTCACGCATTTCGCCCACGCCCTTGTGCGCGACAACCACGTCTCCGACACGAGCCTGCGCGCTATTACGCTGACCGAGATGTCCATGGCCGAGGCAGAGCGCAACGAGGTCGAAGGAGCGCTCGGCGTGGGGATATTCTGCGGCGACTATTCCATGTGCCGGATCGAGGAGAATTTCGTTACGGGAACGAAGGCCGATCTGGAATCCGGCGACAAGACGCGGCTGGGCTTCGCCATCGTCTCCCACTACGGAGCCGAGGCAACGCTCGATGACAACAGGCTGCAAGGGAACGCGCGTCCGGTCGGTTCCTTTTTGCGCGCACGTATTTTTTCTGATTAGAGTTCCCCGGGCTCTCCATCAGCGATTCTTTTCAGGAGGAATACCGTGGCTCGAAAGACGATTCTCGTTTGCGACAACTGCGGCACCGAGGTCGGCGAGGGGAAGGGCGCCGCGCTGCGCGTCACGTACACCGACGCCCGGCGCGGCGCGAAGGCTGCTGATCTCTGCGACGACTGCGCCGGCAAGATGCCCGGGCACGCCGCCGCCCGCCGCGGCCGCCGGCCCAAGGCCGCCGCCTAGCGAGGGCGCGCGCGTCGTAACCCGGGGGTCGAAAAAGGGCCTCCGGGCCGAACGTTAAGATGAGCCGGTGCCGCTGGCGTTGCTGGTTGGCCCGGCGAACGCCGGAAAGGTCTCGCGGCTCCTCGATCGCTACCTGGAGTATCTCGACCGCGAGCCGTTCCTGGTCGTCCCGAACCGGGCCGAGGTCGATCGGGTCGAACGCGACCTGCTCGCGCGCCGGCCTGCGCTCCTCGGCGGCGCGATCGGCACCTTCGACGACCTCTTCGAGCTGATCGCCCGCGCCGACGGGC
>JBOHAM010000155.1:0-20437 GCA_050697735.1 Gaiellaceae bacterium | reverse complement strand
CTCCTACGCGCTGGCGACGACGGAGATCCGGATCCTGGCGCCGATCCCGGGCAAGCAGGCCGTCGGGGTCGAGCTGCCGAACACGAGCCCGAACCTCGTCACGCTCGGCGACATCTACGACGACCTGCCGCCGACGTCGAGCCCGCTCTCCGTCTGGCTCGGGAAGGACATCTCCGGCCAGTCCGTCTGGACCGACCTCGCGCGCATGCCGCACATCCTGCTGGCCGGTACGACCGGCTCCGGCAAGTCCGGCTGTATCAACACGGTGCTGACGTCGATCCTGCTTCGCGCTACACCTGACGAGGTGCGAATGATCCTGATCGATCCGAAGCGGATCGAGCTCGGCTTCTACGAGTCGATCCCGCACCTGCTCACGTCGGTCGTCTCGAGCCCGAAACAGGCCTCCGCAGCGCTGATCAACGTCGTCGCCGAGATGGAGCGGCGCTACGAGCGGCTGAGCCTGCTGCGGGCGCGCAACCTGCCCGAGGCGAACCGCCAGCTGCGCTCTCGCGGCGAGACACCGCTGCCGTACTTGCTAGTCGTGATCGACGAGCTCGCCGACCTGATGATGGTCTCGCCGCAGGAGGTCGAGGACGCCGTGATCCGGCTCGCGCAGAAGTCGCGGGCGGTTGGCATCCACCTCGTCCTGGCCACGCAGCGGCCCTCGGTGGACGTCATCACGGGGATGATCAAGGCGAACGTGCCGTCGCGCATCGCCTTCGCCGTCTCCAGCCAGACGGACAGCCGCGTGATCCTCGACACCTCCGGCGCCGAGAGCCTCCTCGGCCAGGGCGACATGCTCTTCAAGCCGCTCGGCACCTCGCGTCTACAGCGGGTGCAGGGCGCCTATGTGAGCGAGGAGGAGATCGCCCTCGTCGTCGAGCAGTGCCGCCGCCAGCGCGAGCAGGAGCTCGACGAGTCGCTCCTCGAGACGCGCGAGCCGACGCACGGCGGGGCGGAGGGAGACGAGGACTTCGACCCGGACGAGGATCCGCTCCTCGATCGCGCGATCGAGATCGTCGTGCAGACGCAGACTGCCTCCGTCTCGCTGATCCAGCGCCGCCTGCGCGTCGGCTACACGCGGGCCGGCCGCCTGATCGACATGCTCGAGCGGCGGGGGATCATCTCCGGCTACGAGGGCTCCAAGCCGCGCCGCGTGCTCGTCGGCGAAGGCGATCTCGAGCGCGTTCTCGCCGATTCCGTCACCTGACGCAGGCACCGCGGCGGCTCCCGACTAACGACCCCGTCCGCCGACCGTCCTAGAAATGGGATCGTCAGAAGTTTACGATCCTGCGATTCCACTCGACGGCATGGGCGAAAAGGGAGGTTCCGTGAACGTAAAGCGAAAGCTGCCGTGGCTGCTGGTGCTGCTCGTCACGTTCCTCCTCGCCGCCGTCGCGGCCGGCTGCGGCGGCGACGACGACGAGGACGGCGACGCGGGCTCGGGCGACACAGCTGCAGCCGAGACCGGAGGGGAGGAGGCGCTCCCGGGTGAGGGGATGCGCATCGGCCTCGTCACCGACATCGGCGGCCTCAACGACCGCGGGTTCAACTCGCTGGCCAACCAGGGCCTCGAGCGCGCCGCGGAAGAGCTCGGCGTGGAGATCCGGGTGCTCGAGTCGCAGTCGGACGCCGACTACATCCCCAACCTGTCCACGCTCGCAGAGGAGGGCTTCGACCTCATCATCTCGGTCGGCTTCCTCATGGGCGAGGCGACCCACCAGGCGGCCGAGGAGTTCCCCGACACCTCCTTCGGCATCGTCGACTTCGCCTACGGCGGCGAGGGCTGCGAGGAGACGAACTCCTGCGAGCTCCCGAACCTTCAGGGGCTCGTCTTCAAGGAGCAGGAGGCCGGCTACCTCACCGGCTACCTCGCCGGCCTCGTAACCGAGTCGAACACCGTGTCGAGCGTCGGTGGGATCAAGATCCCGCCGGTCGACAGGTTCATCGCCGGGTTCCAGAAGGGCGCGACCGACGCGAACCCGGACGTCACGACGCTGAACGGCTACTCCCAGGACTTCGTCGACCAGGCGAAGTGCAAGGAGGTGGCGCTCGACCAGATCGCCGAGGGCTCCGACGTCGTCTTCCAGGTGGCGGGCGGCTGCGGTCTCGGCGCTCTCGACGCGGCCCAGCAGGAGGGCGTCTGGGGCATCGGCGTCGACGCCGACCAGGCCTTCCTGGGCGACCACGTGCTGACGAGCGCGCTCAAGCGCGTGGACGAGGCCGTGTACCAGACCATCGCGGCGGTCGTCGACGGCTCCTTCGCCGGCGGCGGCGTCAGCGTCTTCGGCCTGGCCGAGGAGGGTGTCGGCCTCGGCGAGACCTCGGCGAACGCGCCGGCCGACGCCGTGGCGGAGACCGAGGCGCAGATCGACGCGATCGTCGCCGGGGAGATCGAGATCCCCGAGACGGTCGAGTAGCGACTACGACACGGGAGGGGCGGCTCCGGTCGCCCCTCCCGTTCGCCTGACATGGCCGAAACCCCTCTCCTCGAGCTCAAGGGCATCACGAAGCGGTTTCCGGGCGTCGTCGCCAACGACCACGTCGACTTCGAGCTCGCGAAGGGGGAGGTGCACGCGCTCCTCGGGGAGAACGGCGCGGGCAAGTCCACCCTCATGAACATCCTCTACGGGCTCTACCACCCGGACGAGGGCGAGATCCGACTGAACGGCGGGCCGGAGCGGATCGACTCCCCGCGCGTCGCCATCGACCTCGGGATCGGGATGGTGCACCAGCACTTCATGCTCATCCCGGTCATGACCGTGGCCGAGAACATCGTCCTCGGGGTCGAGCCGCACAACGGGCCGTTCCTGGACATCGACGGCGCCGAGAAGCGGGTGCGCGAGCTCTCCGAGCGCTTCGGCCTCGCCGTTCGGCCCGAGGCGCGCATCGAGTCGATCTCGGTAGGCATGCAGCAGCGTGTGGAGATCTTGAAGGCGCTCTACCGCGGCGCCGAGATCCTGATCCTCGACGAGCCGACGGCGGTGCTCACGCCGCAGGAGGCGGAGGAGCTCTTCGAGATCATCCGCTCGCTCCAGGCGGAGGGGAAGTCGATCGTCTTCATCAGCCACAAGCTCGGCGAGGTGCTCGCGATCGCCGACCGCATCACCGTCCTGCGCCGCGGGAAGACGATCGAGACCGTCTCGCGCGAGGGCGCGACCGAAGAGGGCCTCGCGCGCCTGATGGTCGGCCGTGAGGTGCTCCTACGCGTGGACAAGAAGCCGGCTGAGCCCGGCGAGCCTCTGCTCACGGTCGAGGACCTGCGGGTTCTCGACGAGCGCCACCTCGAAGCCGTGCGCGGGATCTCGCTCGAAGTGCGCTCCGGCGAGATCGTCGGCATCGCCGGCGTCGACGGGAACGGTCAGACCGAGCTCGTGGAGGCGATCACCGGCCTCCGCCGGCCGGAAACGGGCCGCATCGTCGCCGCGGGCGAGGACATCACGAACGAGGGCGCGCGGGACAGCCTCGAGGCCGGCATCGGGCACATCCCCGAGGACCGCCAGCGGCGCGGCCTCGTGCTCGACTTCACCCTCGCCGAGAACATCGCCCTCAAGGACTACTGCGAGGAGCCGGACTCGAAGTGGGGCTGGCTCTATCCGAAGCGCATCATCGCGCGGGCCAAGCGGCTCCTGACCGAGTTCGACGTCCGGGGCGGCGGCCCGCAGACGCTCGCGTCCTCGCTCTCCGGCGGGAACCAGCAGAAGGTCGTCGTGGCGCGCGAGGTCTCGCGCGACCCGCGCATCCTCGTCGCCGCACAGCCGACCCGCGGGCTCGACGTCGGTGCGATCGAGTTCGTGCACCGGCGGCTCGTGGCCGAGCGCGACGAGGGGCGCGCCATCCTGCTCGTCTCCTTCGAGCTCGACGAGATTCTCTCCCTCTCCGACCGCATCCTCGTCGTCTACGAGGGCCGCGTGGTCGGCGAGTACTCGCCCGACGTGTCCGAGGAGGAGCTCGGGATCGCCATGACTGGGGGGCGCAGGGAGGCTGCTGCATGAGTGACGGCCCGGCGGCGGTCACTCCGGTTCCCCCGCCGCCCGAGCCGGCGCGCGAGGGCTCGGTCACCGGCCTCCAGGCCTTCTACGACCGAGCGGGCGGCGTGTTCGTCCCGGTGGCGGCGGCGTTCCTCGCCTTCCTCATCGGCGGGATCGTCGTCCTCATCACCGAGAAGAGCATCACGGCGCCGTTCGAGGCCTACAAGGCGATCTTCGAGGGCACCGGAGTCACGTGGTTCATCCCCGGTGTGGGGGAGAGCGCGGAGGAAGCACGCGACCTCCAGCAGACGCTCATCGTCACGACGCCGCTCATCCTCACCGGGCTCGCAGTGGCGTTCGCCTTCCGCTGCGGGATGTTCAACATCGGCGGCCAGGGGCAGTACTGGGTCGGCCTCCTCACGGGCATCTGGTTCGGCACGCACTTCGCCGGCGCCCCGCTGGCGCTCCACATCACGCTCACGCTCGTCGCCGGAATCCTCGCCGGGGCCATCTGGGGCGGGATCGCGGGGCTCCTGAAGGCGACCACGGGGGCGCACGAGGTCATCTCGACGATCATGCTCAACTGGATCGCCATCTGGGTGGGCAAATGGCTGCTCGAGGCGCCCGACGGGTACCTCCAGGGCACCGACCCCACCCTGCCGCGCTCGAACGACGTGCTCGACTCGGCGAAGCTCTCCGAGGTCTGGAACTGGGGCGGCCTCCAGCCGCTCCACGCCGGGATCTTCATCGCGCTCTTCTCCGCCCTCGTGTACCACCTGCTCCTGAACCGGACGACGCTCGGCTACGAGGTGCGCGCCGTCGGCTTCAATCCCGACGCGGCCGCATACGGCGGCATCTCCGTGAAGAAGAACTACTTCCTCGCCCTGGCCATCTCCGGGGCGTTCGCGGGACTCGCCGGCGCCATCGAGCTGTCCGGGTGGAAGTACCGCCTCACGAGCACGGAGTTCGACGTGAACTTCTACGGGTTCATCGGCATCGCCGTCGCCCTGCTCGGGCGGAACAAGGCGATCGGCATCCTCTTCGCCGCGTTCCTCTTCGGCGCGCTCGACGTGGGGACGTCGCCGCGCCAGCTCGATCCCGAGGTCTTCAACCCCGAGCTGGCGACCAACCTCGCGACGATGATCCAGGCACTCATCATCGCCTTCGTCGGCGCCGAGTTCCTCATCCTCTATCTCTGGCGGGCCCGCAAGCGGGCCGGCTGGGGCGGGCCGAGACGGGTTGAGCCGGAGCTCAAGACGTGAGCGTCGCCGAAGCGCAGCCGACCGCGATCGACCGCCTGCGGCGGCTGGGCGAGCCCCGCTCGCTGGCCATCGCGGGCATCTGGCTGGGCGTACTCGCCGTGTGGCTCTCGGTGCCGCCCTTCACGCTGCGCAACCTCGTCGTCCCCGCCGCCGTTGCCGTCCTCGGCGCGGCGCTCGGGCTCTGGGCGCTCACGCGGGGCGAGCGGAAGCTCGGCTGGTGGGCCGTCGGAGTGGCCGTGCTCGCGATCCTCGTCGCGCTCTGGTTCCAGAGCGAGGAGTCCGCCGAGCTCGAGTCGATCTTCAGCGTCGGCCTGCTCGCCTCGACCCTTCGCTTCGCGGCACCGCTGGCCTTCGCTGCGATGGGCGGGATCTTCTCGGAGCGCTCCGGCATCGTGAACATCGGTCTCGAGGGGATGATGCTGGCGGGCGCCTTCTTCGGGATCGTCGTGGTGGCGGAGACCGGGCAGTGGGAGCTCGGCCTCCTCGGGGCGATGGCCGCGGGCGGGGTGCTCGCGGCCATCCACGCGTTCTTCTCCATCCACCTGCAGGGCGACCAGATCATCAGCGGGTTCGCGATCAACCTCCTCGCGCTAGGCGTCACGGGCTACCTGTTCCGGTCGCTCTACGGCAGGCAGGGGACGCCGGAGCTCGAGGAGCGGATCCCGAACGTGCACCTGCCGCTGATCGAGGACATCCCCTTCTTCGGCGACCTGCTCGGCGACCTCAGCCTGATGATCTGGCTCATGTTCGCGGTCGTGATCGTCTCGTTCATCGTCCTCTTCAAGACGCCGATCGGCCTGCGGATCCGCTCCGTCGGCGAGCACCCGAAGGCCGCCGACACCGTCGGCATCTCGGTCTACAAGGTTCGGTACGCGGCCGTGATCCTCTCGGGCGTCCTCGCCGCGCTGGGCGGCGCTTATCTCTCCTTCGGGTTCGGGAACGCCTTCAACGAGAACATGACCGTCGGCCGTGGCTACATCGCGCTCGCGGCGGTTATCTTCGGCAACTGGCGCCCGTTCGGCGCCTTCGGCGCGTGCTTGCTCTTCGGCTTCTCGAGCGCCCTCGCGCTGCGCCTCCAGGGCTCGCCGCTCCTCCCCTCGGACCTCGCCTCGGCGAACCTCCTCTCGGCGCTCCCGTACGTCCTCACGCTCGTCGTCCTGGTCGGCGTCATCGGCCGCTCGCGCGGCCCCGCCGCGGCCGGGCGCCCCTACGTCAAGCAGTAGCGTCCATGGGGAACGCCAAGGCTGTCTGGGCCTTTGTGACCGCGCTGCTCGCGCTGGGGGTGTTCGGGGGCGCGGCGGTGGCTGCGCGCCACTACGACGAGATCCGCCTCGTGGACGCCGTCGTCGCCGTGCCGCTGGCGCTCGCGCTCGCGCTCGTCTCCGTGATCCTCGGGCGCCGGGCGCGGCAGCAGCACGAGCGCACCCTCGGCCGAAGCGGCAATCGTGGGTTCATCGCGCTGGCGCGCTTCCTCGGCACCGGCGCGCTCCTGCTCGCGATCACGGCCGCGCTCGCCCTGGCCGTCTTCGCGGTGCTCGTCCTCGTGCTCGAGTAGAGACGCTCGACCGGCGACCGGCCCACCCGCGGCCGCGACGCGGCGTCGGCCGCCGGCCGAACGTCACTCAAGGGCCGGCCCGCTACAATCGGCCCTCGTGTTCGAGATCGGCAACAGCCTACGAGAGGCTCGTTTGCGGCAGGGTCTCGAGTTCCCCCGGATCGAGGAGGAGACGAAGATCCGCGGGAAGTACCTCCGGGCGCTCGAGGACGAGGGCTTCGAGGTGCTGCCCGGAGACACGTACGTCAAGGGATTCCTGCGCACGTACGCGGACTACCTGGGCCTCGACGGTCAGCTCTACGTCGACGAGTTCAACTCGCGCTTCACGATGGCCGAGGAGGTGCCGGCGGCGCCGGCGGCCGCGCGCCGGCGGCGGCCGCGGCCGGTCGAGTCGAACCTCGTCGTCGTCGCCCTCGCCGGGATCGTGGCTGTGACCGTGCTCCTCGTTGTCGGGCTCGCCGGCATCGGCTCCGACAACCCCGAGCAGGCTCCGCTCGTCGATACCGCGCTCCAGGGGACGTCGACAGGGGACGAGGCCGCCTCGCCGACGACCACCGGACGGGAGCAGGCGGGCCGCGAAACGCCCACCCGGCGCGCCCGGCTCGTCCTGACGGCGGTCCGCGGCGGCTGCTGGATGCAGGTGCGAGCCAACGGCGTGGGCGGCCGCCTCCTCTGGGAGGGCACTCTGGAGCAGGGACAGACGCAGCGCTTCGTCAAGCACCGCCGCCTCTGGCTCGAGCTCGGCGCCCCGGGCAACCTGAACGCGAAGTTGAACGGCCGCGGCGTGGACAGCTTCCCGACCGAGTCCGCCATCGTGGTCGCGACCGCGAAGGGCATCCGCATCGTCTCGACCGGGACGTAGTGCCCTCGCCCCGAGCGGTCGTCGTCCTCACGGGCAGCGAGCTCGTCCGCGGCGACAAGGCCGACGCCAACGGGGCGTTCCTCGGCCGCGAGCTCACGCGACTGGGCCTCGAGCCCGCCCGCATCGTCGTCGTCGGCGACGACGCCGCGGAGCTCGAGCGGGCGGTGCGGGAAGGGCTCGAGGCCGAGGTCTGCGTGCTCTCCGGAGGCCTTGGCCCGACCCACGACGACCGCACCGTCGAGACGCTCGCCCGCGCGGCCGGGCTCCGCCTGGTCGTCGACGAGGCGCTCGAGCGGGAGATCGAGGCCGTGTCCCGGGACGTGGCCGAGCGGCTGGGCCGCCCGTACGCGGACTTCGCCGCCGGCGTCCGCAAGCAGGCCCTCCTGCCCGAGGGCGCGCTCGCGCTCGGGCTTGCCGGAACCGCGCCTGCCGTGCTCGTCGAGCGCGACGGCCGCGTGGCGGTCGCGCTGCCCGGCCCGCCCACCGAGCTGCGCCGGCTGTGGCCGAACGTCGTCCAGGCGGAGCCGTTCGCACGCGTCGCCGCGAGAGCCGAGCGCCCCGCGCACGTCGTCCTACGGCTCTTCGGGCCGAGCGAGTCGGCGGTCGCACGGGTGCTCGAGGAGACGGGCGGCGAGGGCGAGGGCGTCGAGGTCACGGTCTGCGCACACGATCTCGAGATCCGCGTGGACATCTTCGCGCACGTCGGCGGCTCGGAGCGCGCAAGCCGGGTCGCGGCCGCCGTGCGCGAGCGCTTCGCCGCCGAGGTCTTCGCCGAGGACGAGAGGACAGTCGCGGAGCTCGTCCTCGAGAGCTGCCGGGCGCTGGGCTTCACGCTCGTCACCGCTGAGTCGTGCACGGGAGGGCTCGTAGCCGCCCGGCTGACCGACGTGGCCGGGGCGAGCGACGTCTTCCTCGGCGGGGTCGTGTCCTATTCCGACGAGGCGAAGAGGACGCGCCTGAGCGTACCGTCCCAGACGCTCGCGCAACATGGGGCCGTGTCCGCCGAGACCGCGGCCGCGATGGCGGAGGGCGCACGCTACGAGCTCGGCGCGGACGTGGCCGTCGCCGTCACGGGAATCGCCGGGCCGGGCGGCGGCACGGAGGAGAAGCCGGTGGGCCTCGTCTTCTTGCACGCGGAATCCCCTGTCGGCGATTCCGCGAGGAGGATCCAGCTCACGGGGGATCGAGAGGCGGTACGAACCCGGGCCGCCGCGCTGGCTCTTCACATTCTCAGGCAGCTTCTGGCACGAAGCACGACACAGCCGCGTGAATCGTCCCGCTAGCGTCTCCGGGCATGACCGGCTGCGCCTCTTCGTCGCCCTCCGCCTTCCGGGCGAAGCCGTCGAGCGCCTCGCCGCCTGGCAGGCGAGCGAGCTCGCCCGGGCCGACGCCCGGCTCGTTCCGGAGCCGAACTTGCACGTCACGCTCGCCTTCCTCGGCTCGCGGCCGGCTGCCGACGCGGACGCCGTCCTGGCCGTCGTGCGAGCCGTCGCGGCCGGGGCGGTACGGCCGGTGCTCGAGCCCGTCCGCTACCGGGAGACCAGGAGCGTCGGCATGCTCGTCCTCGCGGACGAGGACGGACGCGCCACGAGCATCGCGGAGGGCGTGGGGGAGGATCTCGAGCAGCTGGGCGTCTACCGTCGCGAGCGGAGGGAGTGGCTGCCGCACGTGACCGTGCTCCGCTTCCGCCGGCCGCCGCGGCTCCAGCCGCGCCTGCCCGACCTCGGCCGGGTCAGTCCGTCCGAGGTGGCTCTCTATCATTCGGTGCTGCGGCCGACCGGGGCGCAGTACGAGATCGTCGAATCGGTTGTCCTAGGAGGAAAATCGTGACCGACTCCAATCGCGAACAGGCTCTCGACGCCGCCTTGAGCCAGATCGAGCGCGCGTACGGCAAGGGCTCGGTCATGAAGATGAACGACCAGGCGCAGGTTGCCATCCCGTCCATCTCCACGGGCTCGCTTTCGCTCGACGTCGCGCTCGGCATCGGCGGACTCCCGCGCGGCCGGATCGTCGAGATCTTCGGCCCGGAATCGTCGGGGAAGACGACCCTCGTCTACCACGTCATCGCCGAGGCGCAGCGCCGCGGCGGCATCTGCGCCTTCATCGACGCCGAGCACGCGATGGACCCGGCCTACGCGCGCCGGATCGGGGTCGACATCGACGACCTGCTCGTGTCGCAGCCGGACAACGGCGAACAGGCGCTCGAGATCGCCGAGCTCCTCATCCGCAGCGGCGCGCTCGACGTGGTCGCTGTCGACTCCGTGGCGGCGCTCACGCCCAGAGCCGAGATCGAGGGCGAGATGGGGGACAGCCACGTCGGCCTCCAGGCGCGCCTCATGAGCCAGGCCCTGCGCAAGCTCGCGGGCACGCTCAACCGCACCGGGACGGTCGCGCTCTTCACGAACCAGCTTCGCGAGAAGATCGGCGTCATGTTCGGCAACCCGGAGACGACTCCGGGCGGCCGCGCGCTCAAGTTCTACTCGTCGGTGCGCCTCGACATCCGCCGCATCGAGACGCTCAAAGAGGGCGTCGAGGCGATCGGGAACCGGGTGCGCGTCAAGGTGGTCAAGAACAAGGTCGCACCGCCGTTCAAGCAGGCCGAGTTCGACGTCATCTACGGCGAAGGCATCTCGTGGGAAGGCACCGTCCTCGACGTCGGGCTCGAGCGGAAGCTCGTCCAGAAGTCCGGCTCGTACTTCAGCTTCGCGGACGAGCGGCTCGGCCAGGGGCGCCAGAACGCGACGGCGTTCCTGCGGGAGCACCCCGACGTGACGGAGGGGATCCTCCGCGCCGTCCAGGCGGACGTGGGCACCGACGCCGTCGTCTCGTCCCGCCTCCTGCCGCTCGCCGAAGGCGGCAAGGATGCCGCCGTTGCCAGGACGGTCGAGGCGGAGCCCGAGAAGGCCGGCGCCCCGGCCGGCTAGGTTTTCTAGAACCCCTTTCGAAATGAAGACCTGGCCGCCGGAGCGCGCTGGGCGGCGCGATGCTGCGTCCTCAGTCCCGCCCGTAGCCTCCGGCTACGAGCACTCCCTGCGTCCTTGCCTCGCACGCGCCCAGCACGCCCCGGCGACGCGGCATCATCCTGAACCGGGTTCTGGCATTAGAGTCGATCCATGGCCGCGCCATCCGTCACGCCGGCCGAGCTCCGGCGGGTCGCCGAGACGCAGGGAGTTTCCCCGACGGACGAGGACCTGGAGGCCGTGCTCGCCTTCCTCGCCGTCCTTCTGCCGGCCTTCGAGGAGCTCGAGCGGCTCACACCTCCGCGGCCACGCGGCGAGTGAGCCTCGCTCGCCTCGCAGGCGCCCTCCGTGCCGGGGAGCTCTCGCCCCGCGAGGCCGTGGCGGGCTGCCTCCGGCGCATCGAGGCGGTCGATCCGGAGGTGAACGCCTACATCGCCGTTCGGGCGGAGGAGGCCCTGGCCGAGGCGGACGCGCTGCTCACGTCGGGCGAGCGCGGCCCGCTGTGGGGCGTCCCGGTGGCCGTGAAGGACGTCATCGACGTCGCGGGGATGCCCACGACCGCGGCGTCCCGGGTCCTGACGGACCGGCTGCCCGCTGAGGACTCGCACGTCGTGGCGCGTCTTCGGGAGGCGGGCGCCGTCGTCGTGGGCAAGCTGAACCTCCACGAGTTCGCCTACGGCGCGCTCACGACGAGCACGCGCTTCGGGCCCGCCCGGAATCCGTGGTCGCCGGACCGGGTGTGCGGCGGCTCCAGCGGCGGGAACGGAGCGGCGATCGCGGCCGGACTGGCCGCCGGGACCCTCGGCACGGACACGGCGGGCTCGATCAGGATCCCGTCCTGCCACTGCGGCGTGACCGGGCTGCGACCTTCGACCGGGCGCGTCTCCAACCGTGGAGTCGTGCCCGTGGCGCCGAGCTTCGACTCCGTCGGGCCGATCGCCCGCACCGCAGAGGACTGCGCGCTTCTCCTCGCGACGGTCGCGGGGCACGATCCCGGCGACCCGACGAGCCTCGACAAGCCCGTCCCGTCGTACGACGAGCTCCTGGGCCAGGATGTCCGGGGCCTGCGCGTCGGGGTCGTCACGAGCCTCGTGGAGGGTGCGGACGCGCGGGTGGCCGAGGCGGTCGAGGCTGCGCTGGCGGAGCTCGGGTCGCTCGGCGCCGGGCTCGTGCCCGTCGAGGTGCCGCTGCTCGAGCAGGCGGGCACGATCCAGCAGGCGATGCAGTTCCCGGAGGCGACCGAGGTGCACCTGGAGTGGCTCCGCACCCGCCTCGCCGACTACGAGCCCGACGTTCGTGCGCGCCTGCTGGTTGGGCTCTTCGTCACGCCCGAGGTCCGCGAAGCGGGGAAGCGCGCGCGCGAAGCGGCCCGCGACGGGATCCGCCGCGTCTTCGAGCAGGTCGAGCTCCTCGCCGCGCCCACGATGCCGGTGCTGCCGCCGCGAATCGGCTCCGAGACCGTCGAGCTCCACGGGCATGAGACGCTCTACCGGCTCGCGCTCATCCCCTACAACTCGCCCTGGAGCCTCGTAGGGGCGCCGGTCGCCAGCGTGCCGTGCGGCTTCGTGGACGGGCTGCCCGTCGGCCTCGCGCTCGTCGGGCCGCCGTTCGGCGAGGCGACCGTCCTCGGCGTGGCCCACGCCTTCCAGCAGGCCACGGACTGGCACGAGCGCCGCCCGGCGCCGCTCAGAGCTCCTAACGCAATGAAGCTCTGAGTCGCGGGAGCGCGCTGGGCGGCGCGATGCTGCGTCCTCAGTCGCGCCGATATGCCTGCATATCGTCGCTCCCTGCGTCCTTGCCTCGCACCACCCATCACGCCCCCGCGACGAGGCGTCATTACGTTAGAAGCTCTTAGCCGGGACGCGGAACGAGCGGCTCGCCGCTGAGCAGGCGCTCGACGCCGCCCATGCCCCAGTGGTTGCGGCCGTCCTCGGCGACGAGCGACGGGACGCCTCTGACGCCCGCCGCCTCGGCCTCCCGCCGGATCGCCTGGAGGCGCGAACCGAACTCGGGCGAGTAGGCCGCCCGGACGGCTTCCGCCCCGTCCAGGCCGGCGCGCTCCGCCGCCCGCGCGATCTCGGCGTCCGTCGCGATGTCCTCGCCCTCGCAGAAGAACGCCTCGTAGAGCGCGTGCTTGAGCTCGCGCAGCCGCCCTTGCTCCTGGGCCCACAGGCACACGCAGAGCGGCAGGGTCGAGCGGGGCTGGTAGCGAGGCAGGTGGATCTCGATTCCGCGTTCGAGCGCGCGCCGGTAGACCGCCTCCGTCCAGTCGGTGCGCAGGTGGTCGCCGCGCACCTCGAGCAGCGGCTTCGGGGCCGGCCGCAGCTCGTACGGAAGCCATTCCACGTCGACGTCGCCGCGGTCCTCGGCCGCCTCGACGACGCTCGACTCCATGTACGAGTACGGGCACACCACGTCGTAGTAGAAGGCGATGCTCGGCACGGCGCGAGCTTATATATTCGTTCGCGGATGCTCTGCGGCGTGGCCCAGACGGCACCGCGTCTCGGCGAGCCGGAACGCAACGTCGAGGCGTGCCTCGCCAGGATCGAGGAGGCGGCCGACGCGGGGTGCGAGCTGCTCGTCCTCCCGGAGTGCGCGGCGAGCGGCTACATGTTCGGAAGCGAGGGCGAGGCGGCGCCCTACGCGGAGGAGATCCCCGGCCCGACCGTGGAGGCGCTCGAGCGGGCCTGCGCCCGGCACCGCCTCCACTGCGTCGCGGGGCTCCTGGAGCGCGACGGCGACCGCCTGCGCAACACCGCCGTGCTCGTCGGGCCCGACGGCCTCGTCGGGCGCTATCGCAAGACCCATCTGCCGTTCCTCGGCGTCGACCGCTTCGTCGTCCCCGGCGACGAGCCGCCCGAAATCTACGACACGCCGGTCGGCCGCCTCGGGATCGTCATCTGCTACGAGCTCCGCTTTCCCGAGCCCGCCCGGGCGCTCGCCCTCGGCGGCGCGGAGCTCATCCTGCACCCCACCAACTGGCCGACCGCGGTGCGGCCGTTCGCCGACTTCCTGACGCGCGCCCGCGCGGCCGAGAACCGCGTCTTCCTGCTGACCGCGAACCGCGTCGGCGCCGAAGGCGGCGTCGAGTTCTTCGGGCGAAGCCAGGTCGTCGGCCCGCTCGGCGATCGTCTCGTCGAGGCCGGAGAGCGCAAGGAGGAGCTCCTCGTCGCCGAGATCGAGCCGGCCGAGGCGCGCGAGAAGGACCAGGCGATCGTACCCGGCGAGTACGAGGTCCACCTGTTCGGCGACCGGCGGCCCGAGCTCTACGGCGCCCTCGTCGAGGAGCCGCGTCCCGTTCACGTTCCCTAGAAGGAGGCTGTGACATGGCAACGACTGAAGAGAGCCTCACCTACGAGGCGATCCTGGAGAAGGACGGCGTCAAGGTCTCGAAGAGCCCGTGGGGGGCCGACGACGAGATCGGACGTCTCAACTGGGTCACGCCCGAGTCGCAGAAGGTGATCCTCGAGCGGCTCGACGGCACGAAGGTCTTCGACCTCTCGGTCGACTACTTCATCGGCATGCCGTCGTGGGCGGCGGCCGGCGACCCGAAGTTCGACATCTGGATGACGCACACGCCGCAGGGCTCGGTGAACGACAACCTCTCCGGCGCGGGCGCGGAGGTGCACGAGAAGTACAGCTACTGCGGCGACTCCATGGCGATGTACACGCATTGCGGGACGCACATGGACACGCTCAACCACCTCGGGTACTTCGGGTGCTTTTGGAACGGCTGGACCGCGGAGAAGCATCTCGGCAGCCGCACCTGGACGGTCGGGGGGACGGAGAAGTACCCGACCATCATCGCGCGCGGCGTCCTCCTCGACATCGCCGGGCTGCACGGCGTCGACTGCCTGCCGGACAGCTACGAGGTGACGGTCGACGACCTGAAGAAGGCGGCGGGTGACCAGGGCGTCGAGCTCCGCCGCGGCGACGTCGTGTGCCTGCGCATGGGCCGCATGACCGCCTGGCCGGACTACGACGGCTACCTGCTCAACCCGCCCGGGATCGGCCTCGCAGGCGCGCGCTACCTTTGCGAGGAGGCGGGCGCCATGTGCATCGCCGGGGATACGATCGGGCTCGAGGTGCTTCCCTCCGTGGACGAGGGCTTCCTCCCCGTGCACTGCTACATGTTCGCCACCGTCGGCGCCCAGATCATGGAGGTCGTCTGGATGGAGGAGATCGCCGCCGAGAAGCAGTACGAGTTCGCCTTCATCGGCGGCCCGTTGAAGCTCACCGGGGCGACCGGGGCTCCCTTCCGCCCGATCGCGGTGCCGCTCCGCGGATAAGCCGTGGCGACCCCGCTGCCGACCGTCGACCGGGCCCGGAGCGCCGCGCGGATCGAGCGCGACATCGAGACCCTCGCCGGGCCCGACTACACGCGCTCGGAGGAGGCGATCCGGCGGTACGCCTACACGCCGGAGTACCGCGCGACGCTCGACTACTTCGTGCGCGAGCTCGAGGCGATCGGCTTCGACATCTCCTACGACCCGGTCGGCACGCTCGTCGCCCGGAACCGCCCGCCCGGGGAGCCGGCCTTCGGCGTCGGCTCGCACTGCGACTCCAACCGGAACGGCGGCAAGTACGACGGGACGATGGGCGTCGTCACGGCGCTCGAGGTCTGCCGGCTGAACGCCGGGCTCGGCCTCGACCTGCCGCTCCAGCTCGTCTCGTTCCTGGAGGAGGAGGGATCCGGCTTCGGCCAGATGCTGCTCGGAAGCCGGATCGTCGCCCAGCGCGTGACCGAGGAGGAGCTGCGCGGAGAGTTCCGGGCGATCGACGACGGGCGCAGCTTCTGGGAGCACGCCGAGGAGGCCGGCTACGAGCCGTCACGCTGGCGCGAGTCGCTCCGCATTCTCGACGGGCTCACGGGCTGGATCGAGCTCCACATCGAGCAGGCGCGCGTCCTCCAGGACACGGGCAACCGCCTCGGCGTCGTGACCGCGATCGCCGGCTACATCCACGCCGACGTCGTCGTCGAGGGCCGCGCCGACCACGCGGGCGCGACGCCGATGGACTTCCGGCTCGACGTCGCTCCCGTGGCCGCCCGCGTGATCCTCGAGGTGGAGCGGCTCGCGCGGGAGGCGGGTGACGGGACGGTCGGCACGGTCGGCGAGGTGGAGCTCCAGCCGGGGATCATCAACGTCGTGCCCGGTCGCGCCCGGCTCTCGCTCGACACGCGCGGGGTCGTCGAGCAGGGGTTCCACGCGGTCGCCCGGGGCGTCGAGTCCTTCGCGCCCGAGGCGGCCGCGGAGCGCGGCTTGACGGCGAGCTACCGCCGGCGGCAGACGCTTCCGGTCACCCACCTGGACGAGCGCATCGTGGGGGCGCTCGAGGAGGCGGCCGGCGGCACTGGCGAGCCGTTCGTGCTCATGCCCTCGGGCGCGGCTCACGACACGATGTGCGTTGCCGACCACGTTCCGAGCGCCATGGTCTTCGTGCCGTGCCGCGACGGAATCAGCCACGCTCCCGAGGAGGAGGCCGACCCGGCCGACGCTGCTCTCGGCGCCGAGGTCATCCTCGCCGCCGTCGCTTCTCTGCACGCAGCTAGGTGATCTTCTCCAGCGCCGCCCGCATCGCCTCCGGGATCGGGCGGGAACGCTCCGCGACGCGGTCGACGTAGACGTGGACGAAGTGGCCGTGGGCCGAGGACTCGTCGTCGTCGTCCTTGAAGATGCCGATCTCGTAGCGGACGCTGGACGTCCCGATTCGCGCCACCCGGATCCCGGCCGTGACGCGGTCCGGGAACGCGATCGGCTTCTCGTACGAGCACGAGGTCTCGACCACGAACCCGACGGTGTCGCCGGCCCGGATGTCGAGGACACCCTCGTCGATGAGGTACCGGTTCACCGCGGTGTCGAAGAACGAGTAGTAGACGACGTTGTTCACGTGGCCGTAGACGTCGTTGTCCATCCAGCGGGTCTCGACGGCCAGGAAGTGCTTGTAGTCGCTCCTCCGCATCGGATCACCAGCACGTGAGCGAGCTTGCGAAGAGGTCGGCGACGAGCTCGCGGTCGACGGGCACGGGGGCGTTGTCGAGCAGGCGCTTCTGGACGATCGTGCCCTCCGTGAGCGCCGCGACGTGGGACCGGCCGTAGCCGACGCCGGAGATCCCGTTCGGCATCCCAGTCGCCTTCATCATCTCGGCGATCCGGCCGGAGACCGCCTCTCCGGGCTCCGCGTCCCGGGCATCGGCGCCGAGCAGCTCGGCGGCGTCGACGTGGCGCTCCGGAGACGTCGCCGCTATCCGGCGGAAGACCGCAGGGGCGTTGACGATCACCGACATGCCGTGGGGAACCATCGGCTCCTCCCGCGGGTAGCCGTCGGGGGAGAACGAGTTCACCAGCCCGGCGACCGCGTAGGCCATGCCGTGGGGGACGTGGACTCCCGCGTTGCCGAACGCGATCCCGGCGAGGGTCGCCGCCCACATCATCTTCGTGCGGGCCTCGCGATCCGATGAATCGTGCACGGCGCGGACGAGATACCGGCCGCACAACCGGAGAGCCTCCCGGCAGCCGACGTCGCTCCAAGGGTTCGCGCCCTGGCTGAGCGGTCGCGACAGGGCGTCCGTCTTGCTCCTCGCGGTGAACGGGCGCGCGGTGTAGGACTCGAGCGCGTGTGAGAGGACGTCGAACCCGCTCGCCGCGACCACGGGGCCCGGGAGCGTCTCCGTGGTGTCGGGATCGATCAGCGCGCGTGTCGGGACGAGGTGCCGGTCGGCGATCCCAGTCTTGGCTTTCAGCGAGAGGAGATCGAAGATCGCGATCCCGGTGCACTCGCTGCCGGTGCCGGACGTGGTCGGGCAAGCCAGGTGAGGCCGAAGCGGTCCCGGAACGGGACGCCCCTCGCCGACCGGTGCGTTGACGTAGGTGAGGAGCTCTGCTGGATGGGTGGCGTAGAGGTTCGCGGCCTTGGCCGTGTCGATGACCGAGCCTCCGCCGATCGAGACGAAGCCGTCGACCTTCGCCTCGACCGCGAACCGTGCGGCGGCCAGAAAGGATTGGTCGGTCGGCTCGACCTTCACCTCGTCGTAGAGGGCGACGTCGACGCCGGCCGACTCGAGCGAGGCGACCGCGCACCCGAACGGCTCGAGCGCCCCGACCCTCGGGTCCGTCAGGACGGCGACCCGCGAGAGCCCGAGCGCCTTTGCCCACGATCCGACTTCCTCGAGCGCGCCCCGGCCGAACGTGATCGAGTTGCCATCCACCGAGAAGGCCGATTCCCGCCCCTCGAGAGGGACGTCGTGACAGCACACCATCGGGGCGCCGACACTACAGCATCAGGCTGAGGCGACCGGTGTGTCGGCGGTAGTCAGGCTCCTAGCTCAGAAACCGCTTGATCGAGCGGTTTCTGAGGCGAGGCGGAGGGGGAGGGATTCGAACCTCGATGAGCGGGAGCGACGGATAGCGGCGATCGCTGACGCGGTCAATGATCCAGGTTCGTCCAGAGCTGGAGGGCGGCGTATGCACGCCACGGCCGCCATCGCTCCTGCAGGACGGCGAGCGAGCGGAAGTCGTGCGGGCGACCCAAGGCTTTGAGTGCGCGGCGAACCTCGGCGTCGCCGGGGGGGAACGCATCGGGATCGTGAAAGCCTCGCATCGACACGTAACCGGCAGTCCACGGACCGATTCCACGAATGTCGAGTAGCCGGGTCAGCGCTTCCGTCGGGTCGGAGCCTGCGTCGATGCGAACTTCACCGTTTGCGAGTTGGACGGCGAGGGTCTGCAAGGTCTCGCGGCGTCGGGCCGGCGCGGCGAGCAATTTGGGTTCAGCTTCGGCGAGAACTGCCGCAGCCGGGAACAGATGCGTCACCGTCCCGAGTGGCTCCTCAAGTGGCGTACCGAACGTTTCAACGAGGCGAGCTGTTTGTCTTCGTGCTGCCCCAAGCGACGCCTGCTGACCGACCACCGCGCGCAGGGCGAGCTCGTCGCCGTCGACGCAGCCGGGTACTCGTAGCCCCGGCCGCGCGCGGACGAGGCCGCCGATCGCCTCGTCGCGGCCGAGCGCCTCGACAATTGCCAGCGGGTCGGCGTCTAGATCGAGCAAGCGCCGGCAGCGGGCTACTGCCGTGCCGAGATCGCGGAGATCGTCGAGGCGAAGAATGCAGCGGACGGCGCGCGCCTCTGGGGTCAGCTCGACAACTCCGGTGCCGTGGGAGAGGGTGAGCGCTCGCCGATAGGTACCGCCGCTGACCTCCTCGAGACCGGGCACGGCCCGCATTTCGAGGAACCGAAGCAGGGCGGCTCCATCGAAGGGCTTCCGGCAGCTCAGGTGAAGCTCGACGACTCCCAGCGGCCGGGGGCTGCCACCAATCGAGCGGCGTCGCATCTCGCTCGGGGTAGAGGCGAAAACGTGCTTGACCGTGTCGTTGAACTGGCGGACGCTACGGAACCCGGCCGCAAAGGCCGCATCGGCGAAGGGCATGGCGGTCGACTCGATCAGGAGCCGGGCCGTGTTGGCGCGCTGGGCGCGCGCGAGTGCGACCGGGCCGGCGCCAACCTGCTCGGCGAGGAGTCGCCGAAGATGGCGTTCGCTGAAGCCCAACCGCTTTGCAAGCCCGGGGACGCCTTCGCGGTCGACGGTGCCGTCTGCGATCAAGCGCATGGCGCGCGCGACACGGTCGGCGCGCCAGTTCCACTCCGGTGAGCCGGGCGCCGCGTCGGGGCGGCAGCGCTTGCAGGCTCGGAAGCCGGCCGACTGCGCGGCCGCCGCCGTCGGGTAGAAGCGAACGTTCGTGCGTTTCGCCATCCGTGCCGGGCAGCTCGGCCGGCAGTAGAGCCTCGTCGAGGTGGCGGCGACGAAGAAGATGCCGTCGTAGCGCGGGTCACGGCTGTCGCTCAGCCGGTAGCAGCTCTCAAAGTCCTCGACGATGCTGCTCATCGTCGCATCTGTCGTCGAGCGTACCAGCGGTTTTCGGCCAGCCCAGTGGTCCGCCACTGACTTGGCCGAATCCCGCCAGTCACTGCTGAGCTAGACGCATAGCGTAAGGCCGAAGAACAGCGAGAGGAGCGGCGATGACTATGGAGAAGCATCCACAGCCCGTAGGCACGAGTAGACGGAAGACAACGAAGGCGGGCACGATCGATATCGCCGGACTCGACGGCGGTCTCGTCGGGTTGAGGGCGGAGCAGCTCGACGAGTTCGACTCGTGGGTCGAGGGTCCGTTGCTGCGGGTCGGCAACGCAGGTTGGGACGAAGCCGTGCGGGTCTGGAACGGCATGGTTGCGAAAGTCCCCGCGCTCGTCCTCCAGCCGACGTCGGCTGTCGATGTCGCTGCGGCTGTCGGTTTCGCGCGGGACAACCGTCTGATGCTGAGCATCAAGGGCGGGGGTCACAACATGGCTGGAACGTCCATCGCGGAACGCGGTCTCACGCTCGACATGTCCCGCATGCGCGATGTCAGCGTCGAGCCGCACGCGAGGCTCGCGGATGTCGGTTCCGGGTGTCTGCTCCGGGACGTCGACCGGGCAACTCAGGCGCACGGGCTGGCGGTGCCCTTGGGCTCCTTCTCTTCTGAGGTCGGCGTCGCTGGCCTGACCCTCGGCGGCGGGTTGGGTTATCTCACGCGTCGCTTCGGCTGGACGGCGGACAATCTCGAGGGGGTCGAGATCGTCACTGCGGACGGCCTGATCCGGACAGCCAGCCTCGCCGAGAACGCGGATCTCTTTTGGGCGCTCCGCGGCGGTGGAGGCAACTTCGGCGTCGTTACCCGCTTCACGTTCCGGCTGCACGAGGTCGGCCCAACCATTTCCGGCGGCCTCATCGTCTGGAGTGCCGACCGGGTCGACCACGTGCTCGCGACCTACCGCGACCTCACCGAGTCGGCA